>DASYAD010000333.1:0-1747 GCA_036501515.1 Trebonia sp. | reverse complement strand
GGTCGGTGCGCCGGTCGGACAGGTACAGGTAGCCCTCGTCGTCCAGGTGGCCGATGTCGCCCAGGGTGGACCAGCCGTTGCCGTTGCGCGAGTTCGCGGTCTTGACCGCATCGTGGTGGTACTCGAACGACGGGCCGTCGAAATAGACGCCCCCGTCCTGGCCAGCTGGCAGCTCACCGCCGTCCTCGCCCAGGATGTGCACCGCACCGACAACTGGCCGGCCGACGGAGCCCGGATGGGACAGCCAGTCCGGCGAGCCGATTATCGTCATCCCGTTGCCCTCGCTGCCGGCGTAATACTCGACGAGCACCGGGCCGAGCCAGTCGATCATCGCCCGCTTGACCTCGACCGGGCATGGCGCGGCGGCGTGCACGACTGTCGCCAGGGCGGAGGTGTCGCAGCCGGCGCGCGTGTCAGGTGGCAGCTTGAGCAGCCGGACGAAGTGGGTCGGGACGAACTGCGCCGCCGTGACGTGGTGGAGTGAGATGGCGCGCAGGCACTGGGCCGGGTCGAACCGTTCCATCAGCACGACCGTGCCGCCGAGCCGGATGGTGCCCATCGACCAGCCCAGGGGCGCCGCGTGGTAGAGCGGCGCCGGGCACAGGTAGACGGTGTTCGCGGCGAACCCGAACGCCCCTTGCATCAGGAGCTCGAGCCCGACCCCCGTGCCGAACGGCGGGAACGTGCTCTCCCTCAGGATGCCCTTCGGCCTGCCGGTCGTGCCTGACGAGTAAAGGAAGGACATCCCCTCGACCTCGTCCGGCGGCTGCCCCGCGGCCTGGGCGGCGATGGCGTCCTCGTAGCGCCGCAGGCCCGGGTGATCGGTCCCGGTCACGAACACATTGAGGCCGGGCTGCCTGGCCGCGATCCGCGCGGCCACGTCCGCGGTCTCCGGCGAGGCGAACAGCACCTTCGCACCGCAGTCCTCGACGATGTAGCTGGCCTCGTCCGCGGTCAGGTGCCAGTTGACCGGGGTCCAGTACGTGCCACGGCGCTGCGCGCCCCAGGCGATCTCGAAGTATTCGAGCCGGTTGGCCATGAGGACCGCGACATGATCGCCCGGCCCCACGCCGAGCCCGGCGAGCAGCCGCGACACCCGGCAACTGCGCCGGTCGAGTTCAGCGAAAGTCACCGCCCGGCTGCCGTCCGCCATGATCACCGCGGGCTTGCCCGGCTGCCTGGCAGCGAGCTCCGACAGGTGCATCTGACTGGGGGCCGTGGCTGTCAGAGCAGCTCGAGGATGGTGGCGTTGGCCTGGCCGCCGCCCTCGCACATGGTCTGCAGGCCGTACCTGGCGCCGGTGACCCGCATGCGGTGCACGAGCGTCGTCATGATCCGGGCGCCGCTGCCGCCGAGGGGATGCCCGAGGGCGATCGCGCCGCCACTCGGGTTCAGCCGCGCCGGGTCGGCGCCGGTCTCCGCGAGCCACGCGAGGGGAACCGGGGCGAACGCCTCGTTGACCTCGAATACCCCGATGTCGCTGATAGACAGGCCGCTGCGCTTGAGCGCGAGTGCGGTCGCTGGGATCGGGCCCGTCAGCATGATCACCGGATCGTCGCCGGTGACAACGGCAGTGTGGACCCGCGCGACCGGCGTGAGGCCGAGCTCGGCCGCCTTCTCGCTTGTGGTGATCAGCAGGGCGGCCGCGCCGTCGGATATCTGCGAGCTGTTGCCGGCCGTGATCGTGCCATTTTCCCTGAAGGCGGGCTTGAGCTGTGCGAGCTTGTCCAGCGTGCCGCCTCGCCGC
>DASYAD010000332.1:0-7327 GCA_036501515.1 Trebonia sp. | reverse complement strand
GGCGCGCACGCGGCCCTCCTCGACGAGCATGTCTTCCCGCAGAGCTGGCTCGGGCTCTGGCGCATCGCCCGGGTGCTGCCCGCTGCCCGGATCGGTCAGCTAGCCGGCTGATACGGGCGGCAGGCGGCCAGGCGCCGTTGCCTAGTACCGGGCGCCGGAGACCTGGCTGCCGAGCGGGTCGAGCTGGGCCAGCTCGTCCTCGGTCAGGGTGACGTCCAGGGCGGCGATGTTCTGCTCGAGCCACTTGACCCGCTTGGTGCCCGGGATCGGAACAAGCGGGACACCGAGCCGCTCCTGCTGGGCGTACACCCAGGCCAGGGCGACCTGGGCCGGGGCGACGCCCTTGGCCTCGGCGACCGCGCGCACGGTGTCGGCGATCGCCTGGTTGTCCGAGGCCGCCTGGCCGGAGAAACGCGGGTTGGCGGACCGGAAGTCCTTCTCACCGAGCGCGCTGAGGTCCACCGTGCCGGTGAGGAAGCCGCGGCCGAGCGGCGAGTACGGCACCAGGCCGACGTTGAGCTCTCGCAGCGCGTCGAGCACGTCGGTCTCCAGGTCGCGGGTCCACAGCGAGTACTCGCTCTGCACCGCGGTGATCGGGTGCACCGCACAGGCCCGTCGCAGCAGCTCGCTGTTGACCTCGGACAGGCCCAGGTAGCGGACCTTGCCCTCGGCCACGAGCTCGGCCATCGCGCCGACGGTCTCCTCGATCTCCGCCGTCTGCGGCGGCCGGTGCAGGTAGTACAGGTCGATGACGTCGACCCCGAGCCTGCCCAGGCTGGCCTCGGCGGCCCGCTTCACGTACGACCGCTCGCCGCGGATGATCCGGGCCACGCCGCCGGCGCCGCTCCGGTCGATGCCGAACTTGGTGGCCAGCTGCACGTCGTCCCGGCGGTGCGCGATCGCCCGGCCGACCAGGACCTCGTTGTGCCCGGCGCCGTAGGCGTCGGCGGTGTCGAGGAACGTCACGCCTTCGTCAAGCGCGGTCTGGATGGTGGCGACGGACTCGTCCCAGTCGGCCGCGCCGTACCATTCGCTCATTCCCATGCAGCCGAGGCCCTGGGCGGAGACGGTGAGATCGCCTAGCTTGGTGGTGCGCATTTCTGACTCCTTCGTTACACGCCAGCCTGTGCCCGCGCTTCGCGGACCTCGCGCGTGTAGGTGTCGATCTTCGAGTTGAGCAGCTTGAGGCAGTCCCGCTGGGCGGCGAGGGCCAGGCGGACTTCCTCCCGGTGCCGCTTCAGCAGTTCAAGGCGTTCTTCTTCGCCGACGCCCGACCGGACCAGCTCGGCGTAGCGCTGCATGTCCTTTACCGGCATGCCGGTCTCGCGGAGCCGGGTGATCAGCGTCAGCCAGTCCAGGTCCTTGTCGCTGAACCGGCGGCGGCCGTCGGCGCCCCGTGCCACCGGGCCGACGAGGCCGATGCGCTCGTACCAGCGCAGCGTGTGCTGGGACAGGCCGCATTTTTCCGCGGCCTGGCTGATGCTCCAGGTCGTCACATTACGAGCCTAGGAGTTAGAGTGCGCTCTAACGCAAACGGGTGCGGCATCCGCGGCCGCTTGCGCCGCCTTGGCCGCGGTCGCGCTGGCCTCGCTGGCCGCGCGCGCCGCCTTCGCCTCGCTGGCCTCGCGGCGGTTGGCGCGGACCGACGCCACCGCCCCGGCGGCGAGCACGGCGGTGATGAACGCCGGCGCGGACCAGGCGGGAAACTCCGCGACATCGGCAAGCAGCAGCTTCGCGGCCACCCCGGCCAGGATGACGGCCAGCGCCGGCTGCAGGTAGCGGAGCCGGGCGGCTGCCCCGACGAGCAGGAAGTACAGCGCCCGCATGCCGAGCAGCGCGAACACATTCGACGTGTAGACGATGAAGGGGTCGGTGGTGACCGCGAGGATCGCCGGGATCGAGTCGACCGCGAACAGCACATCGGCGGTCTCGATCACCAGCAGCGCGAGCAGCAGCGGGGTCGCGACCAGGCGGCCGCGGTCGCGGACGAGGAACCGCTGGCCGTGCAGCTGGTCGCTGACCGGCAGCCGCCCGCGCAGCCAGCGCAGCACCCGCGGCTGCCCGGGCTCGTTGCCGGGGCCGCCGCCGCGCAGCATGTTGACGGCGGCGACGAGCAGCACCGCGCCGAAGACGTAGACGACCGGGTGGAAGGCGTCGAGCAGCGATATGCCGCCGGCGATGAACGCGGCCCGCATCAGCAGCGCGCCGACGATGCCGAACATCAGCACCCGGTGCTGGTGGCGGGCGGGGATGGCGAGTGCGGCGAAGATGGCGGCGAACAGGAAGATGTTGTCGACCGAGAGGCTCTTCTCGATCAGGTAGCCGGCCAAGTAGGCCTGGGCGGGGCCGCTTCCCGCCCAGGCCCACACCAGTCCGCCGAACCCCAGTCCGACGGTGACCCAGACCGCGCTCCACACGCTGGCCTCGCGCAGCGTCACCTCGTGGGCCCGGCGGTGCAGCACGAACATGTCCAAGACGAGCATCGCGGTCACGAACGCGAGGAACAGGCCCCACGCCCACAGCGGGGCGGTCACGGCCGGCCCCCGCTCGGCCGTGCCGCCCCGGTTTTCAGTTGGCCGCCCCGGTCGGCGGAAGCAGCCCGGCGTCGCTCAGCATGGACCTGGCGCGGTCGACGGTGCCCTCGCGGGCGATCAGGTCGTAGCGGGTCGCGACCAGCTGACGGACGGAGCTGAAGTCGCGCCGTCCCTTGGTCCTGGCGTGCGCCACGTAGCCGAAGACGGCTCCCCAGGCCGCACCCAGCGCGGCCCCGGTCGCGGCGACCGCGGGGAAGGAGTGCCCGGACGTGAACAGCCCGAGCAGGACCCCGAACAGCAGGCCCGCCCACAGGCCGCTCAGCGCGGCCGCGGCGGCGGCGCGCCCGGTGGTGAGCCGTCCCGTCACCCGCTCGAGCAGCCGCAGGTCGGATCCGACAATGTCGAGCTTCTCGACCGGGAAGCCGTCGTCGGAGAGCCGGTCGACGGCCTGCTGTGCGCTTTCGTAGTCGCCGAACCGCGCAACGGTGTTCCAGGCGGCGCTGACCGGGTCCATGAGCCCGGCCTGGCTTCCTGCCATCGCGGCTTCCCCTTTCGTCCCTGTGTGTCACTCCTGCAGACTCGCTCCCGGGTATGCAGGAGCGGTCGGTGCTGTGTGCAGATCCGATGGAGACGGTCTCCACCTGGGCTTCAACCTCCGTACACGGAGCCTCCGCGCCCGCGCGGCATGACAGGGGGAAGCGATGGAACGCCCGGAAGCGAGGTGGCGTGATGGCATGGGTGGCGCTGGTTGCGGCCGGACTGTTCGAGACCGCGTTCGCCGTGTGCCTCAAGCTCAGCGACGGTTTCCAGGCCCCCTGGCCGACCGCCGGCTTCGCCGTGTCGGCGCTGACCAGCTTCGGGCTGCTCACGGTGGCGCTGCGCCAGCTTGAGGTCGGGCCCGCCTACGCGGTGTGGACCGGGATCGGCGCCGCCGGGGCGGCGGGCGTCGGGATGATCTTCCTCGGCGACGCGGTCTCGACGGTCAAGCTAGTCTCGATCGCGCTGATCCTGGCGGGCGTGATCGGGCTGAACCTCTCCGGCGTGACGTCCTGACGGGCAGCAGGCGCAAAGCCCGGCATGATCCAGAACGGGGGCGGCTTCCCCTGCCACCGCCCTCGCCGCCCGCTCGTCCTGGCGGCGGTTCCCGCGTAGTTTTCCGTGCAGCCGCCTGGCGATCTCGATCACCGCGCTGATGACGACCGAGGCACCGAAGGCGACGGCGAGGCCGGCCCACGGGTTGCCTTCGAAGGCCCGGCCGCCGAGACGGCCGACCAGGAACGCGTAGAGCGCCCAGATAACCGCGGCCAGCGCGGTCGCGGTGATGTAGCGGCGCCGCGGGTAGCCGGTCAGCCCGCAGGTGAGGGTCACGGCGGTGCGGCCGCCGGGGATGAACCGGCAGACGACAATGAGCTGCGGGCCGAACCGGCCGAGCGACCGCTCCGCCCAGGCGCCTGCCCTGGCGCCCTTCGGCGTGGTGAAGAACCGGCGCCGCACGACTGCTGCGAAGCGGCGTCCGAGCAGGTAGCTGAGATTGTCGCCCAGGAACGCGCCCGCGGCCGCGCAGGCGACGAGCAGGGCGATACGCGGGTCGGTGCTGCCCGCGGTCGCGACGCCGAGGGCGATGATCGCGGTCTCGGCCGGCACCGCGGGTATGACCGCATCGAGCATCGGTCCGAAGAATGCCAGCAGGTAGGACAGCACCGAGTCGGCCTGCAGGCTGGCGAACGTGCTCATCGGCGCCTGCGCCGCGCGGACGGGGACCGGCGGGCGTCGCGGCGTGCTCGCACCAGGCGGACGCACACCCAGGCCAGGCAGACGCCGAAGATGATCCACGGCGCCACCACGATGAGGTCGCTTCCAGTCATCGGATTTGCGGCGTGGAGACTCAGGCCTTTAGACCGTGGAGGAAACGCCGCTCCCCCCTTCCACGTGTCACGCTTATCCAGTTGGGTGCGATCGGATAAGCTCTGGTTTCATGAGGACGGCGTACGGCCGCACCGTGATCACCGCCGATCGCTGGTACCCCAGCTCCAAAACCTGCTCGGCGTGCGGGCACCTGCTCGGCGCTCTGTCTCTTTCGACCCGGCGCTGGACGTGCCCGTCGTGCGGCACCCGGCATGACCGGGACGTGAACGCCGCGAAGAACATCCTTGCGGCAGGTCTTGCCGTAGCCCGGACTCGTCCGTGCGATGCCTGCGGAGCTGATGTCAGCCATTCCGGGTCCTCCCGGGTGCAGTCGGCCGTGAAACAGGAACCCCGGCCCGCGAGAGCCGGAATCCCCGTCCTTCAGTGCCGGGAGTAGTCAACTGCCCTGCCTTATGCTGTTCGGTTCGGGTTCTAATGCGCGGTGCTTTTCCAGTTGACTGGGCGAGCGTGCCTGCCCGGTGCAGTTGTCATGGTGACGATGTGGAGGCGCACCGCGCGGCGGCGACGGGAGGCGTGATGGCGGCCACAGTGCTTGTGGTGGAGGACGAGCGCAAGCTGCGCGACTTCATCAGGACGTACCTCGAGCGGGCCGGCTTCACGGTGCTCTCGACCGGCTCGGGGGCGGAGGCCATCGGCATGGCGTCCGACGCGGCACCGGACCTCGTGGTACTGGATCTCGGCCTGCCTGACGTGCCAGGCGAGACCGTGGCCAGGGAGATCCGGGCGCTCTCGCCGGTGCCGATCGTGATGCTGACCGCGAAGGCGGCCGAGGAGGACCGCATCCGCGGACTCGAACTCGGGGCCGACGACTACATCACCAAGCCGTTCAGCCCGCGCGAGCTGGTCCTGCGGGTGCAGGCGGTGCTGCGCCGCGGCGGGCCGGCCGCGGCCAGCCAGGGGGTCACCAGCTACGGTGGCGGCACCCTGGTGATCGACGAACCCCAGCGGACGGTGACCGTCCGCGGCGCCGCGGCCGCCCTGACGCCCACCGAGTGGGGGATACTGGGCACGCTCGCCACCGTCCCCGGACGGGTCTACTCCCGTTTCGAGCTGATCAACAAGGTCCGGGGTTACGAGTTCGAGGGCTACGAGCGGACCGTTGACTCGCACGTGAAGAACCTGCGCAGAAAGATCGAGGACGATCCGGGTAACCCGGCCGTCATCGTGACCGTGCTCGGCGGTGGCTACCGGCTCGGCCTGGCACGCGATGACTGACCGCGCGGTGGCCGGCTCCGGCCAGCCGCGGCCGCCCGGCGTCCCCGGGTTTGACGCCCCGCCACGGCCCGCGGGCGCCGGGCACCGGGGCAACACGCTGGGGCTGCGGCTGGCGCTGGCGTTTCTCGGGGTCGCGCTCGCCGCGGTCGCGCTGATCGCCGTGCTCACCGCGGTCTTTTCTTCCGTCGACGTGTCCTCGCTCGCCAGCCGCCAGCGCACCGAACTGGCGAGCACGTTCGCGGTCGTGGCGGGCAGCTCGTGGCAGCAGCACCAGGGCTGGGTCACCAGCGACCTCGAGCCGTTTCTCGACGCGGCCGCCCGCAGCGGCGTACAGCTGCAGGTACGCGACGCGGCGGGCGCTCCGGTCGCGTCCACCGCCGGCTTCGCATCGTCGCCCGGCCCGTGGGCGATCGCGCCGGTGGCCGTCGGAGGCCGCCACGTCGGCTCGGTGGCGGCCGGGCTCGGCCCGTCAGGCCTCGGTGCCGCCGACGCCGTGCTGCGGACGGCCCTGCTGCGGGCCATCGCCGGGGCGGCCGGGCTCGCGGCCCTGCTCGCGCTCGTCACCGGACTCGGGGTCGCGCGGCGGATCACCAGGCCCGTCGGCCGGCTCATCGCGGTGACCCGCTCGATGGCGAGCGGAGACCGCTCCGCCCGGGCGGGCGAGATCCGGGCGCCTGGCGAGCTGCGGGAGCTCGCGGCCGCCTTCGACCATATGGCGGACACGCTCGACTACGAGGACAAGATCCGCCGCGACCTGGTCGCGAGCGTCGCCCACGAGCTGCGCACTCCGGTGGCGGTGCTGCAGGCCGGGCACGAGGCGCTGCTCGACGGCGTCACCGAGCCGAATCCTGAAGAGCTCGGCTCGCTCCGCGACGAGGTGCTTCGGCTGGCCCGCATGGTCGACGACCTGCAGACGATGGCCGCCGCCGACGCGGCCGTACTCCAGCTGACCCGTGAGCCCCGCGACCTGGGCGCCATCGCCGGATCCGCCGCCGACAGCCTGGCCCGCAGGTTCGAGGCGGCCGAGATCGCGCTCGAGCGCCGGCTGGGGCCGGCGCCGGTGCTGGCCGACGAGCGGTGGATGCACCAGGTGGTCACCAACCTGCTCGGCAACGCGCTTAAGTTCACGCCAGCCGGCGGCACGGTCGCGGTCACCACCAGGCTGGACGGCGAGACCGCGCTGCTCGACGTCGCGGACACCGGCATCGGCATACCGGCGGCCGAGCTTCCGCACATCTTCGACCGGTTCTGGCGCGGCCAGGCGGCCGCGGCGACCTCAGGCAGCGGCATCGGCCTGGCCATCGCCGCCGAGCTCGCGTCGGCGCACGGCGGCACCCTCGCCGCCGTCAGCGAGCCGGGCGCGGGGACCAGGCTCACGCTCACCCTGCCCAGGGCCTGAAGCCCGCCGCCTCCACATCGCCGCCACAGCAACGGCACGACGCCTGCACCGCCTGCGGCTGAGCTGGTCTCAGCAGACTTCAGAAAGAGCAGGCAAAAATGAGAATAACGCAGCGTGCCAGGCGCACGGCTGTCGCCGTGGTGGCCGCGACAGCGATCGGCGCGGGCGGTGTCGCCGTCGGTGCGGCCGCGGCGCCCGGGAGGACCGCCGCCGCCGTCAGCCTTCCGGTGGCGGCCAGCACAGCGCCGAACAC
>DASYAD010000331.1:0-88958 GCA_036501515.1 Trebonia sp. | reverse complement strand
ACCTGCTGGCGGATCTTCTCCACGATCTCGGGGTTGGCGAGCGTGGTGATGTCGCCGGTGTCGGTGAAGTTCGAGGTCGCGGCGATGACCCGGCGCATGATCTTGCCGGACCTGGTCTTCGGCATGTCGGGGACGATCCAGATGTTCTTCGGCCGGGCGATCTTGCCGATGTCCTTTACGATCGCGTCCCTGACCTTCGCCTCGACCTCAGGGGTGGCCTCGTAACCGGGCTTCAGCGAGACGTACATCTCGACCACGCGGCCGCGGACGTCGTCGACGACCGGAACCGCGGCCGCTTCGGCGACCTCGTTGACGGTCAGCGCGACGGACTCGAGTTCCTTGGTGCCGAGCCGGTGGCCGGCCACGTTGATCACGTCGTCGACGCGGCCCAGGATACGGAAGTAGCCGTCGGCCGCCTGGGTGGCGCCGTCGCCTGCGAAGTACGGCCAGTCGTGCCAGTCGGTCGACTTCGGGTCCTTGTTGTACTTGGCGTAGTAGGTCGAGACGAACCGGTCGGGCTGGCCCCAGATCGTCTGGAAGACGCCCGGCCACGGGTTGCGTATGACGATGTTGCCCGCCTTGCCGCTGCCCGCGGGGACCTCGTTGCCGTCCTCGTCGAGGATGACGGGCAGGATACCGAGGGCGGCCGGGCCGCAGGACCCCGGCTTGGCCGGGTCGATGCCTGGCAGGGTGGAGCCGAGGAAACCGCCCGTTTCCGTCTGCCACCAGGTGTCGACGATGACGGCCTCGCCCTTGCCGACGCTTTCGTAGAACCAGCGCCAGACCTCGGGCTCGATCGGCTCGCCGACCGTGGTCATGTGCTTGAAGTGGTACGGGTACTTGGCAGGCTCGTCAGGGCCGACCTTGCGCAGCATCCGGATCGAGGTGGGCGACGTGTGGAAGATGTTCACGCCGAGCTGGGTCGCGACCCGCCACGGCCGGGCGGCGTCGGGGTAGTTCGGGGTGCCCTCGTAGATCACGCTGGTGGTGCCGAGGGTGAGCGGGCCGTAGACGATGTACGAGTGTCCGGTGATCCAGCCGATGTCGGCCATGCACCAGTACGTGTCGTCCGGGTGAATGTCCTGGTAGTACTTCGACGTGCCGGCCACGTAGGACAGGTAGCCGCCGATGGAGTGCTGGCAGCCCTTCGGCCGGCCGGTGGTGCCCGACGTGTACATCAGGAACAGCGGGTCAGTGGCTTTCAGCGGCACCGGCTCGACGATCTCGCCCTTGTGCGCGGCGAGCAGGTCGTCGACGAAGACGTCCCTTCCCTCAACCATCGGCGTCTTGGCCGAGTACTGGCCGGGGTAGCGGCGGAAGACCAGGACCTTGTCGACCTGCTGGCCCTCCTTGGCCGCCGCCTCGACCGCCTCGTCCGCCTTGACCTTGTGGTCGAGCAGGTCGCCGCTGCGGTAGTAGCCGTCGATCGTGACGAGGACGGTGGAACCGGAGTCGGCGATCCGGTGCCCGGCCGCGGTCCCCGAGAACCCGGCGAAAACCTGCGAGTGGATGATCCCGAGACGGGCCGCCGCCAGCATCGCTACCGGCAGTTCGGGCACCATCGGCATGTGGAAGGTGATGCGGTCGCCCGCCTTCAGCCCGAGGTCCTTCAGCACCGCCGCGAACTCGTTGACCCGCACGTACAGCTCGCGGTAGGTAATCGCCTGATGGGTCTCGTTCTCGGGCTCGGGTACCCAGATCAGGGCGGCCTTGTTGCCCTTGTCCGCCAGGTGCCGGTCAACGCAGTTGTACGACGCGTTCAGCTCGCCGCCGGTGAACCACTTCCAGAACGGCGCGTTCGAGGTGTCGAGCACCGTGTCCCATGGCTTGAACCAGGTGAGCAGGTCCGCGTAAGCGGTAAAGCTGTCAGGGAACTTGTCCTCGGTGAACTGCTCGCGGATGGCCGGGTCGGACGCGTTGGCCTGCGCGACAAACGCGGCCGGAGGCGGGTAGTAGCCTTCGTCGCGCCAGTGCACGGCAATGAGTGCCTCAGAAGATTCAGATGTCTCGTCGTCAGTCACGTCGTCCAGATCGTCAGCCATGAAAGTTCCTCCGCGTCCTTGCGTCGGCGCCTTGCGGCACCGTTACTGATCGCTCTACTCGCGTAATCCAAATTTAACGCTCATCTCACGCATCCCACCATGGGTGGCGCGCCGATGCCGCGGTCAGTAAACGCGGGACAGGGAACAGTACGGACCCGCCAGAAGGAACGGGTAGCGGCGGCCCTAGCCGAGGGCGGTGACCGTGGCTGCCTGGCGGGGCAGCGTGAGGACGGAAAGAGCGGGACCGCGGACCTCGGGGAACGCCTCGTCCATCCCGGTGATGTGCATGATGCGGACAAGCGACGGCCGGGCCGCGGTCAGCTTGAGCGAACGGCCGGCCCGCCGCGCGTGGCCGGCTACCCGGGCAAGGACCCCGAGCCCGGCGGCGTCGCAGAAGGTCAGTTCCGACAGGTTCATCATGACCGGGCCGTCCTGACTGTCGACCACGTCGCGCAGGTACGCGTACGCCTGGTCGGCCGTCGCGATGTCAAGCTCGCCGCGCACCCGCACGGTCGCCTTGCCGTCCGCCGCCACCTGGTACGCGAGCTCAAGCTGGAGCGCTTGAGCAAGGTCAATCACAGCCATCATGTCCCCGTCGCTCTCCCCGTCAGGCGCTGCCCGGACCCCTCCGACACGGCTCGCGCGAATCACCAAACATCCCCTCCTAGATCGTAGTGAACAAAAGGGTCTCGCTGCACCAGCCTTGTCGCATTTCGTGCCATGCCGCCCCAAAGTGTCCGGAACGCGTCAGAACCAGTGAAGGCCGTGAACCTTATAGCCGCGCTGTCCTGTTACTGAATAAAACGTCAGAACCGGCCGGAAGGTTCTCAGGTTCTTCCTGTAATTGTCTTCTTACTCAACGCTTACTTGTAACGATCAGTTACCACCAATCACAAAGAGTGAGATGAGTCACTCGGGCGCAGGCCCGGCCATAGGGTGGTAGCCGCACAAACGGGTGCCCGGGGTGCCATCGGCGGACTAGAGGTGGGCAAAGATGCTCAGCAGCGGAAGCGTCGCGATTGACCTCGGAACGGTCAATACGCTCGTCTGGGTCGAAGGACGCGGGCTGGTCCTCGAGGAGCCGTCCGCGATCGCGGTCGACGACGCGACCGGCTCAGTCGCCGCCATCGGCGCCGCGGCGGACGCGCTCGCGGACAAGGAGCCGAAGGACATCAGGGTCATCCACCCGCTGCGCAACGGCGTGATCGCCGACCTGGACGCCACCGCGGAGATGCTGCACGGCTTCCTGCGCAAGTCCGGCGCGCTGAAGGGCCCGTTCAAGCGCCGCGCGGTGGTGTGCGTGCCTGGCGGCGCGACCTGGGTGGAGCGGCGGTCGGTGGTCGCCGCGTTCGGTGCCCGCAGGCCGCGCTGCGTCGTGGAGCTGATCGACGAGCCGGTCGCGGCGGCCGCCGGGGCCGGCTTCGACCTGAGCGCCGGGGCGGGCGGCTTCGTGGTGGACGTCGGCGGCGGTACGACCGAGGTGGCGGCGGTGGCGGGCTGGCGGGTGGTCCGCGCCGAGAGCCTGCGGACGGCGGGCAACGCGATGGACGAGGCGATCATCAGCGCGGCCAGGTCAGGCCTTGGCATGATCCTCGGCCAGCGGGCCGCCAGGCAGCTCAAGACCGAGCTCGGGCTGACCGGCGGAGCTGACGGCTGGGCGGAAGCCGTCGGTCTTGACGCCGCGAGGCGGACGCCGCGCATCGAGAAGGTGCCCGCGGACCTGGTGGCCACCGCGCTCGAGCCGGCCGTGGCGGCCATCGGAGCATGCGTGCAGCAGGTACTGTCCGACATTCCCGCGGGGCTGGCGGAAGACGTGGTGCGCGGGAAGGTCAGGCTGTCCGGCGGCGGCGCGCTGCTGCCAGGCCTCGCGGACCGGCTGGCCGAGGTCGCGGGGATCGGCGTGCTGGTGGCGGAGGATCCGCTGCGCTGCGTGGTCCGCGGTGCGGCGGCGCTGCTGGCCGCCGGCGGCGCTCCTGGCGTTCCCAAGCGATAACCCGCGGGCTGTTCGCTGTGAGCTTGCTGAGTGTCCGCCGATGCCGGAAGAGGCGGCAGTTTCGCGACGTTGACTAAGACATAAGCCCGGCGGGCACGTTCAGCCCGTAGAACGGGCACGGTGGCATTGAGCAGCGCAGGAGACCGCCCCCTTGAGAGGCGCACCGCCTGTCAGAGAGAGCAGGTCCGGGATGAGCAAGCAAGCGACACCCCCGCCCCCCGGCGACAAGCCGGGACCCGGGAAGCCGCCGCCGCCTCCGCCGCCGCGCTGGCGGCACTGGCTGCTGCCGGCGGCCCTGGCGGCCGCGTTCTTCCTCTGGCTGCTGCTGCCCGCGCTGCATTCGTCGTCGCCGACCTCGCTGACCTACTCGCAGTGGCTCAACGACGTCACCAAGCACACGGTGAAAACGGTCACCATCGCCCAGTCCGGCGGGACTAGCAGCGGCACGCTGACCAGCGGCACCGACTACACCGTGGTCATCCCGCCGCAGGCGAGCCAGTCGCTGCTTGACGAGCTGCAGACCAACGGGGTGCAGATCACCGGCTCCACGTCCTCGCCTGGATTCGGCAGCGAGCTGCTGAGCTGGGTGTTCGTCATCGGCCCGTTCATCTTGCTGATCTGGTTCTGGATGCGCCTTTCCCGGGGCGCGCAGGGTCAGATGCAGGGGATCCTCGGCGTCGGCCGGTCCCGGGCGAAGGTGTTCGACGAGGAGCGGCCGTCGACCAAGTTCACCGACGTGGCCGGCTACGACGGGGCGAAGTCGGAGATCAGCGAGGTCGTCGACTTCCTGCGCAACCCTGACCGCTACGCGCGGGCCGGCGCGGTGGTCCCGCGCGGCGTGCTGATGGTCGGCCCCCCTGGGACCGGCAAGACCCTGCTGGCCAGGGCGGTAGCCGGCGAGGCGCAGGTGCCGTTCTTCTCCGTCACCGGTTCGAGCTTCGTGGAGATGTTCGTCGGCGTCGGCGCCGCGCGGGTCCGTGACCTGTTCTCCGAGGCGCGCAAGCGGTCGCCCGCCATCATCTTCATCGACGAGGTGGACGCGATCGGCCAGCGCCGGGCGGGGCAGGGCGCCGTCGTGTCCAACGACGAGCGGGAGCAGACGCTCAACCAGCTCCTGGCCGAGATGGACGGCTTCGATCCCACTATGGGCATCGTGGTCCTGGCGGCCACCAACCGGCCCGAGGTCCTCGACCCGGCGCTGCTGCGCCCCGGCCGGTTCGACCGGCAGGTGACGATTCCGCTGCCGAACGTCGGCGAGCGCGAGGCGATCCTGCGCGTGCACACCAGGGGCAAGAAGCTGGCCCCTGGTGTCGACCTCAACGTGGTCGCCCGCGGCACGCCCGGCTTCTCCGGTGCCGACCTGGCCAACCTGGCCAACGAGGCGGCCATCTTCGCGGTCCGCGAGAACAGGAACGTGGTGACCCAGGGCGACTTCCAGTCGGCCAGGGACCGGATCATCCTGGGGCGCAGGGAAGGCTCGAACGTGCTCCTCCCCGAGGAGAAGCACGCGGTGGCGGTCCACGAGTCCGGCCACGCCCTGGTCGCGGCCCTGTCGGAGAACGCCGACCCGGTGGCGAAGGTGACGATCCTGCCGGCCGGGCAGGCACTCGGCGTCACCGAGCAGCTCCCGCTGGTCGAGCGGCACATGTACGGGGAGGACTACCTGTACGACTCGCTCGCCGTCCGCCTCGGCGGCCGGGCCGCTGAGCTCGTCGTCCTGGGCCAGGGCTCGACCGGCGCGGGCAACGACCTGGCGGGCGCGACCGACCTCGCCACCAAGATGGTCCGCGAGTTCGGCATGTCGCCGGTCCTCGGACCGGTGGGTTACCCCGAGGGCGGTTCGGTGTTCCTCGGCGGCGGCGGCCCTGGCATGTCAAGCAGGCCCTACGCGGAAGCGACCCAGGCGGCCATCGACGGCGAGGTCTCCAAGCTGCTGCGGCAGGCCGAAGAGCGGGCGGTCGAGCTGCTCAAGACGCACCGCGCCGAGCTCGACTCACTGGTGTCCCTGCTTCTCGAGCGGGAGACGGTGGACGGCTCCGATGTCTACCGTCTGGCGGGCAGGCCGGACCGCGCGGCGGGCCTGTCGATGCCGCCGGTGGTCATGGCCCCGCATGCGGCGGCCAGCGACAGCGCGCCCGCGGCCGGGCTTACCACCGCTGACGGTTCCACGTCCGCGCCGTAACCAGCCAGTCGGCTTCCCAGGCGGCCATCCGGCGGCGGTTAACCAGCTGCCGGGTGGCCGCGGCCCCGGCCACGCAGACGACGACGACTCCGGCCACCGCGCCGGCCCGCGCCGCGTCGGCGTCGCCGGTGACCTCCGACATCAGCAGCGGCGGGCTGACCAGGTAGCCGTTCGGGTCGGTCCATACCGGCACCACCGTCCCCGTGGGACTATCCGGCCTGGCCGGCACCTCACCGGAACGGCGCACCCCGTCGGCTGATGTCCAGCTTGCCTTGGCCAGAACGGCGGAGGTCAGCGAGTACCCGCCGATGTGGCCCGCCGCCTCGGTGAGGACGGCCTGCACCTGGTGCCTGGCCGCCAGCTGCTCCTGCCGCGCGTGCAGCCCGCTCAGGTAAGCGGCCCGGCTGGCCGCCTGCGCGGCGAACGGTACCGCCGCCGCCCCCGCCGCGAACAGGCCGGCCAGCAGGCAGGCCTCGATGCGGTCGGTGCGGCGGCGCAGCGGATTGCGGTCGGGCCGCAGGCCACGGACCGTCCGCCACAGCCAGCGCCCGTCATTTCCGGTGATACCGCCGGACATAGTCAACTCCCCACTGCTACAACGTGGTGTCACTGAGTAGCAAGCGTAGGTGGTTTCCTGCCCACCGGGCCGGCACTTTAGCCGCTGGCCGGCGTCCCGATAAAGTAGGCGCATGGAGAACGCGGGAGGCGGCCTGCTGCCCCGCGGGCTGCTCGACGCGGTGGTGGCGGTCGGTTCAGGCCTGGACCTGGAGGCGATGCTGCGGCGGATCGTCGAGGCGGCGGTCGACCTGGTTGACGCCAGGTACGGGGCCCTCGGGGTGATCGGCGCGGAGCAGCGGCTGATCGAGTTCATCCCCGTCGGGCTCGACGACGGGGAAATCAGCCGGATTCACCACTGGCCAGAAGGACAAGGGCTGCTCGGCCTGCTTGTCAGGGAGCCGCGTCCGCTGCGGCTGGCCGACATCGCGGCGCATCAGGAATCGTCGGGGTTCCCGGCCGGCCACCCGGCGATGGTGTCCTTCGTCGGCGTGCCCGTGCGAGTCAGGGACCGGGTGTTCGGCAACCTGTACCTGACCGAGAAGCGCGGCGGAGGCGAGTTCACCGAGGACGACGAGGCCATGCTGACCGCGCTCGGCGCCGCGGCAGGCGTCGCGGTGGAAAACGCCCGGCTCTACGAGGAGGCCAGGCGGCAGCAGCACTGGCTGCGGGCGAGCAGCGAGCTGACGATCGCACTGCTTTCCGGCGCGCCCGCGGGCACCGTGCTGGCCGATCTCACCAGGCAGGCGCTCGACCTGTCGGGCGCGGACCTGGTCACGCTGGCGCTGCCTGACGAGGAAGGGCGCAGGCTCACCCTCGAGTACGCCGAGGGAGACGGTGCGGCCGAGGCACGCGGCCTCGTCGTGCCGGCCGGCCAGTCGCTGTCCGGCCAGGTCCTGACGACCGGAGCGCCGGTCACGGTGGCGGACTTCGCCACCGACCCGCGGACCTCCGACGTGACCAGGCTGCCGATGGGACATATCGGCCACGCGGCGCTGTTCCCGCTGGGGACGCCGGGCCACGTGCGCGGCGTGCTGACCGTCGGGCGCGCGCAGGGCAGGCCGCCGCTGCCGCCGGACGCGCTCAGCGTCGTCGCCGCCTTCGCCGCGCAGGCGGCCGTCGCCCTCGAGCTCGCGGACCGCCGGGCCGACGCCGAGCGGCTGTCAGTGTTCGAGGACAGGGACCGGATCGCCAGGGACCTGCACGACCTGGTGATCCAGCGGCTCTACGCGACCGGCATGTCGCTTGAGGGCACGATGCCGATGATCAGCCGCCCGGAGGTCGCCGACCGGGTACGCAACGCGGTTGACGCGATGGACGACACGATCAGGGACATCAGGGCGACGATCTTCGCGCTGCAGTCCCGCGGCCGGGTTCGCGAGCCGCGGCTGCGGGCCGAAATCGTGGCGCTGGCCGACGAGATGACCGAGATGCTCGGCTTCGCCCCCGCGCTCCGCCTGGGCAGCGGGCTTGACTCCCAGGGCACCGGCGAGCTGTCGGAACAGGTACTCGCGGTGCTGCGGGAGGCGCTGTCTAACGCGGCCAGGCACTCGGGCGCGACCAGGGTGGACGTGACCGTCGACACCGACGCCTCCGGTGTGCTGACGGTGACCGTCAGGGACAACGGACGGGGAATGCGGCCTGGTGCACGGCGCAGCGGGCTCGCCAACATGGCTGACCGGGCGGTCAACCTGGGCGGGAGGCTGCGGATCGCGCCGGCCGACGGCGGCGGTACCGAGCTTGAATGGCAGGTCCCGGTGCCGCCGGAGGAGCCGGCCGAGCCGCGGGACGGTCCGCTCCCGGCGCCGGCACGGTACCCGTTGCGCTGACCAGGGTGGCGGCCGGCCTAGCGGCCGAATATCCGGGCGGCATAGGCGGCGGCCTGGGTGCGGCGCTCCATGCCGAGCTTGGCGAACAGGCCCGAGATGTAGTTCTTGACCGTCTTCTCCGCCAGGAACAGCTGCTCGCCGATCTGCCGGTTGGTGAGCCCCTCCCCGATCAGCTCGAGTATCCGCTTCTCCTGCGGCGTCAGCCCGGCCAGCGGGTCCTGCCTTGCGGTCTGGCCGCGCAGCCGGGCCATCAGCTGACTGGCCGCGCGCGGGTCGAGCATCGACTGCCCGGTCGCTACCGTGCGGACGGCGCCGACCAGGTCGGTCCCGCGGATCTGCTTGAGCACGTACCCGGCGGCGCCGGCCATCACGGCGTCCATCAGCGCGTCGTCGTCGGCGAAGGAGGTGAGCATCAGGCAGGCCACCCCGGGCAGAGCGGAGCGGATTTCGCGGCAGACGGTCACTCCGTCGCCGTCAGGCAGCCGCACGTCGAGCACCGCGACGTCTGGCCGCAGGGCCGGGATCCTGGCCAGCGCCGCCGCCGCGGTGCCGGCCTCGCCGGTCACCTTGATGTCGCCTTCGGCCTCGAGCATGTCGCGGACGCCGCGCCTGACGATCTCGTGATCGTCGAGCAGGAATACGGTGATCGGCTTGCTGCCGCCCGCGTCGGTGTCGCTGTCGCTGGCTGGGGTTCCCATAGCAAAGACGTTATGCGCCCGGAATGGGGCGGTCCAAGGACCAACGTCCCCAGACCACGGGGGCGGGCGGTAGTCTCAGGGCCATGGCGAGTGGCACCGGCGCGCTGGCGCAATTCATCCCGAGCCCGCCGATCAGCAGTTTTCACGTCGGCCCGCTCGACATTCACTTCTACGCGCTCGGGTACATCATCGGCATCACGCTGGCGATCCTCATCACCCGGCGGCGCTGGCGCGCGCTCGGCGGCGACCCTGATCTCGTCAACGACATCGCCCTCTGGGTGGTGCCCGCGGGAATCATCGGCGGCCGGATCTACTTCGACATCACCACCCCGGACGACATTCCGCACGTCTGGTACGGCATTTTCGCCGTGTGGACGGGCGGACTCGGCATCTGGGGCGGCGTGGCGCTGGCAGCCGCCGTCGGCGCCTGGCGGCTGCACCGGCTGGGCATCACCGTGGGCCCGTTCGCCAACGCCATCGCCCCCGCGCTGCTCGTCGCCCAGGCGGTCGGACGGATCGGCAACTACTTCAACAAGGAACTTTTCGGCAAGCCGACGACGCTGCCGTGGGGCCTTGAGATCCCGTACCCGTACCGCGTGTCGAGCGGCATCCCGGCATCGGACCTGCACTTCGCGACCTTCCAGCCGTCGTTCCTTTACGAGCTGATCTGGGACCTGGCACTGGCGGCCTTCCTGGTCTGGCTCGGGCATCACGCCAAGATCAAGCCGTGGGGCCTGTTCGCGCTCTACGTGGCGGGCTACTCGGCGTACCGGATCTTCGAGGAGACGATCAGGATCGACTCCTCCGAGTACTTCCTCGGCCTGCGGCTGAACATGTTCGTCGCGGTCGCCCTGACGGTCATCGGCGTCGCCTGGTTCGTGTTCGCGCAGCTACGGCCGGAACGAACGTACACGGTGCTGCCCCCTGGAGCTCCTGAGGCGGCGGGCGCCACGGAGGCGAGCCCGGAGGAGATCGCCGCCGACGAGAAGGACAGCGCTGACGGGGCGGATCCCGCGCCGGCGGGGCTCGGCGACGAGCTGTCCGGCCGGGACCCGCTGCCGGCGGCCGCCAACGATGCGGTACCGCTCGACCAGGACGCCACGTCGGCGAAGCAGGACGAGACCACCGTTCGCTCAGAAGACTGACTTCGCTGGCCGGACGGCCGGGCGCCGCTTATCCCGCGGCTATCGCGGCCACCGTCGCGCCGGCCGCGCGCACCAGGTCGGCCGGTGCGATCTCGATCTCAAGCCCGCGGCGGCCGGCGCTGCACAGCAGCGTGCCGAGCAGCAGCGCCGACTCGTCGAGCACGACCGGCAGCCGCCTGCGCTGCCCGACCGGTGAGATGCCGCCCGCCACGTAGCCGGTGGCGCGCTCAGCCGCGGTGACCTCGGCCAGCACCGCCTTCTTGCCGCCGACGGCGGCGGCCAGGGCCTTCAGGTCAAGCTGGCGGTGCACCGGCACCACGCCGACCGCCAGCCGCGCCCCTCGCAGGCCCTCGACGGCGGCGACGAGGGTCTTGAACACCCGCTCAGGCGGCACGCCGAGCGCGTCGCTCGCCTCAAGGCCGTACGACCCCGACCTGGGGTCGTGCGGGTACTCGCGCAGCGTGAACGGGATCTTCGCCCGTTCCAGTGCGATCGTCGCGGTAGTGCCTCGTCCTGCCACGAACGGTCACAGTAGCGCCTGCTGAGCGCCGGTGGAAAATAGTTAGGCCGCAGGCGGACGAGCTGCGCATAGTGGGCCTATGCGAATCACGTTCCGCCGGTTCCCCGCGCACGCCAGCGCATACTCGGTCATCGAGCGCGACGACGGCGTGGTCTACCACCTGCGGGAGTCCGGCCGGTCCGGCCCCGAGGTGCCGCACGACCTGCGCCACCTGGTGGTGGAACGTGAACTCGGCATCACCGACGGGATCTGGGGCGGCATCGCCGCGGGGATCGTCTACACGAGCATGGAGCATGTGCGGGGCCGCCGCCCGCCGCATGCGGCCGACCGTTCTGACGAGCTGAAGCGGACCCAGCGGGACCGGGTCATGCGGGCCGAGCTGCTGGCCAACCTGGTCGAGGCCGTCGCGGTGCTTGCCGACCCGTCCAGCCAGCAGATTGAGCGCCTGGCCAGGGCCAGGCTGTCGGCCGTCCCGGTGGCCGAGCCTGGCGCGGACCCCGCGGCCGTGGTCGCGCTCCCGTCGGCCGCCGCGCTCGCCGCCGCGGCCAGCGCGCTCCAGGTCGAGGCAGCCCGGTGGGCACGGCTGCGGCCCGGTGACGAACTCGTGTACGAGTGGCGGCGGGCCCGCCCTGCCGCCGGCCGCGGGCTGCGCGCGGTCCCGCGGCCGCGGGAGGCGGCCGACCGCCGCGACCCGCGTCACTCGGGCAGGCGCGGGCCTCGGTAACGTATTCGTCCATGAGCGATGACCGCGGTGCGGACGACGTTGACAGGGAACTGCTCGCGCTGGCGCTCGAGCAGGCGCGAACCGGCCTCGCGGCCGGCGGGGTGCCGGTCGGCGCGGTGCTCGCGGCGGGCCGCACGGTGCTCGGCGCGGGGCACAACGAGCGGGTGCAGCAGGGCGACCCGGTGGCGCACGGCGAGATCTCGGCGCTGCGGAACGCGGGGCGCCGCGCCGTCTACACGGACACCACCCTCTACACCACCTTGTCCCCGTGCGAGATGTGCACCGGCGCCATCCTGCTGTTCCAGATCCCCCGGGTCGTGGTCGGCGAGGCGCGCACGTTCGCGGGCGACCTCGGCTTCCTGCGCGCCAAGGGCGTCGAGATCGTGCTGGTCGACGACCCAGGCTGCGTCGCGGCGATGGAAGAGTTCCAGGCCCGCTACCCGGAAGTCTGGAGCGAGGACATCGGCGGACGTTAGCGCCCGTCTGCCCGGGGTGACCGGTGCTGCCGCAAACGTCCCGTTAGCCGTGCGGATACACTCGCACCTTGTGAGCAGCGAAGTTTCCGCCGAGATGGGCGAGCGGTTCCCCGGCGTGGCCGCCCTGACCAGGGCGCTTGACTCGGCCGGCTACCTGGCGGGCGACCAGCTGGCGGCGGCCCTGTTCCTCGCGGTGCGGATGGGCCAGCCCATCTTGCTCGAGGGCGAGCCCGGGGTAGGCAAGACCCAGGCGGCCAAGTCCCTCGCGCAAGCGCTCGACACCATCCTGGTGCGGTTGCAGTGCTACGAGGGCATCTCCGCGGCCGAGGCGCTCTACGAGTGGAACTACCCGAAGCAGCTGCTGGCCATCAGGCTGGCCGAGGCCACGCACGAGGTGCTGCGGGAGACCGACCTGTTCCGGGCGGATTTCCTGCTCTCGCGGCCGCTGCTGACCGCGCTCGACCACCCGGGGCCGCGGCCCGCCGTGCTGCTCATCGACGAGGTGGACCGGGCCGACGACGAGTTCGAGGCGTTCTTGTTCGAAATGCTCGCCGAGTCCTCGGTGACGATTCCCGAGCTCGGCACGCGGCACGCCGTGGTGCCGCCGGTGGTGATCTTGACCTCGAACAGGACCCGCGACCTGCATGACGCGCTCAAGCGGCGCTGCCTTTACCACTGGATCGGCTTCCCCGACCCGCGGCGGGTGGCCGAGATCATCAGGCGCCGGGTGCCCGCCGCCAGCGCGCCCCTGGCCGGCGAGGTGGCGGTCGCCGTGGCCCGGCTTCGTGAGCTTGGCCTGACCAAGGCGCCCGGCATCTCCGAGGCGATCACCTGGGCGGGCGCACTGACGGTCTTCGGCGCTCAGTCGCTGTCGGCCGACGCGGCCGAGCGGACGATCAGCGTCGTGGTCAAGTACCCGGAAGACGAGCAGGCGGTCCGGGAGGCCGGGCTGTCCTCGGTTGTCAGGCACGACTGAACCGGATCCCTGCGGGAGTGAAGTGTCAGCCGCCCCCGTTCGGCTGACCGCTTCTTCTCCTTTTCCTCGGCCGTCGTCCCTTGCCGTCGTCCTCTGCTGTCGTCCGCGGCCGGCTTACCCGGCGCTGTCGGCCACCAGCTGGTTGATCTCGGGAAGGACCGCGTCGGCGACGTTGATCTGCTGCTTTACCAGGCCGTTGGCGTAGAACAGGTCGGCCGCGTGCTGCTGCTCCGCGATGAAGTCCGCCGTCACCGGGAGCTGCCCCCAGGGCCGGGTGCGCAGTGCGTGCTCCCAGGCGGCGACGTCACTGGCGCCGCCGCCGGTGTCCTGGCCGGCGAACAGTTCCGCCGCTTCCGTGTAGTTGGCCTGAATCCAGCGGTCGGACTCCTGCAGGGCGTCCACGATCGCCTTGAGCTCGGCGGTCCGGGTGGTGGCGAACTCGCGGCTGGTGAACCAGAGCGAGCGGTGCGTGAACAGGCCCTCGGTGGCGACCAGGGTCCGTACCTTGAACTGTTCCTCGACGGCGGTGAGGAACGGGTAGGAGCCGACCCACACGTCGATCTCGCCCGCCAGGAACTGCTCGGCCGCGTTGTCGTAGGTGTTCACCGGGACGATGTCCTTCCAGGTCAGACCCGCCTTGTCGAGCGCCAGCAGGAGCAGCGTGGTCTGCCAGGAGCCGTGCCCGAGGCCGACCCGCTTGCCCGCCAGGTCTTCGACCGACGTGATCGGCGAGTCGTCGAGGACGACAAGGCGGCCGTTCTCGTAACGCGGCCCTGAGATCCCGACGTACACCAGGTCGTGCCCCTTGGCCTGTCCGGTCACCGGTGGCGTGGAACCAGTCCCGATGAAGTCGTAGCCGCCGTCGAACAGGTGGTCGCTGTGGTGCGACGGCAGTTCCCTGGTCGGGTCGACCGGGCCGCCTGACGGCAGCTCGCGCAGGTTCACCCACTCCGCACCGGGAACGGTGCGCTCCAGGATGCCGCGGTGGCGCAGCACCCACAGCGAGTTGTTCTGCGGGAAGAAGCCGACCTTCAGGTGGTCACTCATGAGATTCGTCCTTTCAGTAGGGGAAGCACGTGGCGGCCGACCCGGCGGGCCTCTTCCAGGTGCGGGACCCCGGCGAGGATGAAGGAGTCCACGCCGAGGTTCATCAGTTCGTCGAGCCGCTCGGCGACCTGGTGGTAGTCGCCGACCAGGCCGAAGGCGGGCCCGGGACGGAGCTGGTCGAAGCCGCCCCAGACGTTCGGCGCGACCTCGAGGTCGCGGTAGTCGCCGGTGCTGCTGCCCGCGCCGAACCGCTGGCTGCGGGCCCAGCCGACCGACTCGCCGGCCTTCTTCCTGTCCGCCGCTTCCCCGGACCGGCGGCCGTCGCGGCGTTCCCAGCCCCGGCGGATCTCGTCCCGCGCCTCCTCTTCGCTCTCCCTAGCAAGCACGTCGACCCGCACCGCGAACTTGGGCGACCGCAGGCCGTTGGCGCTGGCGTGCGCCCTGACCGCGGCGAACTTCTCCGCCAGGGGACCGAACGGCTCGAGCCAGGACAGGTAGTAGTCGGCGTGCCGTCCGGCGGCGTCGATCGCCGCTGGGGAAGAGCCGGAGAAGAAGATCTCGGGGAACGGCTGGTCCCGCAGCGACGCGGGCAGTGAGCCGCCCGCCACCTGGAAGAACCGGCCGCTGAAGTCGAAGCTCTCGTTGTTCCAGAGCCCCTTGAGTACGTCGAGGAACTCGGAGGTGCGGGCGTAGCGGTCGTCGTGCGCCACCCGGTCGCCCCACCACAGCTGCTGCGGGCCGCCGCCGCCGGAAATGATGTTGTAGACCACCCGGCCGCCCGTCGCGAGCTGCAGGGTGGCCGACATCCTGGCCGCCTGCACCGGGTGCAGGAAGCCGGGCTGGAAGGCGATCATGAACCGGTAGGTCTCGCTGGCGCTCGCGAGCTGGGCGGCGGCGGCCCACGGGTCGTCGGTCTCGGGGAACGAGGGCATCAGCCCGCCGGTGAAGCCCGCGCTCTCGCTTGCCCGCACCACCTCCGTCATGTAGTCGACGGCACCGCTCGGGTCGCCGGGATCCGGGCGCGGCCCGAGGTTGCCCGCCTTGTGCGGTGCGAAACCGCCGCGGGTAGCGGTGCCGTAGCGCAGCGCGGACGGCTCGCCTTCCATCGCGATCCGCCAGTAGATGTCAACCGACACGAGAGGTCTCCTTCTGCAGCAGCGGCAGCACGTGCTGGCCGACCAGGTACCCGTCGGTGACCGGATCGGGTACGCGGAGGAAGAACTCGCTGATTCCCTGCGCCGCGTACCCCGCCAGGGCGTCCGCGATCCGGTCGTAGCTGCCGGTTAGCGCGCCCGGGCGGGCGTCGAGCCCGGCTCGCCGGGCGGCGCGCTCCGCCTCCTCGTCGTCTTCGCGGGCCAGGACCGTGAGGTCGAGGCCGGCCGCGACGTTGTCCGGGAGAGCGCCGCGGTCCTGGCCTGGAGCGAGCACGTGCACATCGGCGTGCGCGGCGGACAGCGCGAGGGCCTCATCGGAACTGCCTGACAGGTAGACCCGCGGGAACTTCGGCTGCTGCCTCGACGGGGGGAACCCGCCGTCGAGCACCTGGAAGAAGCGGCCCTCGTAGGTATAGCCGCGTCCGGCCCACACGCCGCGGGCGATGGTCAGGAACTCCGCCGCCCGCGGGTAGCGGTCCGCCGCGGGCAGGAAGTCCCCGTGCGCGCGGGCGACCGCGGGGTCGAGGTCCACCAGCAGCCGCCAGCTCAGCCGGCTGCCGGAGTAGCGCTGCGCCGACGCGGTCAGCTTGGCCGCGTAGACGGGGCTGGCGACGGCCGGGTGGAATTCCGCCGTCACCTCGAGCGGCGCCGCCGCGCGGAGCAGGCCGCCGGCGGTCACCAGGGACTCCAGGCCGTCGGGGTCGAACGGCACGTGCACGCCGTCAAGGCCGGTGAGCCGGGCGGCGTGCGCCACCGCGTACTGCTCGCGCAGCTCCGGCCGCGGCCGGATGTCGGTGATGAACCCGGGCAGCTGCGGTGGCGCTCCTGGCGCGGCCGTCGGCACCGGCAGATGGAATCGGGTGGTCATGAGATCGGCTCCTTCGCGGGTTCTGTCAGCTCCACGCCGAGGTCGGCCAGCAGCCTGCGGCGCAGGCGGGCGAAGGCCGGGTCGGCGGGATCGCGCGGGCGGTCCGCGGTGACGGGCTCGTCGGTGACGAGCTTTCCTGCCCGCAGCACCGCCACCCGGTCCGCCAGCCTGATCGCCTCGTCCACGTCGTGGGTCACGAGCAGCACCGCGGGCTGGTGCACCCGGCACAGCTCGGCGACCAGGTCCTGCATGCGCAGCCTGGTGAGCGCGTCGAGCGCGGCGAACGGCTCGTCGAGCAGCAGCAGCTCGGGCTCGCGGACCAGGGCCCGGGCGAGCGCGACCCGCTGGGCCTCGCCGCCGGACAGCGTGCGGGGCCACGCCTTCGCGTGCCCGGCCAGGCCAACCTCGGCCAGCGCGCGGCCGCCGCGCTCGCTGCTTGCCTGGTTTTTCGGCAGGCCGACGAGCACGTTGCCCAGTGCCCGTTTCGACGGGACCAGCCGCGGCTCCTGGAAGACGATCGTGCGGGACTCGGGCACGAGCACGGTTCCCGCGTCGGCCCGGTCGAGCGCGCCGAGGATGCGCAGCAGCGTGGTCTTGCCCGCGCCGCTCGCGCCGAGCAGGGCCACGAACTCGCCGCGGTTGATGTCGAGGTTGACCTCGTCGAGGACCCGTCGGCCCGCGAACTCCCTGCGCAGTCCCTCGATGTGCACCGCGATCCCGCTCATCGCACCGTCCTTGTCATCGCACTGTCCTCGGCGGGCGCCACGGCATCAGCAGCTTTTCCGCGCCGCGGACGAACAGGTCGACGCAGAGCCCGAGCAGCCCGTAGATCAGCACGCAGACCGTCAGGATGTCCGTCCGTGAGAACGTCTGCGCCTGGGTCATCAGGTAACCGATGCCGTTGGTGGTGTTGATCTCCTCGGCGGCGATCAGCGCGATGACGCTCAGCGTCATGGACAGCCGGAGGCCCGATAGCAGCGACGGGAGCGCGGACGGCAGTACCACCTCGCGCACCAGCGCCCACCGCTTAAGCCCGAACGTGCGCATCGCCTCCACCAGCCGCGGGTCCACGTTCCGCACGCCGCCCGCCGTTGAGACGTACATCGGGAAGGCGGTCGCCGCCGCGATCAGGATGACCCGGGCGGCCTCGCCGATTCCGAACCACACCATGAACAGCGGTACCAGCGACAGGAACGGGAGTGCCCGCAGCAGCTGCAGCGGCGAGTCGAGCAGCTCCTCCCCGAGCCGGGAGAATCCGGTGATCACGCCGAGCACCAGGCCGGCCGAGACGCCGAACGCGAGCCCGGTTAGCGCCCGCAGCACCGAGACGCCCACCGCGGACTGCAGCTGCCCGCTCTGCCAGAGCTGCCAGGCGGCCGCCGCGACCTGCCGGGGGGAGGCGAGCACGGCCGGGTTCAGCGCGCCGCTGGCGCTCGCGCCCCACCACACGCCGATCAGCGCGAGCGGGCCCAGGATCCGGAGCGTGACCGAGACCCCGGCCCGCCGCGGCCGCGCCAGCTGGGGCCGCGGGGTAACCAGGCCCAGGTAACGTCCTGACTCCGTGACGGCCGTCATCCGGTGCTGCCCGGCTGGATGATGTACGGGGCCACCGTGATGGCGGACTTGGTCACGCCCTGGGCGGCGAAGAAGCTGGCCACGCTCTGGAACTGGGTGGCGATGCCCGCGGTGATCGGGTCGGTGGTGCCGAGCGCCGCGCTGTCCTTGGCGTCGAACGTCTCCTCGGCCGGGTTCAGGGCCTGGGCGCCGGTGCTCTGGAAGACGTTGATGAACTCGTCAGGGTCGGCCACCAGCTTGAGGCCCTCGGCGTGCAGGTAGTTGTAGAACGCGGCGACGACCTGCGGGTACTGCTTGGCGAAGGCGGTGCGCACCGCCCATACCGAGTAGTTCTCAGAACCGAACTCACCGCCGGTCTCGACGAACCTGGCGTTGTCGAGGCCGACCTCGGCGACCGAGTAGGTCGACCAGGTCGCCCACGCGCTGACCTTGCCCGAGTTGAGCACCGGGGCGGTCTGCGCCGGGTTCAGGTAGACCAGGTTGACCTTCGACACCGGGATGCCCGCGGCCGCCAGCGCCTTGCGCAGCAGGTACTCCCCGGTGCCGCCCTTGTTCACCGCGACCGACTTGCCGACCAGGTCCTTGACCGACTTGATCGGCGAGTCCGAGTTGACCAGGATACCCTCGCCGAGCTTGTCCGGTCGCTGCTGCGCGAACAGCTCGAACACTGGCGTGGCGGCCAGTGAGGTGACGGCCGAGGTGATCGAGCCCTGGGCGAAGTCGAGCTGGTTGGCGGCCATCTCGATCGCCGCGGGTGCGAACGGGCCCGCGGTGCCCGTCCACGCGACCTTGGCGCCGACCTTGGCCAGGGCCGCGGCCAGGCTGCCGTCCTTCTTGCCCTCGGCCAGTACGCCGGAGTTGCCCGGGTCGGGGATCCGCACCGTGACCGAGGTTCCGCTGCTCGCCGCCGCGGCCGCGCTGGCCGAACTTGTCGGGGTAATGGCGTTGGCCGGGGTGCTGGCCGAGGAACTGCAGCCGGCTGCGACAACGGCGACGGCCGTCACGGCGACGCCGGCGAGCGGCGCGGCTAGACCGCGGCGCGTCTTGGAACGAGTCATCTGGGGTTCTCCTGGAGTGCTGCGTGCAGCGGAGCGTGATCCGCCCACGCCGGTATCTGGACGGGACTGGCGGTGAAGCCGTGGGTGCGCAGGAACAGCTCCTGTTCGGCCAGCAGGTCGAGCCGTTCAGGTGACAGGTCGATGTGCAGGTCGCGGAACTGCCCCGCGTGCTTGTAGGCGCCGAGGACGCCGGCCGGACCCGAACCGGTCTCCGCGGCGAGGATGCGGGCGGTCTCCTGCGGGTTCCCCGCGGCCCAGTTCGCCGCGCGGGCGAGCACGGTCAGGAAGCGGACCACGATGTCCGGCCGCTCGTCGAGCAGCCGCTGGTGCACGGTGATCGGCCGCGGCGTCCCGTTGTTGACCCTGGCGCGCTTGTCAGGCACCGTATCCAGCTCGATGGCGATCCTGGTGCCGTACCGTTGCGCGGTCTCCACCGCGACGGCGCCCTTCGTGTAGACGGCGTCGACCTCGCCGCGGTCCAGGGCCGCCAGTTCTGACTCCCACTGGCCAGGAGCTCCGCCGACGGGACGTCCGGTCTGGTCCCGGTCACCGGACCGCAGCCGTGCGGGTATCTCGACCAGCTCGGCGTCGGCCAGGGTGAGCCCGGCCAGGCCGAGCGCGCCTGCGAAGCCGTGCAGCGCCATCGCGCGCCAGAAGTCGATGGCGATGTCGTGCCGCGGCACCGCCAGCCTGGCCCCCTTGAGCTGCCCGGGCTCACTGATCGGGCTGTCCGCCCTGACGTGGATGACCTGGCGTTCCTCGATCCAGGTGAGGCCGACGAGGCGAGTCTGCTCGCCGCGGGACCTGGCCCAGATCGCGGGGACGTTGCCGCCCTCGCGGAACAGCCCGTCAAGCGCGTGGGTGTAGTGGAAGTCGGCCGCCTCGTCGCGCGAGGCGTCCTGCAGGGAGCGGACGGCGATGCCCTCGGGGGAGAACTCGGCGTCGAGCCAGCCGAGGTCCGCCGCGATGCCGGTGGCGGTGGGAACGGGACAGCGGGTAAACCAGATCGTGTCGTACTGGGGCATGGCACGTAGCTTTAGCGACTATTCCGATCAAATCAATAGGATTCCCATCTGGTGGGAAGATTTACAGATGTTACGGCGGTGACATGCACTTATAGACACCTGTACGATCATTTCGGTTCCCACACTTAAGGGGCTAGATGCCAGAACCTCCAGCTGGTGCGCGGTCCGTCGAGCGCGCGCTCTGGCTGCTGCGCTGTTTCGCGGACGAGGAGACCTCCGTCGCCGACTTCACGGCCGGCAGCCGGGCGCTGTCCGCCAGCGACCTCGCGCGGCGCCTTGACCTGCCCACCTCGACCGCCCACCGGCTGGCCAGGACCCTGCTCGCGGCGGGCTTTCTCGAGCTTGAGGAGAGCACGCTCAGGTACCGTCTCGGCCCGGCCGTCGTCGAGCTCGGGCTTCAGGCCTACAACGACCGCGGACTGCCGCGGGTGCTGCCCGAGCTTGTGCACCTCGCCCGGGTCACCAGGGCAACCGTAGACCTGGCCATTCGCAGCGGCGACCACGTGGTGATCGTCGCCCGCGGCGCGACGCGGCCCGAGTACGCCGTGGGGCTGCGCCGTCCGCTCCACTCGACGTCGCTCGGCAAGGTGCTGCTCGCCTGGGGCAGGACGAGCGCGGCCGAGATCGCGGACCTCGGACCGCTCCGCCCGCTGACCCAGCGCACGATCGTCGAGCCTGCCCAGCTGGTGGCCGAGCTAGCCGGGGTCCGCAAGGCCGGCTACGCGCTGAACGACGGCGAGTCGGCGGTCGGCGTCAGGACCGTCGCCGTGCCGGTCCTCGACCGGGCGGGCCGGGTGCGGTTCGCCCTCGCTGTCCGGGCAACGCCCGAGGTCATCACCGACGCCAAGATACCGTGGGTGCTCGCACAGGCGCGTGCCTGCGTGGCGGCCATCCAGGTGCACCTGCTCTTCCCCGATGAACGGCCCGGTACGGCGGAGCCGGCTTAACTACCGTGGCGGAGCTGGCTTAAATACCCCTCGGCTGGCGTAACTGGACCGCCTGGGCCCGGATTGTCTTCTACCCTGATCCTGGCCTAGGGAAGGAACAGTCTTTGGAGCACCTGATCGCGCAGTACGGCTACCTCGGGGTGTTCGTGCTGATGATGGCCGAGTCGGCCTGCGTTCCGATCCCGTCCGAGCTCATCATGCTGCTGGGCGGCGCGCTCGCGGCCGGCGCCGTGCCCGGCGCGCACCCGCTGCTGTCAGGGATCGTGGCGGCCGGGGTGCTCGGCAGCATCGCGGGCAGCTACATCGCCTGGGCGGTCGGCCGGTACGCCGGGCAGGCGGCGATCAGGCGCTGGGGACGGCGGGTCGGGATCCGCGAGCACGAGATCGACAAGGCCACCGCCTGGTTCGAGCGGCACGGCCCGGTAGCGGTGCTTGTCGGCCGGGTCGTCCCGGTAATCCGCACGTTCATCTCGCTGCCGGCCGGGTTCGCGGACATGCCCGCGGGCACCTTCGGCCTCTACACCACGCTCGGTGTCATCCCCTGGACCGCCGCCCTTGGCATCGCCGGCTACGCCGTCGGCGCGAACTGGGAGCAGGTCGCCAACGACTTCCACGGTCCCACCTACGTGATCGCCGGGGTACTGGTGATCGGCCTGGTGGTACTCGTCGTCCGGCGCCGGCGCGCGAAAGCCCGCGGCGCGCTGGCCGCAGGCGGCGCTGCGCCTGCCCGCACCGCGGGGCCTCGCGAAGACGGCTGGGGTCCGCAGGGGCCGGCTAACCGGGGCCCGCAGGGACAAACTGGCTGGGGCCCGCAGGGACAAGCGGGCTGGGGTCCGCCGGGGGCTGAACCACGCCGGCCGGACCCGCATCTTACGGTCCGCTGACGCTTTGCCGGGTTTGCCGGCCTAGGCATACCGCGACGAATTACCGTGTAGCGGTGAGCAGCACCGATTTGCCTGGACGGATCGTCGTCGTCGATGACGACCCGACGGTAGCGGATGTCGTCGGACGCTACCTGGTACGCGACGGACACACCGTCGAGTGCTATCACGACGGCAGCGAGGCGCTGCGCCGGATTACCGAGCAGCGCCCCGATCTCGTGGTGCTCGACCTGATGCTGCCGGGCATGGGCGGTCTCGAGGTCTGCCGTCGGCTGCGCGAGCGGTGGCCGGTCCCCGTGGTCATGCTGACCGCGCTCGGCGACGAGACGGACCGGCTCGCCGGCTTCGAACTCGGCGCCGACGACTACGTGACCAAGCCGTTCAGCCCGCGCGAGCTCGCGATGCGCGTCAGGTCGGTGCTCCGCCGCGCCCGCGGCGCTGCCCCTGGCTTGCCTGGCCTGGACGAACCAGGCCAGGCAAGCCAGGGGCAGCCGGTCATCGGCGACCGTGACCTGGTGGTGGACCTGGCCGCGCACGAGGTGCGTATCAACGACAGGCTCGTCCAGCTGACGTCCCGCGAGTACGACCTGCTGGTGTTCCTGCTGCGCAACCCGCGGCAGGCCTTCACCAGGGATCAGCTGCTGAGCGAGGTCTGGGGCTGGAACTTCGGCGACACCTCGACGGTCACCGTGCATGTCAGGCGGCTACGGGAGAAACTCGAGGAGGACCCGACGATACCCAGGCGCATCGTCACCGTCTGGAGCGTCGGCTACCGCTACGAGCCGGGGCCCGGGTGACCGCCTACCTGGCGGACGTCATGCCAGGCGTCGCGCCCCAGGACCTCGCGCAGATCACCGAGTGGGTGACCGGCGCGGCCATGCTCACCACAGCCGGCGGCGTGGTCGGCCAGCGGCTGCTCGCACGGCGGTCTATCGGGCTCCAGGTCGCCCTGGTCGCGGTCGTCACCCTGGTCACCGCGCTCGCCGCGGTGACCGTAATCGCTGTCACCTGCCTCAATGGCACTGACAGGCAGGTGATGCTCGAACTGCTCGGCATCGCGGGGCTCGCGGGGCTCGCGGTCGCGCTCGTGATCGGCCGGTCGGTCAGCAGGGCGACAGGACGGCTGCTCGGCGCCGTGCGCGAGGTCGGTGACAGCGGCATCTACACACCGCCGGTGATCGCACTGCCTAGTGAGCTGGCCGGGCTTTCCCGCGGTATTTCCGAGGCGCACGACCGGCTCGGCAGTGCGCGGGCACGCGAGCAGGCGCTCGAGGCGAGCCGGCGCGAGCTGGTCGCCTGGGTCAGCCATGACCTGCGGACCCCGCTGGCGGGGCTGCGGGCGATGGCGGAGATGCTCGAGGACCAGGTGGTGACCGATCCGCGCGAGGTCGGCCGCTACCACTCGCAGATCAGGGAAGAGACCGACCGGCTGTCCGCGATGATCGACGACCTGTTCCAGCTGTCGAAGATTCACGCGGGCGCGCTGCGGCTGTCGCCGCGGCTCGTCGGGCTCGAGGACCTGATCGCCGAGGTGGCGGCGAGTGCCGAGCCCGTCGCGTGGGCCAAGGGCGTCCGGCTGGCCGGCGCGGCCGCGTCGGGGATGGCGGTGCGGATCGACCCGGCGGAGTTCGGGCGGGCGGTCAGGAACCTGGTTACCAACGCGATCAGGCACACCCCGCCCAACGGCGTGGTCCAGTTGCTCGGGGAGATCCGCGGCGGACGGGCCTGCGTCTCCGTGGCCGACCAGTGCGGCGGCATTCCCCCGGGCGACCTGCCCCGGGTGTTCGACGTGGCGTTCCGCGGCGAGAGCGCACGGACGCCTGACCCGTCGGGCGGAGCGGGGCTTGGCCTGTCGATCGCGCGCGGGATCGTCGAGGCGCACTCCGGCGAGATCACCGTGCGCAACACGGGACCCGGCTGCCAGTTCATGATCAGCCTGCCGCTCGCCCGCCCCGCCCCGCCGGCCGTGTCGCGGGCGGCCGGGTCGCCCGCGCCGGCGTCGGGACCGATGCTGCTCGGGGCGCGCCCCGCAGGGCGTCACACTTCCGTAAGGCCAAAAACCGGGGCAAAACACCACTGATTTACTAACGTCGCCGTCATGGAGACCCGGTTCAGCATGGTGCCCCCGTGGCAGGCGGGCGACGATGAAGACGCGTTCGCGGTTCAGGTGATAGCGCTGGTCCAGCCGCCCGTGTCGGTAGCGGAAGCGTCGTCGCGGGAGACGCTCGGAGCCGTGCTCGACGCGCCGGTCGCCCGGCGCGTGCTGGCGGTCGACGGCGCGCTGGACAGTGCGGCAGGCGACTGGCGCCCGGCGGGCTTCGACGTCATCGGGCAGCGCGCGGGCGACCTGGGGGAGCGGATGGCCGGGGCGTTCGCGGACGCGCACGCGGCCGCGATGCTTCCCATGCTGCTTATCCGGGCCGACACGCTGGCGGTCACGCCCGACATGCTGGCCGACGCCGCCCGCTCGCTCGTGTCAGGTGAGGCGGACGCCGCCTTCGGCCCCGCCGCCGACGGCGGTTTCTGGCTGCTCGGGCTGCGCCGGCCGGACCGGTCGCTTGTCGTGGGCCTGCCCGGCCCCGGAGCAGGACAGGGCAGCGTGGGCCGCGTGCTGCTTGACCGGCTCGCCTCCGCCGGCCTGCGGGTGGCGCTGGCGCCGCGCCTCGAGGTCGGCGGCGCGGAGGCGCTGCCGTTCAGCGCGCTCCGTTTCTAGCCCCGTCCCCGGTTTCTAGCTGTCCCCGCCTGGGGTTTCTAGCTGTCCCCGCCTGGTCAGGCCACCGGTCCGGTGACCGTGACCAGGGTGCCGTAGGTCAGGTACGACCAGATGTACTTAGCGGCGGTCAACGGCAGTTCAACGCAGCCGAGGCTCTGGTAGTACCCGTAGCCGGGACGCTCGAAGTAGTGCACCGCGTCGCCCCCGTTGAAGTAGGAGATCCAGTAGACCGGGTCGGCGTACTTCGTCCCGTCCGGGTTCTTCCCCTTCATGATCTGGAACTGAAGCCGCTCGTAGACGGGGAAGGTACCGTCCTGGGTGTTCGCCGCCGCGATGCCCGTGTTGGCCGGGCTGTTGAGGATGACCTTGCCGTTGTGCCACACCTTGAGCGACTCGTTGGGCGAGTCCTGCGAGGCGAGCGCGTAGGTGTACCCGTTCGGGTTCGTCTTGTCCTTGGCTGCCGCGGCCAGCAGGTGGGCCCATACTGCGGGCCCGGCGTCGCCGTCCATGGTGAGGCCCTGGTCGTTCTCGAACGCCCGGATGGCGCCCTCGTCGAGCATGTTGTTCTTGCCGGTCTTCCACTGGCTGGTCAGCTGGCTGGGGTAACCGGACTGGAAGGTGAACGTGCCGGCCGGCGGGTCGTAGGCGGTCGAGGCCGCCTCGTTCAGGCTCATCGAGCCCGTCGAGTCGGTTGTGTCCGCGTCGGCGGCGGCCGCACCAGTGGGGATAACCGCAGCCGAGCCGCTCGCACCCGAGTCACTCGCGGACGGCGTGAAGGTGAGCGGCAGGTAGCCGAGCTTGGCAAGCAGCTGCTGCAAGCCCAGCGTGGAGTAGCTGCCAGTGGTGAACTTCACAGTGGTTGCCTGGCCGAGCGTGCTGTCCGACGCGGCGGCGGTGACGTCGGCCGGGACCGCGAGCGTGATCTTGGTGTCCGGCAGGTAGCCGGAGGCGGGAGTGAAGGTCGCGGTCGCGCCGCTGACCTTCCAGCTGCCCGCCACCTTCGGCGACAGCGTTGGCAACGGCGTGCCGGGCGCGAGCGCCGAGGAGAACGTCAGCGTGATCGGGGCGCCGCCGTTGGCCGCGTCGGTACCGCCCTGCGGGGAAACCGAGAGCAGCTTCAGCGGTGCGGCCGGGGCGGACGGGGCGGCCGATGACTTGGTGGCCGGCTGCGTGTTGCCCGCGTTGACCAGCTTTTCCTGGCTTGAGCCTTGAGCGGTGGTTGCGGCGAACGCGCAGCCTGCGACGATGACCGCGGCGGCGGTTCCCGCCGTCGCCGAGATCAGCCGGTGCTTGAGCAGCGTCACGCCGACCCGGCGCGCACCACCAGCACTACCCAAGAACGACACTGTGCGGTCTCCTCAACGGTTAGTCAGCTCGCAGATCCCGGTGATACCAAAACGGCCCGCTCCGACAGGCATCGCACCCGCGCTGAGCACAGCGGACGGATGGCGGCAGACAGGCAAAGTCTAGGGTCAATATCTATCAAATCGGGCAACTTTCCGTCACCGCTCCGCTTCTTACGACAGGTAGACGATGTCGTCCGCCGGTTAGTTGCACGGCCCCACGGGAATCGCGGGACCGTGCCCCCGTGTCTAATGGTGGGAGAAGAGTACGTACGTGGAGAGGCAGGACAGCGTGAGCTCGGTATTCGTCGTGGATGCGTGCAGGACGCCCATCGGCAAGGTCAAGGGAGCGCTGTCCGACGTCCGCCCCGACCACCTGGCCGCGGACATCCTCAAGGCCCTCATCGCGCGCAGCCCCGACCTCGACGTCAACGCGATCGACGACGTGTACTGGGGCGCGGCGAACCAGGCGGGCGAGGACAACAGGAACGTCGCCAGGATGGCCGTGCTGCTGGCCGGCCTGCCGGTCGAGATCCCCGGCGCGACGGTGAACCGGCTGTGCGGGTCGGGCATGGAGGCGGTCAGCGACGCGGCCAGGGCGATCGCGGCCGGCGATCTCGACATCGCCGTCGCCGGCGGCAGCGAGTCCATGACCCGGGCGCCGTTCGTGGTGCAGCGGTCGGGGGAACCCTGGGCACGAACGCTCGAGACCGCCGACACCCGCCTCGGCTGGCGCCTGGTGAGCCCGCGCATGCAGGAGCTGTACCCGCCGATCAGCCTGGGCGAGACGGCCGAGAACGTGGCCGACAAGTACGGCATCACCCGTGAGCGCCAGGACCAGTTCGCGCTGCGCTCGCACCAGCTGGCCGCCGCCGCCCGCGACGCCGGCCGCTTTGACGGCGAGCTGGTCCCGGTCGTCACCGCCAAGGGTGAGGTGACCAGCGACGAGGGCATCAAGGCGAGCATCACGCTCGAGGAACTGGCGGGCAAGCGGGCCGCGTTCCGCAAGGGCGGCTCGGTTACCGGCGGCAACTCTTCTCCGCTGAACGACGGGGCCGCCGCCCTGCTGCTGATGTCGGAAGAGGCGGTGAACCGGACAGGCGCGACCCCGCTGGCCCGCTACGCCGGCGCGTCGGCGGCGGGCGTGCACCCCGACTACATGGGGATCGGCCCGGTCCCGGCGATGACCCGGGTGCTCGCACGGTCCGGCTGGCGCACCGAGGAACTGGACCTGATCGAGCTCAACGAGGCGTTCGCGGCCCAGTCCGTCGCTTGCGTCGACGAGCTGAAGCTCGACCCGGACAAGGTCAACGTGAACGGCGGCGCGATCGCGATCGGCCACCCGCTCGGCTGCTCGGGCGCCAGGATCGTCACCACGCTGCTGCACGAGATGCGCCGCCGGGGGGCCGCCAAGGGCGCCGCGGCGATGTGCATCGGCGTAGGGCAGGGCATCGCGACCCTCTGGGAAGCCTGCTAGCCGGCTGCTACCGTCCGTTCGTTCACGGCCCGTGACCGGTTGGATAACTTTTGCTATCTACTCGATAACTGTTGAGTAACGGAGTTACGCTAGCCTCTGCGCTACCAACGGAGCGGAGGAAGTCAGCGTGACGCTGATCGAGGGCGGCTTCGGCAACCGGACGAGCAGTACCAGGCGCCGGTCCAGACGCCGGCGCACTGCGCGTGCCGCGGCCCCGCTGCTGATCCCGCTGGCCCTGGCGCTGACACTGGGAGTGATCCTGGCTGTCTCGTCGGGCACGCCAACTTCGCACGTTACGCAGCAGTCCACCACCGCCGGCAGCACCGCGCACCGCTAGATTTTCTTAGGCGGCGTAGTTGCCGGCCACCGAGGTGCTCAGCGGAGAGCTGCCGCCGTCGGCGGGCAACGTCGCCGGGTTGACGAGCGAGCTCCCGTCAGGACCGGCCTCTACCGCCAGGTGGGTGGCGCTGCCAGCCAGGTACTGAGACCACGACAGGAACCACTCGGTCCAGCCGTTGTCCCAGTTCCCCGCCTTCGAGCTGCTGGTGATCGTGACAGGATCGCCAGGGATGGCCATCTTGTAGAAGATCTCCGCGTCTTCCGGCGGCAGGTTCACGCAGCCGTGGCTGACGTTGGTGGTGCCCTGGTCGATCACCGACCACGGAGCGGAGTGGTAGTAGTCGCCGCTGAAGGTGAACCTGACCGCCCAGTTGACCAGCTCGTTGTAATAGCCCGCGGTGCCCTTGGTTCCCCCGACCATGCGCACCGGGTTGCCCTTCTCAACGGTCAGGTACGTTCCGTTCGGAGTCGGCGTGACGGTCTTGCCGGTCGAGATCGGCCAGGTGTAGGTCAGCTTGCCGCCGACGTAGATCTGCGTCTTGTGGCTGCTGGTGTTGGCGACCGCGATGACCGACTGGCCGATCGTGAACGTCTGGGACAGGTCATGGACGCCGTATACGCCCGGCGCGCCCTCGACGCCGTCCAGGTGGCTCGACAAGGTCACCGTAGTGTCCGCGGGCCAGTAGTCCCGTGGCCGGAAGTCGAGCTGCTCGCTGCCGTCCCAGTACCAGGCGCCGACCACCGGCTTGGAGGTGGTGACGGTGAGCGCACGTTCGACCGCCGCCTTGTCGGAGATCGGATGGTCAAAGGTCAGCATGATCGGCATGCCGACCCCGTAAGTCTGTCCGGCGCCCTCGAAGATCTCGGTGTGGAACGCGATGGCCGGCGTCAGCGTGGTGAACGTGCTCACCGTGGTGACGGGACCGCCTGCGGCATCGGTCCCCGCCGCCGTCACCGTGTAGGACTGCCCGGTGGGCAGCGCGTACGTGCTGTGCCAGCTGGTCGCGCTGGCGCTGAGCGTGCCGTTGACCTGCTGGCCGCCCGTGGTCTTGACGGTGACCGCGCTGATCTTCCCGCCGGCGGTGGCGGAGACCGTGATGCCGTCGGAGGGGCTGGCGTTCTTGGTACCCGTGGCCGGCGAGATCTTGAGGTACTTCGCGGCGGTGCTCGCGCTCGCGCTCGGGCCAGCGGTGACTGACGTACCGGAAACCGCCGACGGGCTGAGCTTGCTCGCCGCGGGCGTGCCGCCCTGGCACGCGGTCGCGAGCAGCGCCGCGGCGGCCGTGACCGCGAGGACGGCCAGGCGCCGCGCCCGGACAGGCCGGCGCGCCAGACGGCCTGGTGTCGCGGGCTGGCAGTTCGCGCGGTTGCCGTACACGGTTATCCGGTCTCCTGTTCTCTCGTCTCCGGGACCTCGTCGTCGGGACCTCCGGACCTCCGGACGTCCAGCGCCCGGAACCGTCCCGTACCCGGAAACTTCCACCTTATCGGCCGCAAGCTGTTCTTACCGGGCTCCGCCGGCGGTCAGGGAGCCCTGGGCGCGGACTTGGTTGGGCGGCCCTCGTTCATCGGGCTGCGCTTGTTCTTACTGGTTTGCCGTTCTCGTGCCCTGGCGGCGTTGCTTCCAGATCCCGAAACAGAGCGCGACGGCGGTCGCGGCGACGATCGCCCACTCCGGCCAGGCGCCGGCCCGCTCGGCCAGCGTGGTGCTTGTCAGCAGCGGGACCCGCGCCTCGAGCTCGGCCTGCTGCCAGGTGCCGCTGCTGGTGACCAGCCGCCCGTCCGGCGCGACGATCGCGCTGTACCCGGTGGTGGAAGCGACGACGACCGCGCGGTCGAACTCCACCGCGCGGATCCGGGCCATCGCCAGCTGCTGGCCGCTCTCGCCGGTCTGGCCGTCCCGCTCGAAGGTGGCGTCGTTGCTCTGCATGGCCAGGACGTTGGCCCCGGCGGCGACCTCGCTCCGCACGAGGTCGTCGAAACCGACCTCGTAGCAGATGACGTCACCGAGGCGGATCTGGCCGACCTTGAAGACGACAGTGGCGTGGCCGGGCACGAAGTCGGTTGGCTGCAGCTGCGTCAGCGACGTGATCTTGCTGATCAGACTGCGGAAGGGGATGTACTCGCCGAACGGTACGAGCTGGCGCTTGGCGTAGACCGTGCTCGGCCCCGTGCCTGGCAGCCAGAGCACGCCGGCGTTGCGCAGCGGGTTCTCAAGCACCGCTCCGACCAGGATGGGCTCGCCGATAGTGCTGGCCGCGCTCGCGATCTCCTGATAAATCGCCAGGTCATAGCGGGGATCGATGCTGGTGGAGTTTTCCGGCCAGACCACCAGTTCCGGCTTGGCGGCGGTGCCCGCGGCGACCTTGTTCGCCAGCTTGACCGTCGCGGCCACGTGGTTGGAGGTCACCGCCAGGTCGTCGAGCATCGCCTGGAGCGACCGCGCCCGGGGCACGTTGCCCTGGATGGCGGCGATCTCCGCCGTCTTGGCGTTCGCGGGGACGGGGTCGAGCGGCAGCACGGCGGGCAGGCAGGAAACGCCCGCGGTGACCGCGAACGCCGCCGCGGCGACCGCGGTGCGCCGCCAGTGCCCGCTGGCCGCCCCGCGGTCGCGGGCCAGTAGCGTGACCAGGACCCAGGCCAGCGTGCCGCCGGTGAGCGCGACCGCGAACGAGAGCAGCGGCGCGCCGCCGACCGCGGCCCAGCCCTGCGTCGGCAGCCCGGCCTGGCTCATCGCCAGCCTGCCCCACGGGAAGCCGCCCCACGGCCAGCGGTCCCTGAACGCCTCCGCGGCCACCCACCAGCCGGCTACCGCGAGTGGCCACCAGCGCAAGTTCAGCAGCAGCCGCTGCGCGACGGCGAACACGGCGAAGATCACCGCCGAGGCGATCGCGAGGGCGACCCAGGCGAACCAGGCGAGGTTGACCACCCAGACGAGAAGCAGGAAGAAAAATCCGAGCCCGAAGATGAGGCCGACGGTGAACGAGCCGCGCAGCGAGCGTCCCCACAGGGCCGTGACCAGCAGCGCGGGGCTGACGACGGCCAATGGCCATATGCCGGCCGGTGCGAACGCCGCCGCGAGCAGCAGGCCGCCCGCGAGCGCCGCCGGCAGCGCCAGGCGCGGTCGCAGCAGCGGCACCGCCGCTGCCTGTCCTGCCCGCGCCTGGCCCGCCCCTTGCGGGGCGTCGGGGGCGGCGCTGGTATCCGTGCCGCCCGGCTCGGCGTCCGGCTGTCCGGTCATCACCTACGCAGGGTAGTCCGAGGCAGGGGGCCGGCGCGAAGCGGGCAACTTATCTATTTACCGTGAACATGGCAATCCGTTGCGTTATATTCGGTGCTGCTAATACAGTAACCGGCGGGGGCCGGGAGCTGTGTGGACCTTCTCGCTCCTCGCGGCGGCCGTTGGCCGTCGGGGCGAATCGCGGGCTGCGGAGGGTTCATTTGCCGCGTGCTTACGCATGCGTACGGGGCTTGGCAGGCGCGAACGGACTGTGCTGTGATTCGCATTCGCTATAAGGACTTTTCGGCTGGGACGCACGAGGCGACCTGGCTGCACGGCCGGACGGAACGCGGTGACCGGGGGGTCACGGTGTACCTGGTTCCCGGGCTGACCGCCTGGCAGCGCCGGGCGGTGATCCGTCGGCTGCGGCAGGAGGCGAGCCGGGGTTTCGGCCCCGCCCTGCCGCTGCACCAGCTGGTGCTCGCGCTCGGTCTTGACCGGGTACGGACGGCGGCCCGGGTGGCCGGCTCGATCGTCCGGCTGCACCCGGCGGCCGCGCTGGTGCCGAGCGGTCTCGTCGTCGGGCTCATGACGCTGTTCGTAGTGGCCTCAGCCGGCGGCGCCGCGGCCACGCCAGAGCTGCGGGGCGGGCCAGGCGGTGCGGTTACCGTCGCCGGCGTCGCCGGCCCGGCGGTGGCCGACGGTCCGGTCACCGGGCCGTCCCTGGCGTGGATGGCGCGGGCAGCGGCCGCACCGGTCGCGGTCGCCGCCGCGGCCCTCGCGACCGTGCCTGGTGCCGGGCCGCAGGCCCAGCCTGGTCCGGCGGGAGAAACACTGCGTCCGATGCTTCCCAGCCTCGGCCAGCCGGCCCGGCCGGCCTCCTGGTACGCCTGTGCGCAGCCGGCGTCCGCCCAGGTCGGCCTAGCGGCCGCCGATCAGCCGGTTCGTCCCTGCTCGAGTCCGCGCGCCGAGCCGTAGACCGCCCACCTCCCGGGTCCGCTGGACTTGGCCTGGTAGAGAGCGGCGTCGGCGTCGGCGATCATCGCGGCTGGCGCGGGTGCGCCCGCGGCCCGCTCGGCGATGCCTGCGCAGGCCGAGACACTGACCCGGCCGATGCGCAGCGGGACGGGGCGGCCGACCGCCGCCAGAATGCTGGTGGCGAGCGCGATCATGCCGACGATGCCGGGGGAGATCTCGGCCAGCACGATGAATTCGTCGCCGCCGATGCGCCCGGCGAGCGCGCCGCGGGCGCGCGCCGTCTCACCGATCCGTCTGGCCACCGTCACGAGCAGCTCGTCGCCCGCTTCGTGCCCGTAGCGGTCGTTGATCGTCTTGAAGCCGTCGAGGTCTAGGTAGCAAAGCCCCGCGGTGGTGCGCCGGGCGGGCTCGAGGGCGACGGCCAGCCGGTCGAAGACCACCGCACGGTTAGGCAGCCCGGTCAGCGGGTCGTGCGTTGCCTGGTGCCTGAGCTGGTCGCTGACGATCCGCTGCGCGTCAAGCTCGGCCCGCCTGATGGATTCCTGCTCGGCCAGCGTCCGGTCGCGCAGCGCCCGCACGTAGCCGTTCGCCAGCGCTTCTGTAACCTCGGCGACCCGTCGTTCAAGGCCGCTCGCGCTGGCCCGCCCGGCCAGCGGGTCCTGGGCCAGCAGCCCCGGCAGGCGCAGGAACAGCACCCGCAGCGACCGCCCGAGGACATCGGCGCTGACGAAGTCCGCCCGCACCAGTGCGTGCCCGATGGCGGCCGCCTGCCGCGGCCGGAACGGGTCGCCGAGCAGGATGGCGAGGAGTGCCGCTGACTGAGCGGTAAGAAAAGCCTGCGCATTTGTGCCGTCCATCGGAATGCCGGCGTGATCGGCGGGCCTTTCAGCCCGGCTGACGGTAAGGGCCGTGAGCCACACGCGGGCTAGCTGTACCGCTGGCGCGGTACCGCCGGCCGACGGTGCCATAACTGCCGTCTCGGCCATAGGGGATGTGCTCCTGTTCGGAACCAGCGGGACCGGCGTGCAATTGATCTCGTGCGTCACTATAGGCGATGTGACCAATACAAGTAGTGCTTAATCCAATATTCCGTGACCGCCTGATCGCTCTGCGCGTCCGAAATTGCCGCTCCTGGGATTGACGGTGTTCCCGGTCGTGGTTCGGCGCTGTCTGAGTAATCTGCCGTGTTCGGGTAACTATGCGTCCAGGTAACGTGGGTCTCGGTAACCGTGGCCTCATCAACGACGGGGACGGCAGGTGACGCGCATGGCCGGTGTGAACAGCGGAGACGCGGTGGATGATGCCGGCGCGCGGCAGGCGGACGACGCCGCCGCGCGGCAGGCGGCGGAGGTCGCGGTCGAGCTCACGGAGACCAGCGGACCGGCGGAACAGAAGCGGATCGCCGGCGCGCTGCACTCCATTGCCGACCGGACGGCGTCCGCCGCGGCGGGAGCCGCCTCGGCCGCCCGTCGCGGCGCCGGCACCGCCCGCCGCGGCGTAGGCAGCGCACGGCGAGGCGCCGGCAGCGCCCGTCGCGGGGCCGGCTCGGCTGGCCGCGGGGTGACGTCCGGGGTGACCTCAGGCATGACCTGGCTGACCGCGCAGGTGGTGGCGATGGGACCGCGGCTGCGGATCCGCGACCAGGCCACGCTGCGCGCCCGGTATCCGGGCAAGTCCGACGACGAGATCGCGCAGCGGCTGGTCGAGAACGCGGCCAGGGCCGCGGCGGCGGTCGGCGGCGCGACCGGGGCCTGGGCGGCGCTGCCCGCGCTGCCGGCGTTCCCGGCGGAAGTGGCGGCGGAAACCCTCGCCACCGTCGGGATCGAGATAAAGCTGGTCGCCGAGCTGCACGAGGTATACGGCATGCCGGCGACAGGCAGCACGACCGAACGGGCCCGCGCTTACCTCGGCTCATGGGCCTCCCGCCGCGGCGTGTACGCGGTGGACGGCGGGCTGCTGCTTATCGCGGGTTCTCCGCTGGCCAGGCAGCTGACCAGGCGGCTGGCGGCCCGCGTCCGCCGGTCGACGTTCTCGCTCGCACCGCTGTTCACCGGGGCGGTCGCCGGCGCGCTGCTTAACCGCAGGGAGACGCGGAAGCTCGGTCACCAGATCCGGGACGAGCTCCGCCAGCGGCGGACGACCGTCACCGCGAGCGTGGTGAGCTAGCGCCAGCGTGGCCGCCGACGGCGTGGTGACGGGGGAGGCGCCTGGCCTGCGGTACGCCAGTCCCGCCGGGCGCTGGGTGCTGACCGCGACCGTGCTCGGCTCGGGTATCGCCGCGCTCGACGCCACGGTGGTTGGCATCGCGCTGCCGGCGATCGGCCGCGATTTCCACGCTTCGGTGGCCAGCATGCAGTGGGTCGTCGACGGTTACACGCTCCCGCTGGCCGGCTTGCTGCTGCTCGGCGGCGCGCTCGGTGACGTGCACGGCCGGCGGAAGATGTTCGTGATCGGCACGATCTGGTTCGCGCTTGCGTCGCTCGCCTGCGGCCTGGCGCCCAGCGCCGGGCTGCTGATCGCGGCCAGGGCGCTGCAGGGAGTCGGCGCGGCGCTGCTGACTCCCGGCAGCCTGGCGATCCTGCAGGCCTCGTTCAGACCGGACGACCGGTCCCGGGCTATCGGCGCATGGTCGGGACTCGGCGGGGTCGCCACCGCAGCCGGGCCGTTCCTCGGCGGCTGGCTGATCGGCGCCGTGTCCTGGCGGCTGGTTTTCTTCATCAACCTGCCGCTGGCGGCGGCGGTGGTGCTCATCGCGGCTAAGCACGTACCCGAGTCACGCGCTCCCGGACCGCCGCAGCGGCTCGACCCGGCCGGGGCCGCGGCGATCAGCCTGGCGCTGGCGGGCCTCAGCTACGGTCTGATCGCCGCCGCCGCGGACGGCTGGACGTCGCCGGTCGTGCTGGCAAGCCTGCTCGCGGGCGTGGCCCTGCTGGGCGCCTTCTGCGTTGTCGAGGCGCGCAGCGACCATCCGATGCTGCCGCTGACCGTGTTCCGCACCCGTCAGTTCAGCGCGGCCAACGCGGTCACGTTCGTCGTCTACGGCGCCCTCGGCGGCGCCTTGTTCCTGGTGCCGGTCGTGCTGCAGGACGTCAGCGGGTACAGCGCGCTCGAGGCGGGGACGGCGCTGCTGCCGCTGACGGCCATCATGCTGGCGCTGTCCGCCCGGTCAGCGGCGCTGTCGGCCAGGATCGGGCCGCGGCTGCAGATGACCGTGGGGCCGCTGGTGATCGCGGCCGGGTTCGTCCTGTTCACCCGGATAAGCGGGGACGGCAACTACCTCACCGAGGTGCTGCCCGCCGTCATCGTGCTCGGACTCGGCCTGGCGATCAACGTGGCGCCGCTGACCGCCACCGCGCTGTCGGCCGCGCCCGCGGAGCACTCGGGCATCGCCTCCGCGGTCAACAACGACGTGGCCAGGACGGGCAGCCTGATCGCGGTGGCGGTACTGCCCGCGCTGGCGGGCCTGACGGGTGACGCCTACCTGCACCCGGCGGTGCTGACAAAGGGTTTCCACGAGGCCGTGCTGATCGCCGCGGCGGCCGCGGCCGCCGCGGGCGTCCTCGCAGCGCTCACGATCACCAACCCGCGGCGCGGCCGGGCCGGGGAGCCGGCCGGCCAGCAAACGGACGCCGACGAGCTCCAGGTTTCGCACTGCGCCCTGGACGCGCCGCCGCTCAGGACCGGAACGGCCGAAACCGCCAGGTGCCCGGCCGGCGACCAGACCGCCCGGTGACCCCGCGTCAGCGACCAGACCGCCCGGTGACCCCGCGTCAGCGGGCTCACCGGGCGGCCGGCTTCTTAACTGGACAGTTTCTTAACCGGACAGCTTCCTGCCCGGCCGGTTCCCTGCTCAGGCGGCGATCCGGCCCTCCGCGGCCGGCTCACGGACTTCCAGCGAGTGGACGATCCGCTCGGTGGTGGCCTCGTGCGCGGCCAGGTCGGCCAGCGCGAGCACGCCGAGTGCGATCGCGTCAGCGAAGACGAGCCAGGTCAGCGCCGGTCCGGAGAATGTCACGGCCGCGACAAGCGACCACAGCGCGACCAGGCCGAGCAGCCCGTGGCCAAGGCGGCGGGAGCTCTTGCGCGCTAGCGCCGCGCTGACGACGGCCAGTACGGTCACGCCGGCCGACACGCCGAACGCGGTCCAGCCAACCGTGCCGGCGGCCCACGCCATCGACGCGACGGCCAGGAAACCTCCCGCCGTCACGAACAGGCTGTCGAGCAGGAAACGAGAGCTGAGCTTCATGTCTGAGCACCTCCTGGGCGCTGCCGCTGGCAGCGCAACCCGTGTCCTTTTACCAGTACACAAGGCGGGTCGTTGGCGGTCGCCTGCTCTCGGGGGGCGCCCGTCCGGCTCGTCTGGCGGGCTCACCGTCCGCCAGTCAGCTGAAGCGTATAGACGGCGCGCTATATTTCGGGCGAAAATGTCTGCTGTGTCACACTCGTACTCCGTCAGCCGTGCTGCCGGTGCTGCCAGTGCTGGCGGCCGCGGAGGATAACCTCGGCAGGGAAGACTGCACGCCCTGGAGGTATGAACATGACAGCGGATGAGACGCGGGCCGCCGAAGCGGTGCGGGCGGCCGCACGGGCGGCCAGGGCCGCGGCTCCCGGTCTGGCCGGCGCGCCTGACGGCGCCCTGGATACGGCCCTTGGCGCGATGGCGCAGGCCCTGCGCGACGCCGCGCCCGCGGTGCTCGCAGCCAACGAGGCGGACATGCGCGCGGCGGAGGACGGCGGGCTGCCCGCCGGGGTCCGCGACCGGCTCCGGCTGGACGACGCCCGTCTCAAGTCGATGGCCGCGCAGCTTGAGATCCTCGCGGCCGTCGAGGCCGAGCCTGCCGACCGCGCGATCCGCGACCTGCCAGGCGACCTGGTGCTCTACGAGCGCCGCCGCCCGGTCGGCGTGATCGGTGCGAACTTCGAAGCCAGGCCGAACGTTGTCGTGGACATCGCCTCGCAGCTGGTCAAGTCGCGCAACGCGGGCGTGCTGCGGACCGGCAGCGCGGCCCTGCGCTCGGCGATCGCGCTGGCGGACGAGGTGATCGCGCCGGCCCTGGCGGCGGCGGGTCTCGACCCGGCCGCGATCCAGGTTGTCCGGGTGCCGGGCAAGGCCGCCGCGTACGCGCTGGTCCGTGAGCCGAAGCTGATCCCCCTGGTCATCTTGCGCGGCAGCGGCGAGTCGACCCGGGTGCTGGCCGCCGAGGGGGCGGCGCACGGCGTCCGCACCCTCGCCCATGCCGATGGCGGCGGGGTGCTTTACATTCATCCTTCATCAGAACGGGGGCTGGCTTCCTCGTTGATCGCCAGCAGTCTCGACCGGCTTGGCGTGTGCAACCGCCTCAACCTGCTGCTGCTCGACCAGGAGCTGTGGGACGACTGGCTGCCGGAGATCACCGGCCAGCTGTCAGGGCTCGGCATCAGGGCTTCGCTGCCGCCGCACGACCATCCGCTCGGCTACGAGTGGGCGCTGGACGCCGAACGCGAGGCCACGGTCACCATTGCCCGGGCCTCAGGCCCGGCCGACGCGGCCGCCATCGCCAACGACGAGACCTCGGGCCTGGCGGCGGGAATAGCCGCCGGCGACGCGGCGGCGGCCCGTGAGTTCCTCGCGGCCTACGCGGGCACGGGCGCCTTCTGGAATGCCACCACCAGGCTCCTCGACGGGTTCAAGCTGCTCGAGCTGCCGGAGACCGGAATCAACCTGGACGCGGTGCCCGGCCCGCGCGGCCCGGTGACTTTTCGTGACCTGTCACTGCGCCAGTTCGTGGTAACACCGCGCTGACCTCGGTCGGCGCGAATCGCCGTCATAACCCGCATTTCCGCTATATCCCGTGAAGTTCGGCCGTTTTGGATCTTGATAGTGATTCGGCTGCGCGGCAACCACCTGTGTGCCGATACTCAGCATGTGGTGGGCGATGAATTCGCGCGGGTGCTCGCGGACGCTCAAGGTGGCGACGAAGAGCAATTCGCGGTTCTGTGGCGCGATGCGAATCCCGCTCTCCTGAGGTACCTGCGCGTCCTGGCCCAGGAGAACGCGGAGGACATCGCCGCGGAGACCTGGGTGTATGTGGTCCGCGGCCTGGCCGGGTTCATCGGAGACGAGTCGGCCTGGCGGGCCTGGCTGTTCACGACCGCCAGGCGGCGGCTGCTCGACCAGGCGAGGCTGCGCAAGCGGCACCCGGCCGAGCCGCTTGACGAGATCAGCGCGGCCGAGGTGCCGAGCACGCCCGACACCGCTCAGATCGCGCTTGACAACATCGCGACGGGAGCGGCGCTCGCGCTGCTGTCCAGGCTCCCGGCCCCGCAGGCCGAGGTAATCATGCTCCGCGTCGTCGCCGGGCTCGACACCGACGAGGTGGCCACCATGCTCGGCAAATCCCCTGGCAATGTCCGGGTCATCGCCCACCGCGGCCTGAAGAGGCTGGAGGTGCTGCTCGGGCAACCCGGTGCAATTGCACGGGCAGGTGTAACACTTTGAGCGGGTACGGCGTTCCTGATGATGACATGTCAGACAGCCTGCCGCCGGTCTGGGGTCTCACTCCAGAGGAGGAGCGAGACCTCGAAGCGGTGCTGTCCGGTGAGCCTGCCCGGCCTGGTGAGCCCGGCCAACCTGGTGAACGCGCCCGGCCCGGTGAACGCTCCCGGCCTGGTGAGCCCGGCCGCGCCGGGCATGCCGGCCGCCCGCCGCGGCCCGCCGCCGCCGTGCTGGCCGGACTTCGGGCGGCGCCCGGGCCGGGCGAACTAAACGGCGAGGCGGCCGCCAGGGCCGCCTACCGGCTGTTCGTGCTGCCCGCCGGGACCTGGCCCGCTCAGGCCGGCGACGCGGCGACCGCCCCGCTTCCGCCGGTACCGCCGGCCTCGCCAGCGGGCGGCGGTCCGCGGCCGCTTGGCCGTCCAGGCGCCCGTCACCGCAGGCCGCGCCGTGGCGCGCCGTGGCGCGGCCGCCGCCCGGGCGCCGCTTTGCTCGGCGCCGTCGGAGCGGCCGGCCTGCTGGTCGCCCTGGTGTGCGTGCTCGTCCTGCCGGGCAGTTCCGGGCAGCCCGGGCGCGGTGTCAGCGGTACGCATTCGGCGGCCGAGGCAAGCGGGAGCGCCGCCAAGGAAGCGGAGCCGCTTGGAAGCGGGACGAAAGAGGCGTCGCCGACCCCGACCGCTGCCTCTTCCGACCCGCAGCAGGGGACGGGGAGCGCGGACAAGACGCCCAAGCGGGAAGAACTCTGTCAGGAGTACTTCCGCCTCTTTCAGAATTCGGGCCTGCCCGGCGGGTGGCCGGGAAACAGCCGGTTCGTCAAGAAGCTGGCCGCGGCGGCCGGAGGACAGCGCAACATCCTCGACTACTGCGGCGCCTTCGGCGCCGGATCGCAGGGAAGCGGGGCGCAGCAGGCACAGACCGGCGCCCCGCATCCTGATCCGGGTAGCACGGCGGCCGGCAGCGGTTCGTCAGGCGGTCAAGGCGGCCTCGGGTCTGTCGGACGCGGCCGGTCAGCGGCCGCCACCGGCGGCCCGCGCTAGCGCTCGTTCAGGGCTGCTCGGAAAGCGCGGAGACGATCGTCGCGCAGGCCTCTTCGAAGGCCGCGCGCTGCGGACCGCTCAGCCGGTCGAATACCAGCCCGCGAACGCTGGCGACGTGGCGGGGCGCGGCGGCGGCGATGGCATCAGCGCCGGCGGCGGTGAGTTCGATGAACGCTCCCCGGCCGTCTGCCGCGCACTCGTGGCGCGACACAAGCCCGCGCCGTTCCATCCGGGTCAGCTGGTGCGACAGCCGGCTCTGCTCCCAGTTCAGCGCCTCGCAGATCTGGAACGGCCGCAGCCGGTGCTGTGCGGTCTCGCTGAGCTGGACGAGCACCTCGTACTCGGGCAGCGTGAGGCCGCAGTCCTGCTGCAGCTGCCTGTTCAGCGCGGCCGGCAGCAGCGAGGTCATCCGCAGGTAAGTCCGCCACACCCGCTGCTCGTCATCGCTGAGCCATGCCGCTGTCATCCGCCAAGCATAGCGTGGTAATTAATGACGGATCATTTACTCGGGTCGCCGCCAGTCGTACTCGTGCCGGTCGGACTGGTGCCGGTCGGACTGGTGCCGGTCGGACTGGTGCCGGTCGTACGGCTGTCAGGGCGCTGGCGTCCGCTCGGCGGCCGTTGGGGTGCGACCTCGGTCATCGGGAAGTGCCGGGGGCCCGACCAGAGCGCCGGAACCGCGTCTACCGCCGCCGCGATCTGGTAGGCGGCGCTCTCGTAGTTGACCCGCCAGCCGACGAAGTCGAGCCAGGCGTCGGCCGGCTCCCGGCTGATCGGGAAGCTGACCTCCTTCATCCGGGCGATGGCGCCGAGAAACTCCTCGTACGTCAGCGTGATGCCGCCTTCCGGGTCCGCCTCCTCAGGGACGTCGATCCCCATCGCCCGGGCGATCCGGCTCAGGCAGCCGAATCCGCTGCGCAGGAAAAGCCTGGCCGGCACCGTCGGCGCTTCATCAGGGGCCAGGGCGAGGATGAGCGCCGCCGAGTCCAGCATCGCAAGCAGCGAGATCACCCACGAGGAGAAAGGCTGTGGCGAGCGGAAACGGACCAGCGGAAGGTAAGTGGTGTGGCTCTCCGCGATGTCGGCCGACCAGCGTTCCCAGTCGCGGTAGAGATCAGGCAGCGTGTTGAGCGTGGAGACGCCGGAGCCGAGGGCGTAGAACTGCCTGGCGAGCAGCTCGGGTCCCCAGCTGGGCACTCCGGCCCGCGACACAAGCAGTGCCACCTCAGTCTCCCGGCGGTTGAAGGCGCCGTACAGCGCCGGCAGGTAGCCGACCTGCAGCGCGACCACGATCATGCCGGTGGCCGCCGCGACGAAGACCAGCGCGTCGGGGGTAGTGCCAGGCGGCTCGGCGAAACCGAGGGTGAAGAGCGAGGACCCCGCCTCGGTCAGCGCCGCGGTGATGCCGCGCCCGTGGGACGGCCACAGCACCAGCGTGAAGCCGGCCAGGAAAATCAGCAGCCAGGCGGCCAGCTGCGTCACCAGGATCGCCGCGGCCTGGGTGGCCAGGATGCGGTCGCGCCGCCGGTAGTCGGTGACCCGGCGAGTCCCGGCCCGGTAGACGGTGATGACGATGCGGTCCGCCCAGCGGGTAAGCCAGGAGCCGACGGGACGCGGCACGATCAGCGTCCCGATCACGGATTGCCAGCCGGCAAGCACAAGCAGGATGCCGCATGCCGCCGCGACCCACCGTCCGGCCAGCGGTACGACCATGGACGGAAGTTAGCAGTCGGAGTGGTCGGGCTGGTAGCCGGCCGGCGCGGGACCGATCAGGTAGCCGTTACCCGCGGGCACCAGAAAGAGATTGAGGGTCCAGTCGTTGCAGGTGCTGTGGTCGACGCTGTCGGCCGCCGCCTGGCGGCTGGTGAACGTGACCGTCGCCGTCTGACCTGAGCCGCTGCTGGCCAGGGAGGTCAGGGTCATCTCGGAGTCGGTCGTCGTCCCGTAGCCGGAGTCGAAGGTGGACTCGGACTGCTTGGCCTGTTCCGCCGGGCTGAGCGTGCTCGCGTACTCGTTGTAGTCGTGGCTGTTGATGCTGTGGAAGTAGTGGCTCAGCAGCGTCTCGACCCCGGCGGCGGCGCTCGTCGAGACCCCGGGCGCGACAGTCACCAGGCTCAGCGACGGGGACGGGGTCGGACTCGTGCTGGCGCCCGCACTTGTGCCCGTGCTTGTGCCAGCGGCCGGGGTCCCGGCGCTCGAGGTGCCGGCGGCGGTCGGCTGGCTGGAGGCGCCCGCACTCGGCGGTGCGGTCGGCTGGGCGGTGGTGTGCTTGCCAAGCGAGCTCGCGAGCGCGTAGGCCCCGCCGCCCGCCGCGAGCACCACGACGATCGCGACGGCGATGAACAGGCCCCTCCTGCCGCCTCGTTCAGGACCGCGGGGCGGCTGGTAGGGCGGTGTCGGCTGGTAGGGCGGCGTCGGCTGGTGAAGCGGCGTTGGCTGGTAGGGCGGTGTCGGGGCCGCCGGGTATCCGCTGGGCTGGGCGGGCGCGGCGTTAACCGTTTGGGTCGGCTGCCACTGCTGGCCGGGAGCGTCAGGCTCGCCGCCCGCCGCTGCGGGCGTCTGCGGCTGGTACCAGGACGCGAACGGGTCGGTCCTGGAGTCCGGCTCGACGGCCCGGGCGGCGTCCGCGGCCATGTCCATCCGAGTCGGGTCCGTTAGAGACTCCGCTGCGGACGGTGCTGCCGACGTGGCCGTCGACGATGCTGCCGACTCGGCCGTGGACGGTACTGCCGACTCGGCCGTGGACGGTACTGCCGACTCTGCCTTCGATTCCGCCGTCAACGGTGCCCCGTCCTCGCGGTAGTCGCTGAACTCCGTGCCGCAACCGCCGCAAAAGCGCGCATCCCCGTCCCGCTGGCGCCCGCATTTGGCGCAGAAGCTCATGCTGCCCGTCCGTTCTGTGGCGACGCGCCCGACCCTGGACAGACCTTACATGTCGTCCCGGGTGCCGGTCTCGTCAGTCGCGGACCCGGTCTCGTCAGTCACCCGCACAGTCTCGTCAGCGCCCCGCAGAGTCTCGTCAGCGGCCGGTACAGTCTCGCCGTTCGTCGCCCAGGCCTTGGTAGCCGCGCGGTCTCGCTGTTCGTCGGTACCGTCCCGCTGGTCGCGGTCACTGTCTCGCGGTTCACCGACGCCGCCTCGGTTAGCCGCAGTCACACTCTCGCTGCTCGTCGGTACCGCTTCGCCGGTCGCCTGTACCGTCTCGCGGGTCGCCACTGCCTCGTCGGGCCCCGCGGTGATGCCGAGCAGCCTGGCGGCAACAGCGGGCCACTCTGGCCTCAGCCGCAGCTCGCTGCTCGCGTGGACGTGCAGGAACAAGCAGAACGCGGCGTCACTGCGTCCAGGGTCCGCCGCGGGAAGGACCGGGAACCTGCTGACGGTGTCGTACAGCTTCCCGCGTAGTGCCGCGAGCCCCCCTGTGTCAGGGAACTCCCCGGATCCCCGGGTCCCCCCAATCTCCGGGAGTCCTTCGGTCCTCTCGATCCCCGGGAGCTCCCCGAACTCCTCGATCTCCGGGCGCCTCCCCGTCCCCTCGACCTCCGGGAGCCCCCCGATCCCCGGCGGTCTACCGTCCAGCGCCGACAGGTCGGCCGCGCCCGTGACGTCATTGACGATGCGCGGGTCGTTCAGCATGGACAGCGCGGCGCTGCGGTAGGTGCACTGTGCCCGGCAGTGATCGCAGGCTGCGAACGGCGGCGAGGCGGACCGCTTCGCGGTCGCCCCGGTCGCCCCGGTGGCCCCGGTCGCCCCGGTGGTCGAGGTGGCCCCGGTCGCCAGGGGCTGCCGCGGTGCCGCCGCCTTGATGTCGGCGTGCACCGCCTCGGTGAACTCGTCGTTGTAGAGCAGGGCCTCGCCCGGCCGCAGCCGGGCGGCGAGCACACGCTGCGCCTGGCCGACGAGCATGGTTTCGCCGAGGCTGCGCCGGTCGTCCTCGGCGGTAAGCCGGTGCATGATCTTGACGCTGGTCTCCTTGAGCGTGCCCTTGACCAGGGAGCCGGGGAACTGCTCGGCGATGATCACTCCTTCGCCGTTTCTCCGGCTCGCCAGCAGCTCGCCGGCCAGGGCGGCCGCGGCGCGCTCCCTGGCCTGCGCCTCTGGCCACGCCCTGCCGTCTGTGGCGCGGGCCAGCAGCCGGTGCGCCTGCTCGACGAGCGTGACGTGAACCAGCTCTGACGAAGTGCCGCGAGCGGTCCCTCGGTGCTCAATGACGGCGTTGAGCAGCAGTGCCATCATCAGCGCCTGCTCGTCGCCGGGTCCGAGCGCGCCGAGTTCGAGGATTACCGGGTGTCCGAGCAAGGGCCCGATGGCGCCGGGCAGACTGGTCAAAAAGGCTGACCCGTTAACCCCGCGGACAAGCTGCCTGGCGCGGCCGACGGCGCTTGGCTTGAGGACGGCTCTGGTATCCCCCGGGTACTGCGAATCCGCGAAGACCTCGTCCAGTGCGGCGACGAAGTCTGCCACCGTCGGCCAGGTCCGCTGGCTGCCGTCCGGGCGTTCCGCGGCGAGCAGGCCCGCCCTCAGGTAGGTCAGGCTGAGCGCGTCCCGGTAGGCGGACGGCAGCGGCCCTGACAGTCCGAAGGCGGCGGTGAAGCAGACGAGCAGGTTCGCCGCGTGCCCCCCGACGAGTACTCCGGCCGGAACTGCGAACGGATTGAACCGTAGCGGCGTGCCGCTTTCGTCCCCGACGGTGATGACCTCGGCCGACTCGAACCCCGGTTCGTCGGCTAGCCAGCGGTAACCGCTGAATCTGGCAGGATCGATGACAAGGAACGGCACCTGATGGTCGGTCCAGAGCTGGCGCAGGATCTCGGCCGCGGTGGTGGATTTGCCGCTTCCCGCTGACCCGGCGATCAGCGTGTGCCCGGCCAGTGACCGCAGCGGAAGCGCGACATCGTGATCGGAACCTGACACTGTGCCGAGCCTGATTGCCGGCCCGTCTGCCCGGTGCGTCAGCACGGTGAAGCCGGGCACGCTGCCGTCGGCCGCCACCGGGAAGCGGAACGCGCAGCTGGCGTCGCGCACGTCGCCGAGCACGGTCAGCATCGCGAGCTGCGGGTCCGGCGGGTCGTGGCGCCCCCAGATCTCAGGCTGCCCGGTCAGCATCCCGAAGTTGATGACGTTCAGGTTGTACTCGGCCAGTCGCCTCTCGGCGACGCTGGCAGGCCGGCGGATGTCGTAGCCGGCGGCAGCGAGGGACGGACCGGTCGGGCCGGAAAGGGAGGAAGCGGTGGCTGGCCGCTGATGTCCGGCGGGGATACCTGCGATGGCGGCGGCGATGGTCTCGACAAGCCCCGGTGGCAGCCGCCGGGCCGCCGAGACCTGGATGCGCAGCGCATATGCCTTGTGTGCGAGGCGACGGGAGAAGTCCTGGAACGCCTTTTCTGCGTCCACCGCGAACGCGTCGGCCGCCAGCCGCTGCCCGCCGTGGTAGAAGCCGCCCGAAGGGTCGCCCTCCTTGGCCAGCCGCCCGTAGAAGTTGGCCAGCGTAAGCAGCGTCTGGACGAACGGGGCCGGCACCAGCATGGGCAGTACCGCTACGGAAAGGACCAGCGGGACCGGGCTCGCCGCGAGAGCCGCGTACACGGCCTGCCAGCCGTCTTCCGACCAGTGCAGCGGCAGCGCCGAGTAGTAGTAGCTGACGCCTGCGTCCGGCCGCGAGGGCACCGCGATCTGCTCGTGCCTGGTGATGACGGCCGAGTCGACCGTGGTTCCTGAGAACGGCGCGAGCAGCCTGGCCACGGCGCCGGCGTCCTCGACCGCGGAGGCGGTGACATGCCGCGGTATCGCGGCCTTGACACGGCCGCGCAGCCCCTCGGCCCGTTCCGCCGCGGCGGCGGCACTGCCGCCCCATACGCGGCCGAGCACCGCCACCGACAGCGGCGTGCTGGCCGCGGGGTCGACCGCGATCCGCAGGTCGAGCGCCGCCCCGAGTCCCGGGTCGAGGAACGCGCTCAGAAACGCCTGCTGCTCGGCTCGCGCCCGGGTCACCCGCTCGGCGCGGGGCAGGTTCCGGTACTCGCGGGCCCCGCGCAGGTCGACCGCGGCGTCGATAGTAACGGCGAAGTAGGCGTTGGCGACCGGCGCCCGGCCGCCGTTCACGGACAGGGCAGGCGGCGGCTCGCTGGCGGCGTGCAGTGTGCCCATGCCCGCCACGGTACCGCCACCGCCCGCGCGGTGCCCCGCCGATGAGTCGTCACCGGGTTCAGTTGCCAGTGCGGGCCGGGCGCCTAGTGCCGGTGGGACCTGGTCAGCAGCACGATAACCGCGATGACAACGAATGCCCAGACCAGTGGCCCCACCATGAACAGGCTGGTGAAGGCGTGCCATGCGACACTCGCGCAGATCAGCGCGAGCACCACGATCAGCAGGTTGCGGAACATACCGCCGCGCCTGCCCCGCGCCCGGTAGGGGACGGCTGCCCCGGCCGGGCTGCCAGGCCCGGACCCGCCGGCTGAGTCGGTGTCAGGCAGGTCGTCGAACAGCCCTGCGAGGTCGCCGCGGGTCTTGGCCGCCATCGTCCGCCCGACCCGCTCGTCGAACTCGCCCTGGTCGAGGCGCCCCTCGGCATAGTGCTGTGTCAGCAGTTCGGCGACGGCGTTGCGGTCCGCGTCGGAGACCCGGATGTTCTGGTCGGAGTAGCGGATGCGCCGCGTCCACTGCTGACTCGAGGCCGGTGACATGGTGGTGGCTCCCCTCAAAGCGGATGTCATTTAGAGCCCGCGCTCAACGGAGCTGAGCAGCGAGCCTGCGATGGACTGGTCGCTGCCCTCCTCGGGGATCAGCAGCAGGCAGGCCAGGTAGGCCGGGACGCCCGCGCCGCCGAGGAAGGTGACGATGCCGAAAGCGACACGGACGATCGTTACGTCGACCGCGAGGTAGTCGGCGATGCCGGCGCACACGCCGGCCAGCATGCGCCCTTCGACGGCGCGGCGAAGTGGTGGCCGGCCGGCCGGGCCGGCTGGCGTCTGTGACTGGGTGGTGTCCCCGAATGTGCTCATGGCTCAAGTCTTCGCCCGCACGCCCCGCGGGGGTATCGGGAAATGCCCCGGCTGTACCCCCGGCCTACCCTGAGACACCCTGAGGGGTCATCAGGGAAAGCCCGGATAGCCCCCGGGGCCCGCGCCGGGCGATGATGGTGGGATGCAGTTCCAGGACCAGCCAGGCAGGTCCACGGTCACCGATACCGGGCGCCGTCGCGGCCGTTCGCACTGGCACGAGCGAGCGGAGCACCGGCACGACGTGCCCGACTGGGCCGTTCGCTTCGGGCAGCGGCACCGTGGTGACGGTGAGCCGCTGCGCCGTAGCCCCGACGACCGCCTGGCAGGCGGCGTGGCGGCGGGCCTCGGGGAGTGGCGCGGGTTCAGCCCGACCACGGTCCGGATCGCGCTCGCCGTCGCCGCGCTGATCAGCCAGGGCTGGGCAGTCCCGTTCTATGTTCTCGGCTGGCTGCTGATTCCGGTCAAGGGCGAGCAGTCCAGCATCGCCAGCCGCGCAAGGCACGACTCGCGCGGCGTGGCACTCGCCCTCGGGCTGGCGTCCCTGCTCGCCGTCTTCCTCCTGCTGGCGGGCCCGCTGAACGACGGTGCGATCGAGACTTACCTCTGGCCGCAGGTGATCAGCGTGGCTGGCCTGACGCTTATCTGGCGCAACGCGCCAGATGCGGAGCGGGCGGGGATGCGGCGCTTGGTGCAGCCGCTTGAGAACCTCGGGCCAACCGGGTCGGCCGCCCGCCGCGGCATCAGGCTGCGGATCGGCGGCGCGGTAGTGCTCCTCGCAGGCGGTCTCGGCTGGCTGCTGAGCCTGCACGGCGGCACGCAGCTGCTCGAGCCGCTCGGCGGCTTCCTGCTTGTCGCGGCCGCGCTGGTGCTGCTGCTTGGCCCGTGGTGGCTGCGAATCGCCCGTGACCTGGTCCTTGAGCGGCAGGCCCGGGCCCGGGCAGAGGAACGGACCGACATGGCGGCCCGGGTGCACGATTCTGTGCTGCAGACCCTCGCGCTCATCCAGCGCCGCGCCGATGACCCGCAGGCAGTCGTCCAGCTGGCCCGTGCGCAGGAGCGCGAGCTGCGCTCCTGGCTGTTCGAGGGGCGCGCGCCCGGCGACGCCGACGTCTCGTCCTTCGCCGAGGGGGTGCGGCAGATCCAGCGTGACGTCGAGGCCAGGCACGGCGTTCCCGTCGAGGTGGTGACCGTTGGCGACGGCCCGCTCGACCCGCGGCTCAGCGCCCTGCTGGCGGCGGCCAGGGAGGCCACGGTCAACGCCGCCAAGTGGTCGGGCGCCGCCGTGATTTCCGTGTTCGCCGAGGTCGAGCCGGATAAGGTCAGTGTCGCGGTCCGTGACCGGGGCGAGGGGTTCGACCCCGAGGCGGTGCCAGGCGACCGCAAGGGCGTCGCGGAATCCATCCGCGGTCGGATGAGCAGGCACGGCGGCACGGCGACGGTGCAGTCAGCGCCAGGGGAGGGCACGAAGGTGACGCTTGAGATGAGACTGCAACCTGGCTATGTGCCGTCAGCCGACGGGCAATGGCGGTGAACGACTCCCGTCCCCGGGTGGTGCTGGTCGACGATCACAGCCTGTTCAGGTCCGGCGTGCGCGCCGAGCTTGGCGCCCGCGTTGAGGTGATCGGCGAGGCGGAGGACGTGGGCCCGGCAGTCGAGCTGATCGGGCGGCTGCTCCCCGATGTGGTCCTGCTCGACGTCCACCTGCCAGGCGGCGGCGGCCATGCCGTCATCACCGAGGTCAAGAAGGAGCACCCAGACGTCAAGTTCCTCGCGCTGTCCGCCTCGGACGCCCCGGAAGACGTGATCGCGGTGATCAGGGCCGGCGCGCGCGGCTATGTCACCAAGACGATCTCCACTCCTGACCTGGCCGACGCGATCGGCCGGGTGGCGGGCGGCGACGCGGTGTTCTCGCACCGGCTGGCCGGCTTCGTCCTCGACGCGTTCGCCGCTGCGCCGGCGCCCGACGGTGTCAAGCCGTCCTTCGATCCCGAGCTCGACCAGCTGACCACCAGGGAACGCGAAGTGCTGCGACTGATCGCGCAGGGCTACACCTACAAGGAAATCGCGCGCGAGCTGTTCATCTCGGGCAAGACCGTGGAAAGCCACGTCTCGTCTGTGCTGCGCAAGCTGCAGCTGTCATCGCGGCACCAGCTGACCCGCTGGGCGGCCGAGCGTCGTCTGTAAGCGGCGTCTCCGCGATCGCTCAGGCTTCACGGCCCCAGACCAGCTCCCGCTCGTCGCGCCCGGTCAGCAGGACTGCTGCCCGCTCGCGGGCCGTGTCCTCGCGGATGCGGATCGCCTCGATCAGTGCGGCGGTGTGCGACCTGACATGGGTGCGCCAGGCACGCGTCGTGGTGACGGTCGCGGAGACCGGCGGCGGCTCGATGGCGAGGATCTGCGTCACGTACCGCTCGAGCAGCGTGCCCAGGGGGCCGCGTGACCCGCGGACATGAAGCGCGAGGATCTTCTGCAGGTCGAAGAGCCGCTCGGTGTCCGGTGACGCGATCACCCGTCGCGTCAGCTCCCAGGCCGAGCTGGTGAGCCAGCGCGGGTTGGCCGATCCGTCGGGGTTCAGGGCCGGCACGATGTAGGCGGACCGGGCGCCAGGTGAGCGCTGCCAGGCGCGCAGCTCGTCACGGCGCAGCGAGGCGAACGCGCGGCTGTCGAGCTGGAGCTGGTGCTTGGCCCACAGGTACTCCTCGAGGAACCGCGCGTTCTGCGGCCAGCCGAGCTCGTCGAGCGCGGCGAGCACGACCTCCCTGATGGGAGGCCCCGGCTGGGCCGCCCGCCGGCCGGCGCTAGCGGTGCGGCGGAGCTGGCCGATCAGCTCCTCGCGGCGCTGGTCGAGCCGGTCGAGCATGGTGGCCTGGGCGACGAGTTCCGCGACGGGAACCTCGGTGTCTCTCGCGTCCTCAGCCAGCCGGCGGGCCAGCTTCAGGGTTTCCTCAAGCGCGTCAGCAAGATCATCACGTACAGCAGTCAAGCTCACGGTCAGGACTGTACCCGCATCCATGGAGGGTATCCATGGGATCCCATGCGGTTGGCGCATGGATTAGTGGGTACCGAATTACACCACGGGGAGTTTGCAACCGCGCGGGGATCGCCTAGGAGGTGCCTGTCATGTCAGCGACGCCGAAAGTGAGCAAGGTCAGACGGCTGCGCCAGACGAGCTTCCGCTGGCAGTTCCCGGAACGCACGCTGCACATCGTGGACATCGAGAACCTCGCGGGCGCCGCTGTGCCGACTTTTGCCCTGGTCACCGAGGTGCAAGGTCGCTACTTCGCGCGCCTCGACCTGGGCATGGACGATCAGGTAGTGATGGCCGCCAGCCACCTTGGCCTGCTTGAGGCGGCCCGCGGCTGGCCGCACGCCAGGTACCGGGTCCGGTCGGGAAAGGACGGCGCCGACCTGGAGCTTCTCGACGTGCTTGAGCACGAGAACGTCGCGGCCAGGTTCAGCCACGTGGTGATCGGGTCTGGCGACGGGATCTTCGGCCGGTCGGCGGCCAGCCTCGCGGCCCGCGGCGTACGCATCACCGTGGTCAGCCGGCACGGCAGCCTGGCCCCAGGACTGGCCCGGGCGGCCGGCGATGTCATCTACCTCGATACGCCGCTGGCGGCCGTCGCCTGACCGTGCTCACGGGCGGACGGAAACCCCCGCGAGAAGGCAGTCACGACTTACCGGCAGGTGGCCGACGACCTCGCCTACGGGCGGACGGCGCCGTCCGCGCTGTCCGCGTACCACGAGGTCGACTCGGGGATCTCCTCTACGACGGCGCCGGTGTGCGGTGCGTCGATGATGTTGCCGTTGCCGACGTAGATCGCCACGTGGCTCTCGCCGTTGTAGAGGATCAGGTCGCCTGGCTGGAGTTCCGATAGCGGGATGTGCGGCAGCGCCGCCCACTGCTCGTAGGTGGTCCTGGGGATGGACACCCCGGCATCGGCCCAGGCGGCCTGCACAAGGCCGGAGCAGTCGTAGGAGTCGGGACCGGTGGCGCCGTACACATACGGCTTGCCGAGCTGCGCGAATGCGAACGCGACGGCCTGGCCTGCCTGGGTCGCCGTCGAGCCGGTGTAGGTCACCGGCGTGGTGGTGACCGTTCCAGACGAGGTGCTGCCTCCGACTTCGGCCGCCTCCACCGTGGCCTGCTGCTGCGCGGTGAGACTGTCGAGCAGCGACGTCTGGGTGTCGAGCAGCTTGGAGATTGACTTCTTCTGCGTGGCGTACTGCGCCGTAAGCTGGGCGACGCCCGTTTCCGTGCGCTGCCGCTGCTCCTTCATGGTGGAGAGCTCATTGGCGAGGGTCAGGAACTGCTGCGCCTCTTCGTTGTGCGTGCCCTCGACCTGCAGCAGCAGCGACGCCTGGCCGAGCACCGCCGACGGGTCGCCTGAAGTAAGCAGGTCGAGGATCGACGTCTGGCCGGAGTTCTCGTAGTTGGCGACGGCGACCGACGTGAGGGTGGCGCTGGCCTGGTTGTACTGCTGCTGAGCGCGGTCGGACTGCTTGCTGACCTCGGTCAGCCGCGCCTTCGCCGCCGCGAGCTGCTGCCCGGCCGCGTCGTACTCCTGCCCTATCTTGTCGACCTGACCCTGCAGGCTGTTCACCTTCGCCTTGACCTGAGAGATGGTCGGCGCGGGAGCGGCACCGGCGCCCGTGGCGCCAGCGTAGACGGCGATCCCGCTCGCGGTCGCCAGCACGGTCGCGAGGACCGCAGCCCGCCGCAGCAGGTTTCTCCTGGCAAGGCGTTTAGCCACGGCGTTGTCACGCTCCGTTCTTTGTCTCCCGATAAGGAAGCTTGAGGTCGTGGAACAACGTAGTGAAGATTACGGACGTGTCTCAACCACTTCGCGAAAACCTCACAAAACTATTACGGATTAACACTGATCTATGCCGAACTGTTCGGTATCTCCCGTACCTGTCCGGCGTTGTGGGGATTACCGGGCGGCGCGGGTTCCCGCGACCAGGGCGAGGCCGAGCTTGTCGGCGTCAGCGCTCCCGGGCACGGCGGTGTAGATGATGATCTTCAGGTCGCCGTCGTTGTCGCCCAGCACATCGCAGTCCACGGTGATGTCGCCGATGTCGGGATGACGGATGGTCTTGCGGTCCTCGGCGTGGACGCCCACCGCGCCGCTGTGCCACAGCTGCGCGAACCACTGGTTTCCGTCGATAGTCCGCTGGATCAGCCCGGTCAGTCGCGGATCGCGCGGATAGCGGGCAGACGCCCGGCGCAGGTCAGCGACGATCGCGCGATCGGTTGCCTCAGCTCGCTCGGAGATGACCGGCCAGGACGCTAGCCGGCCGTGGTCAGCGGCGACAGGGAACCGTGACTTGACCAGGTTGCGGTTCTCAATCGCGACCGCCGACGGGTCGCCGAGCAGGGCCGCCCAGCTCCGGTTCCACCACAGCAACCGCCAGTCGGCGGCGAACACGGCGGCCGGCGTCTCGCCCAGCCTGGTGATGACACGCTGCATCCCCGGCGGGATGTGGTCAGAGATCATGCCGTCTCGCGGCGGCTCGAGCCCCGCCAGCCGGAACAGGTGGTCCCGCTCGTCCCTGGTCAGCCGCAGGGCCCGGGCGAGAGCGCCGGCCACCTGCGCGGACGGGGTAGCCGCGCGGCCCTGCTCGAGCCGCACGAGGTAGTCGACCGAGATACCCGCGAGTTCTGCGAGCTCCTCACGGCGCAGCCCGGCCGCGCGCCGTGACCGGCCGGCGGGCAGGCCGGCATCGGCGGGAGCCAGCCGGTCACGCCATGCGCGAATGGTTGCCCCAAGGCCCGTCTCGTCAGCCATCACCTCCTAATTATCCCAGCTCGGGGCCTACGCGGGGCGCGCGTGGGTGGTACTGCTTGTCCTACCGTCGCACCGTCCCTGGTTGCCGGCCATCCGGCGGCGCAGGCTAGGTCCATGAGCGCTATTACCTTCATCACCGGGGCCAACAAGGGCCTCGGCTACGAGACCGCCCGCCGCCTCAAGGAGCTTGGCCAGACCGTCGTCATCGGCGCCCGCGACGCTGGGCGCGGGCAGCAGGCCGCGGAGCAACTGGGCGTGCGCTTCGTCTCGGTGGACGTGACGGACGACGCCTCGGTCCAGCGTGCGGCGGCTGACATCGCGGCCCATGAGGGCCGGGTCGACACACTCATCAACAACGCCGGCATCATAGGCAGTCATGTGAAGGCGGACGAGCTGACTGGCGATGACGCCGGGCTTGTCTTCGAGACCAACGTGGTGAGCGTCGTCCGGGTCACCAGCGCGTTTCTGCCGCTGCTGCGCCGGTCGGCCGCGCCTGCCGTGATCAACGTGAGCAGCGGCATGGGTTCGTTCGCCCTCACGCACGACCCGGAACGGGTCGAGTCGACGTTCGCGTCGCCCCTGTACTCGGCCTCCAAAGCGGCCGTCACGATGATGACCGCGCAGTATGCCAAGGCGCTGCCCGATATCCGGTTCAACGCGGCCGACCCCGGCTACACCGCGACCGACCTCAACGGGCACAACGGCCACCAGACCGTCGCAGAAGGCACCGACGCGATCGTGTCCCTCGCCACCGAGGCCCCGTCCGCGGGCACTGGCCGGTTCATCGACCGCTTCGGCACAGTCTCCTGGTGAGGGAAAGTCCAGGGGGTGGAAAAGAACTCGGGTCCACCGCCGAACTCAGCACCGGGATCACCGCCGCCGCTTCCGCGCCCGGCCGCCAGCAGACCCAGCGGCAACACTCAGGGCCTGAGGTGCCCCACACTCTGGGCCGCGCCACCCTAGGCCGCGCCGCCGCAGTCACCAGCGATCCGCCCCGGACCTGCACCACCGCCGGCCAGCCACACGAAAGCCGCACCGGCCGAGAGCCTTAGCCGCTAGCCGCCACCAGCCGCGCGCCTCAGCCACGCTCTCCGGTTTTCCTAAGAAACACCTGCGACCGTCCCGGGGAACCGCGCCCGTCCAGGGCGAGCCGGCCACGCCAACCCCGCCGACTACAAGATGCGCGACCCGCCAGGCCCACCAGGCCGCGCACAACAGTCAGGCCACGGCCCACAGGCCATGCCCCCAGGCCCTGCCGACCCGCGAACCCGGCAGTTACGGCCGCGGCACCGAGCGACCTTGCCCGTCGCGTGAGTGCGAGCCGGCCGGCTGCCAGACGAGACGTCCCTCGCCGCTGTCGAATCCCTGGGTCTCCCGTACCACGTACAGCGGCCGGCCCTTGGCCTCGTCGTAGATGCGTCCGACGTACAGCCCGACCATGCCCATGACGATCAGCTGGATCCCGCTGAGGAAGGTGATGACGAACAGCAGCGACGCGTACCCGGGCACGAGCCCCACGCCCGCCAGCTTCAGGCCGATCGCCACCATCCCGTAGATCACGGCGGCGAAGGCCAGGAACACGCCGGTGCCGAGGGCAAGCCTGAGCGGCGCGGTGGAGAAGCCCATAATGCCGTTCGAGGCGAGCTTGATCATCTTGCGCAGCGTGTAGTGGGTGGTGCCGACGGCGCGTTCCTCGCGGGTGTACGGCACCGCCGCCTGCCGGAAGCCGACCCAGGAGAACATGCCCCTGACGTAGCGGTTGTTCTCTCGCATCTGCAGGAAGGCGTCCAGGGCCTTGCGGTCCACCAGCCTGAAGTCGCCTACGTCGGTCGGCGTGTCGACGTCGGCGATCCGGTGCAGCAGGCCGTAGAACATCGAGGCGCTCGCCGTCTTGAACAGCCGCTCGCCCTCGCGGTGCTTCCGCAGACCGTAGACGATCTCGTAGCCTTCCTGCCACTTCTCGATCATCTGCAGGATCACGTACGGCGGGTCCTGCAGGTCGGCGTCCATAATGATCACGGCGTCGCCTGACGAGGCGTCCATGCCCGCGGTGATCGCCATCTGGTGGCCGAAGTTGCGCGAGAACTGGATCAGCTTGAACCGCGGGTCGTCGGCGGTTGCCGCCGTGACCAGCTGGTACGTGGCGTCCTTGCTACCGTCATCGACCATGACGACCTCAGCCGGGCCGTCGAGCTCGCTCATGATCTGCTGCAGCCGTTCGACCAGGAGGGGGATGATCCCCTCCTCGTCGTAGAGCGGGATCACGATGGAGTACTTAACCGATTCCATGAGTTTTTTCTCCGCGTTCCCGCTACCGCCACTGAGGCGGGTAGTGAACGTAAAGTATCGTATCGTCAACAGGCTGTGACGTGGACCGCCGCCTGAAATGCGTGGTGTGGAGGATCATGGCGGAATCATGCTGGATGCCGACCGAACACCACGTGCTATTGCTTAGCACGTGGTAGAAGTTATCGCCATGGAAGCAGCCGAGTTGAGAACTCTCGTTGAGGTTGAAGACAGGCACTGGTGGTACCGCGAGCGGCGGAACCTGCTGGCCAGAGAGCTGCGCCGCCTGCCCAACCCCGGACTTGCGCTGGACATCGGCGCGGCCGGCGGTGGCAACACGAGGGTGCTGCGCGAGTTCGGATGGCGGCCGATGGCCTTGGAGTACGCGCCCACGGCCGCGGTAGCCGCACGCCAGCGGGGCCTGGACGTGCTGCGCGGTGACGCCAGGGAAATGCCGGTGCGCACTGGTTCGATGAACCTGGTGACCGCCTTTGACGTCCTTGAACACATCGAGGAAGACTACCTGGCCGTCGCCGAGATCACGCGCGTTCTGCAGCCCGGCGCCACCGCGCTGATCGCGGTTCCCGCGGACATGGCACTGTGGTCGGCGCACGACGAAGCGGTCGGCCACGTCCGCCGCTACACCAGGGAGACCCTGACCGCGGTCATCACCAAGGGCGGCCTCGCGATCGAGGACGTGTGGAGCTGGAACGTGCTGCTGCGCCCCGTGGTCGGGCTGCGCCGCAAGTCGTCCACGGGCAGCGACCTTGATAACGTGAACCCCGTTGTGAACACGGCCCTGCGGGCGGTCATCACCGCGGAGCGGTACCTGCCGGTTAAGTCCATGCCCGGAGTCACCCTGTTCCTGCGTGCCCGTCGCCCCTGATCATTGGTGAAGGTAGGGTTCTGACTCGTGAGGTGGGCGACCGTCGCGATTCGCGCTGGAGGAGACGCGGACGCAACTGAGACCGAGGTGCGGGAAACGGGTAGCCGTACCCTGCGCCCGTCGCTGCAGGGCCTGGTCGCGTTCGTCATCTACCTCGGCGTGTTCATACTCGCGCTCGGGATGCCGCTAGTCACCCAGCTGAAGACGCCGGCGGTGGGGCAGACCGAGGTCGACCCGAACTTCTACATCTGGGCCTGGCGCTGGTGGGTCTACGCGGTCTCGCACGGGATCAACCCGCTGTACTCGCACCAGATCGGGGCGCCGGAGGGCTATAACCTCGCCTGGGCGACCACGTCGCCGCCGGTCGCGCTGCTGCTGTGGCCGATCACGGCCACTCTCGGCGCGATCGTTTCGTTCAACGTCTCGCTGCTGCTGGCACCGCCGGCCGCCGCCTGGGCCGCGTTTGTGCTGGCCCGCCGGGTGACCGGCCGGTTCTGGGCGTCGCTGCCGGCCGGGGTGATCTTCGGCTTCAACGTCTACATGCTGCAGCACTCGGTGTCGGGCCAGCCGAACCTCACGGTGACCCTGCTCTTGCCGCTGATCGCGTACCTGATGGTGCTGTGGTGGCAGGAAGCGCTCGGGCGCATCGGCTACGTGATCTGGATGACGGTCGCGGTCGCCCTGGAGTTCTACACGTTCATCGAGGCTTTCGCCGAGATGACCCTGCTGGGCGTGATCGGCCTGATCATCGGCTTCCTGGTGGTCGGCCGCGAACTGCGGGCCAAGGTCCTCCGCCTGGCCGCGCTCACCGCGGTTGCCTTCTTCGGCGCCCTGGTGCTCGCCGCGCCGTACCTGATCTACGCATTGCAGAACCAGCCGACGACCTTCACCCGCCAGCAGCCGCACTTCTCGCTCGACGTGGCTTCGCTGGTGCTGCCGCGCAAGGACCGGCTCCTCGGCATCACCTGGTGGGCGCCCTCCGCCCGTCACGTGCTGGAAAACACGTCCTACGTCAGCATTCCGCTGCTGCTTGTGCTGCTCTTGCTGGCGGTCTTCCACTGGCGCAGCCGCCTGGTGAGGCTGCTGGCGATCGGGTTCGTCGTCATCATCGCGCTCGCACTCGGGCCGAACCTGATTATCGACGGCAAGCAGCTCTTCGGGCTGCCCTGGGGCTTCATCTGGAGCCTGCCGATCTTCAAGAGCGCGGAGCCGGTCAGGTTCATCGACTTCGGCTACCTGGTGCTCGCGCTCGCCCTGTCGATGTGGCTCGCCGAGCTGACGGTGAGCCTGGCCGTGCGGGCGGCCCGCTGGGCGCTCGGCATCGTCGCGCTCGCGGCTATCTTCGCCAACCTGCCCACGTTCGCGTCGGTGGTCTGGGTCCCGCCGCCGCTGCACTGGAAGCCAGCCCTGCCGTCGCTTAAGCTGACGAACGACATCCCGCCGTTCTTCGCTGACGGGACGTACAAAAAGTACGTGCAGCCCGGCCAGACGGTCGTGGTCATCTCGCACCGCGGCAACGCCGGGATGCTGTTCCAGGCCTACACCGGCTTCTACTTCAAGATCGCGGGCGGCTTCATCAACGCGTCGCTGTCCAGCACCGACGCCCTGCCGCAGCCCGTGGCGCTGCTCAGCTACCCCAACAAGGAGCGGGAGCGGAGCTTCGAGGCGTACGTCCGCAAGGCGCACATCAGCGACATCATCATCGAGCGGGCCTGGGCAGAGAAGTGGATGTTCAACTTCGGCAAGGACCTCGACATGAAGTCGCACACGGTCGGCGGCGTGACCATTTACAGCACCAGCGTGATGAAGACGATCAAGTAGGCACGCCCGCTGCACCGCCTGACGGCGGGTAAACCGGCCCCGGTGGCCCGGCAGCAGCACATCTCGCTCATTAAGACCCAGAACACTCATCCTGAACGCGGGCGTGCTCTTCCTCTCCGCTCAGGCTTCGCGCCCGCGGCCGGGAGCCGCGCACAGCGAGCTACAGCACCCGTCACCGTGCCCCAGCTTGCACTCTATTAATGAAAATGATTACCATAACCGTATTCAGTAGCTTCATCGTGCGCCGTCCGACGGCGCGTTTCCCACCGGGAGATCAAAGGTCATGCGAACCCGAACCGGCGCCCTCGCCGTGGCGCTGCCGCTGGCGGCCGCCCTGCTGGCGAGCGCCTGCTCATCATCGGCCTCGTCAGGCGGTGCCACAGGATCGGCGGCCGGCGCGTCGAGCGTCACCATCACGGCGATCGGCGCCGAGAACGAATATGCCGATGTCATCTCACAGGTCGGGGGCAAGTACGTGCAGGCCTCGTCGATCATGAGCAACCCGAACACGGACCCGCACACGTTCGAGGCCAGCCCGGCGGTGGCGCGCGAGATGAGCTCCGCCAAGCTCATCGTGCAGAACGGCATCGGTTACGACGACTGGGCGACCACGATCGAGAACGCCGCGCCGGATTCCAGCCGCAAGGTCGTCAACGTCCAGCAGCTCCTCGGCCTGCCGGACAGCACGGCTAACCCGCACCTCTGGTACGACCCGACGACGATGCCCGCGGTGGCGAACGCCATCGCCGCCGACCTCGCCCAGATCGACCCCGCGCACGCGTCTTACTACAAGGGCAACGCGGCCACGTTCACCGCCAGCCTCAGCACCTGGAAGGCGGCCATCGCCAAGTTCAAGGCGGCTGACGCGGGCACCCCGGTCGCGACTACGGAGCCGGTCGCCGACTACATGCTCCAGGCCGTCGGGGCGGACAACCTGACGCCGTGGACGTTCCAGGCCGACATCATGAACGGCACCGACCCCTCACCGCAGGACGTCGCGATCCAGAAGTCGCTCTTCACCGGGCACAAGGTCAAGGTGTTTCTGTACAACCAGCAGGTCACCGACTCGCTGACCGAGTCCTACATCAAGCTGGCGCAGGAAAACGGCATCCCGGTCGTCGGGGTCTACGAGACCATGCCGACTCCGGGCTATACCTACCAGTCCTGGATGCTCGCCGAGGTCAACGCCCTCACCAAGGCAGTAACGGACAAGACCTCGACTGAGCACTTGTAACCCCAGCCAATAGCCCCAGCCGAAAATGACCCTGAACCTGTCACAGGTTCAGGGTCATTTTCGCTACTTTGAGTCATCTCACGGGTGGAGCTATGGGGATTTGAACCCCAGACCCCCTCGATGCGAACGAGGTGCGCTACCGGACTGCGCTATAGCCCCTTAGACCTGAGTTACCTTACCAAACTTTGCGGCTTGCTGACGCCATCAGGCGCGCAGCCGTGGCTGCGACGTGAACGGCGGCGGCGTCAGTCGCCGACGGCGCGCAGCCGCGGCGGCTCGTAGCCTTCGTAGCTGTCGTAGTAGTCCTCGTCGTCGGCGTCCGCGTTCGAGGTGGTGTACTTGCCGGCCAGTCCCGGGGCGAAGTCGCGGCCGGGGCCGGCGTCCTCGTAGTCGGCCGGGACCGGGGCGGCGGCGAACTTGGCCGCAAGCGCGGCCGCGGCCGCCGGGATGTCCGCGGCGGTGTCCGGCGCGGCGGCCCGCTGTGCGGGCTGCGAACGGGCCCTGAGGTGTTCTCTGGCCCGCGCGGCGTTGTCCGCCTCGCGCTGCGTCTGCTCCGCGTCGGCCTGGGCGGCCTCGCGCAGCAGCAGGAGGTACCCGCCGAGCATGATCGAGGGCGGTACGACCACCCACACCGCCGCAAGGCCGAGTAGCGCCAGCGCGATAGCCGCGATCTCGAGCCCGATCAGCATCAGCAGCAGGCGCCGGCGGGCGGCGAGCATGCGGCGCCGCGATTCCGCCATCCGCACAGGCTCGGCGACGGGCTGGTCCTGGCCGTCTTCGTCGGCGGGTTCGCCCGCTTCAACGGAGAAGTCTTCCTCGGCGTCCGTCTCAGGCCCGCTGGTGACCGTGGTGTCGGCGGCTGCCGGCGAGGCCGCTCCGCGGGCGGAATCGCGCTTCAGCCACCGGGGAATGAGCACGCACGCCCAGATCGCGACGATCGCCAGGTAAAGAATCGCGCTGCTCATCGGGCACATGCCTCCCCTCGGTCATGACGGCACCGGGCACACCGGGCATGTGACGCAGCGTAAAGGGAGCGACTGCCGATAACGAGTACCTGCGCGGCGTGTCGCGAAGATCAAAGACAAAGAACCATTATGGGGTTCGCGCGGCTACGTCACGCACCTGATCGTGACGCGGCGAGCGAACTGCGCCACCGGGGCAGCATTCCCGTCGGTATTTCCTCGGCGGTGATAGCGTAACTGATGTGGTCTCGCCAGGTGCCGTTGATGTGCAGCTGGCGCACCCGGACGCCCTCGTCCCTGAACCCGAGTTTCTCGACCACCCGGCGGGACGCGGCGTTCTCCGGCCTGATGGAGGCCTCGAGCCGGTGCATGCCCATGATGCGGAAGCAGTGGTCGACGGCCATCGCCAGGGCGGTCGGTATGATCCCGCGCCCGGCGAACGTCTCGTCGATCCAGTACCCGATCTGACCTGACCTGGAAGAGCCCCAGACGATCGACCCGACGGTGAGCTGCCCGGCGAATTCCCCTCCGTAGCAGACCACCCAGGGCAGCGCGACGCCTTGCCTGGCTTCCCGGCGCATGGTGCGTACCATCGACACGTAGGGGCCGATCGGAGACCGCACGAGCGGCGTCTCGGGGTTCGACGGCTCCCAGGGGCGCAGCCAGGAGGCGTTCCGCACCCGGATCTCGCGCCAGGAGCGAGCGTCGGAGACCCGCACGGGCCTGAGTACGACTGGCGCGTCAAGCAGGTCCGGCTCGGTGAGGGTGGCCGGCCACCCGTGGATGCGTCCCACGGCTGTTAATCATTCCCCTGTGTGGTGATCCATATAGCCTAGACGCAACGCTAGGCGGTTTCAGGTACATGGTCCGGGTCCGTGCCACCGGAATGTCCCGTGTCGGGCTGCCGAACGTGGTCCCCGCCGCGTATCTGGTCGACCGCGTGCACGAGGACCGACCTGAGTACGTTCATGCCGTCTCGTACACCCCCGGACGACCCGGGCAGGTTGACGATGAGCGTCCGCGACGCGATGCCCGCGATGCCGCGGGACAAGATGGCGGACGGCACCCCGGCCGCCGCCCCGGCGGAGCGCAGCGCCTCGGCGATGCCGGGTACCTCGCGGTCGATGACCCGGCGGGTCATCTCAGGTGTCTGGTCGCCGGGGGTCAGCCCGGTTCCGCCGGTGGTGACGGCCACGTCGTAGCCGGCGGTGACGGAGTCGCGCAGCACCTGCTCGACGGCTTCGCCGTCCGGTATCACCAGCGGCCCGTCCACGACATCGCAGCCCGCCTGGCGGAGGAGTTCCACCAGGACAGGACCTGAGCGGTCCTCGTAGATCCCGGCCGACGCCCGGTTCGACACGGTGACCGCCAGCGCGCGGATCATGCCCGCCGCCAGGCGCCCGAGCGGCCGCCGTCTTTCGCTTCCAGCCTGACGTCGGTGATGACGGCGCCCTTGTCGACCGCCTTGATCATGTCGATCAGGGTCAGCGCGGCGACGGAGACGGAGGTCAGCGCTTCCATCTCGACCCCCGTCCGGTCGGCGGTGCGCACCGAAGCGGTGATGGCCACGCCTGAGTCCTCGACGAAGAGGTCGACCGAGACGGCGTGGATGGCGAGCGGGTGGCACAGGGGTATGAGGTCGGGCGTCCGCTTGGCGCCCGCGATCCCCGCGATCCGCGCCACGGCGAGCGCGTCGCCCTTGGGGACCGTGCCGTCCCGCAGGGCGGCTACGGCCTGGGCCGACAGCAGCACGCGGCCAGATGCGGTGGCCGTGCGTACCGTTACTTCCTTGGCTGAAACGTCCACCATTCGTGCGCGCCCCGCCTCGTCCAGGTGGGTCAGCCGCGCCGGTGCCGCGTCACTCATGCCAGCAGCCTACGCCGTCCGTGACCGGCCCTTCCTGATGGTCACATACAAGTCAGCGGATCCAGAACGAAGGGGGCTGACACAGTCACCGCCCGCCGCCTCTGACGGCCTGGCGGCGCCGTCGGCGGCTTACGGTAGGACGAGCACGTCTACGGTGCCGCCCGCGGGCAGCTGGGTCTCCCGCTCGGGGACGATGATCAGCGCGTTGGCCCGGCCCAGGGCGGCGATCTGGTGCGACTGCTGGCCTGACAGCGGGGTGACCTGGTTGCCGTCGAGCACGCCGCGCAGGTAGGAACGGCGTCCGGCGGGCGACCTGGCCGGCCCGGTGAGCGTGGCCCGGACGGCGGTGAGGGACAGGTCGCTGGCGCCCTGCAGCGCCGCGATCGCGGGCCGGACGAACAGCTGGAACGACACGTAGGCGCTGACCGGGTTGCCGGGGAGCGTGAAGATCGGCACGCCCGCACGACTCTCCGCGCCCACACCGCCCACACCGCCCACACCGCCCTGTGCGCCCGCCCCGCCCGGGCCGATCATCCCGAAGCCCTGCGGCATCCCCGGCTGCATGGCCACCTTGCGGAAGGTCACCGTGCCGAGCTCGTGCAGCGCTGCCTTGACGACGTCGTGCTCGCCGCCCATCGACACCCCGCCGCTGGTGATCAGCAGGTCGGCCCGGCTGAGCTGTTCCTCAAGGGCGGGCAGCAGCTTGGCGGGGTCGTCGGAGACCACGGACCGCCGTTCGGCGACGGCGCCGGCCTGGCGGGCGGCGGCCACCAGCATGTAGCTGTTGGAGTCCCAGATCTGGCCCGGGAGAAGCGGGGTGCCTGGCTCGATGAGCTCGTTCCCTGTGGACAGCACCACGACCCGGGGCCGCGGGCGGACGGTGACTGACCTGCGTCCCGCGGAGGCGGCGACCGCGACGTGCATCGGCCGCATCCGGGTGCCGGCGGAGAGCAGGGTTTCGCCTTCGGCGGCGTCGCCGCCCGTGTAACGGACAGCGGTGCCTGGCCCGGCCGGCCGGTACACCGCGACTTGCCCGGTGCCGCCGTCGGTCCATTCGACCTGCACGACCGCGTCGGCCCCGGCGGGCAGCCGGGCGCCGGTCATGATCCGCATCGCAGTGCCGGGCACCACCTGGTGGGCGCCGGTGTCGCCGGCCGCGATCTCGCCGGTCACCCGGAGCGTCGCGGGCGTTTCCTGGCCGGCGTTCGCGACGTCGGAGGCGAGGACCGCGTACCCGTCCATGCTCGAGTTGTCGAACGGCGGCAGGGCGACCGCGGCGGTGACGTCCTCCGCGAGCACGCATCCCTCGGCGTCCGCGAGCTCAAGGCTGGCCGGGACGAGCGGCGACAGCTCCGCCAGGATGGCTGACTGGTACGCCTCCACCGGCATCATCGTGCTGTCGGTGCCGGTTGCCTCAGGCGAGGTGCCTCGCGTCACTTCAGCTCTTCGAGGAACTTGCGCAGCCAGGGGATGAACTCGTCGGCCAGGTCGGGACGCTCGGCCGCGAACATCACCATGGTCCTGAGGTAGTCCTGCTTGTTGCCGGTGTCGAAGCGGCGGCCGTTGAACAGCACCCCGCGCAGCTCGCCCTTGGCCGCGAAGACCTTGAGCGCGTCGGTCAGCTGGATCTCGCCGCCGCGGCCGGGCTGCGTCTCGCGCAGCACGTCGAAGACCTCGGGGTCGCATACGTAGCGCCCGATCACGATCCACTGGCTCGGCGCGGTGCCGGGCGGCGGCTTCTCGACCAGGTCGGTGACCATGACGACATCGTCTTCGGCGGTGGTCTCGACGGCCGCGCAGCCGTAGAGCGAGACTTCTTCAGGATCGACCTGCATCAGGGCCACGACGCTGCCGCCGTACTGGTTCCTGATGTCGATCATCCGGGTGAGCAGCGGGTCCCTCGGGTCGATGAGGTCATCGCCGAGCAGCACCGCGAACGGCTCGTGGCCGACGTGCTGGGCGGCGCACAGCACGGCGTGGCCGAGGCCCTTCGGCGCGCCCTGGCGGACGTAGTGCATCGTGGCGAGCTCGCTGGACTCCCTGACGAGGCTGAGCTTGTCCCAGTCCTCCTTAGCGGCCAGCGCCTCCTCGAGCTCGTAGGCCCGGTCGAAGTGGTCCTCGATCGAGCGCTTGCTCCGGCCTGTGATGAGCAGGACATCGTTAAGCCCTGCCGTGACGGCCTCTTCCACGACATACTGAATCGCGGGCTTATCGACGACAGGCAGCATTTCCTTAGGCGTCGCCTTTGTCGCTGGCAGGAACCGTGTTCCCAGGCCAGCGGCGGGGATCACCGCTTTGGTAACTGCTGACGTCCTGGCATTGCCGGTATCGACCATGGAGTAAGCCTAGTGACTCCCCGGGAGCGAAGTGCACGACATCCCCGCCTCAGACACGCCGCGTGACGCGGTGGCCGGCAAGGCCGGCCTCCGGCGCCGCCAGGTCGCCGCCCGCGCGGCCATGACGGCCGAGGACCGGACGGCGGCGGGCCGTCTCATCAGGGACCACGTGCTCGAGATGCCGCAAGTGGCGGCAGCGGGGACGGTCGCCGCCTACTACTCGGCAGGCACGGAGCCGGACACGCGCGGACTGGTCTTCGCCCTCTGGAAGCGCGGTAGCTACGTGGTGCTGCCAGTGCTGCAGCCGGACGGCGACCTGGACTGGGCGTCCTACGAGGGGCCGGAATCGCTCGCACCCGGGCCGAAGGGGCTGCTGCAGCCGACGGAGCCGGTCCGCGGTTCCGGCACCGTGGCCCGGGCGGACGTGGTCCTGGTGCCCGCCCTGGCCGTCGACGCCAGCGGGCAGCGCCTCGGCCGCGGCGGCGGCTCCTACGACCGGGCCCTCGCCCGGGTCGGCGGGCAGGTGCCGACGGTCGCCCTGATCTACGACGGAGAACTGGTTGACGACCTGCCCGCGGAGCCGCACGACCGCTCCGTTCGCGCGGCCATCCGCCCGTCGCACGGGGTCACCTGGTTCTGATACCGGACGCCCCAGTGGTTTCGGCTCAGGACGCCCGCACGGTTTTTACCACGGACGCCCGTCCCGCCTGGCCTGCGGCGGAATCAGCAGCCCGCCGGCACAGTTATCCTTAGCAGTCTGCTACTGCGAGTGCTAACGTAGCGAACCGAATTGGCCCCGCCCGGGAGGAATCGTGCCCACTTACCAGTACGTCTGCACCGAATGCGGCGGTCAGCTTGAGAAGGTGCAGAAGTTCACCGACCAGGCGCTGACCGTGCACGAGGAGTGCGGCGGCAAGCTTCGCAAGGTGTTCTCGCCCGTTGGGATCGTGTTCAAGGGGTCGGGCTTCTACAAGACCGACAGCCGCAACAGCACTTCGTCCGGGGCAGCCGCTTCAGCGAATTCGTCAGGCGACTCGTCAGGGTCGGCCGCTGACTCCTCGTCTTCGCCGAAGTCCGGCGACTCCGCCACCTCGAAGTCCGGCGACTCGGCCGGCTCGAAGTCCGGCGGCGACTCCGCGGGCAAGTCGTCTTCCTCTGCCGCTGCCGCGTCGTCGTCTTCCTCAGGCAAGTCATCCGGCGAGAAAGTGGCCTGACCTGAGAAGGGGGATCTTGTGCCCGCGGTAGCGGACATCGGGGTCATCGGCGGGTCGGGCTTCTACGAGTTCCTGACCGACGCGGAAGAGGTGCCGACGCAGACGCCGTTCGGCGAGCCGAGTGAGCCCGTTCTCGTCGGCGAGGTCGCCGGGCGCCGGGTGGCCTTCCTGCCAAGGCACGGTAAGGATCACCGCTACCCGCCGCACAAGATCCCGTTCCGCGCCAACCTGTGGGCACTGCGGTCGCTCGGGGTGCGGCGGATCATCGCGCCCAGCGCGGTCGGCTCGCTGACCGCCTCCTACGGGCCGGGCACGCTGGTCGTGCCTGACCAGCTGGTGGACCGCACCAGCGGCCGGGCGCAGACGTACTACGACTCCAGCGCGGTGCACGTCTCGTTCGCGGACCCCTACTGCCCGTCCGGCCGGGCGCACGCGATCGCCACGGCCAGGAAGACCGGCTGGGTGCCAGCCGGGTCAGGCACGCTGGTCGTCATCGACGGCCCGCGGTTCTCCACCCGCGCCGAGTCGCGGTGGTACGCCGCGCAGGGCTGGACGCTGATCGGGATGACCGGGCACCCCGAGGCCGTGCTCGCCCGCGAACTTGCCCTCTGTTACACCCCGCTGGCGCTGGTCACCGACACCGACGCGGGCGTGACCGAAGGCGAGGGGGTTACCCAGGCGGAGGTGTTCGAGGTCTTCGGCCAGAACATGAGCCGGCTGCGCGAACTCGTCGCGAACGTCATCGGCGCGTTTCCGGCCGAGCGCGAGGATGACGTGTGCGGGCACGCCCTCGACGGGATTCGGCTGCCTTTCCAGCTGCCCTAACCGAATGCTCACACTTCTCAGGTGAGACATTTAGGATCTATCCCCTAGGGGTAAAGTCGTCCCGTGACTGACATCGCTATCCCGGCTGCGGGCACCGCTCGGGTGCACGTGCTGCACGAGGGTTATGTCGGGCTTGACGGTGACGGCGAGCGCGTGAGCGGTACGGTGACGCTGATCATCGACGGTGACGCGGTGATCGTCGTCGACCCGGGCATGGTCGCCGACCGCGGCGCGCTGATCGACGCCATGGTTCCGCACGGCGTGAGCCCGGAAGACGTCACCGACGTGGTCTTCAGCCACCACCACCCCGACCACACGGTCAACGCCGCGCTGTTCCCGGCGGCCAGGATCCACGATCACTGGGCTGTCTACCACGGCGACCGGTGGACGGACAGGGACGCGCACGGGGCGGTCCTGGCCCCCTCCGTCCGGCTGCTGCGCACCCCCGGGCACACCGCCGAGGACATTTCCACCGTCGCCTCGGCCGCGGACGGCGTTTACGCCTGCACTCACGCCTGGTGGTCCGCTGCCGGCCCGGAGGAGGACCCGCTCGCCACCGACGCGACGGCGCTGAGCGCAAGCAGGAAAACGCTGCTCAACTTCGCCACGGTGATCATCCCCGGCCACGGGGCACCGTTCCGTCCCGGCGCGCACGCGTAACAGCGGGGTGACTAGCGGCGTTTCCCCTGTTGTGGGGCACTGCGGCCGACCGCCGAGGTACTCACGACATACCGGCCCGCATAGTAACTGTCTGTCACATTTCGGGTTCCGTGAGTGTAAGCGGCGAGACTCCCGTGGCTGACTGGCCGCTGACTTCCGATCTCGGCCCGGTCGGAGCCCTGGCGACCGCCCCGCGCCTGTCGCGCGGCTTCGTCAGCGCCACCCTGACCGGCTGGGGGCTCGGCTCTCTCATTGACATCACCGAGCTGCTGGTCAGCGAGCTGAGTACGAACGTGGTGCGAGCGTCGACGCATCCCGACGGCAGCCTCAGGTACGACACGGAGGGCAAGCTGCCGCTGCTGTGGATCCGCCTGCTCAGCGACCGCGCACAGCTGCTTATCGAGGTCTGGGACACCGTGCCCGCCGTGCTCGGCGCGCCCGTGGCCAGGCACCCGGAACCTGACGAGGAGTCAGGGCGCGGGCTCGAGATCATCGAGACCCTGGCCGAGGAGTGGGGCTGGGAGACGGTCCCCGGCTGGGCGGGCAAGAAGGTCTGGGCGATTCTGAAGGTCGCCTAGCCTCCCGGCCCGCCGGTACTTGGCCGCCCGCCTCCGCGCACCCGTGCACGGCAGTACCGCGCGCGCCTGCTGGCACGCGACGGTACTGAACGGGCTCGGCGGACTTAGCCCGCGGGCGTCTCCGTGGCCGCTGGCTTGCTGCCCTGGGCGCCGAATACTGGTATGCCGCGCCGTCTCGCCTGACCACGGCTCCTGGCCCTGATCCGGTCGGCCACAATCGCCACCCCGAGCACCAGTCCGAGCGCCACTTGCTGGAAGAACGGCGACACGTTGAGCACGATGAGGGCGTTGTTGATGAGCATCAGCAGCAGGATGCCGGCCACGATGCCGACAACCCGGCCCTCCCCGCCGTACAGGCTCACGCCGCCGATGACGGCGCCGGCGATCGCGTCGAGTTCCCAGCCGCTGCCGACACTCGGGTCGCCGACGCCGATGCGCCCGATGACCAGCACAGCGACCAGGCCGGCACAGGCGCCGCTGATGATGTAAGTGAGCATCAGCCGCCGCTGGACGGGGATGCCCGCCAGGCGCGCTGCCTCGCGGTTGCCGCCGACCGCATAGATCTGGCGGCCGATGTAGGTCCGCTCGAGCAGCACCCAGGCGGCGATCGCCACGACGAGGAAGATGATGACGGGGAGCGGCACGCCCGCCACCTTGGACAGCGTGAGGGTCTGGTAGAAGAACGCCACCCCGCTGATCGGCTGGCCCGAGGTCAGCGCCAGCGCGCCGCCGGCGGCGGCGGTCAGCGTGACCAGGGTGATCGCGAACGGCGGGACGTCAAGCCTGGTGACGAACCAGCCGTGCAGGTACCCGATGACCGCGCCGATCAGGATCGAGATGATGATGCACAAGCCGGCCGGCACGTGGTAGTTGACGTTCAGGTAGGCGGAGACCATCGAGCAGAGCGCGACCACCGCACCTGGAGACAGGTCGATGCCGCTGGTCAGGATCACGATCCCGACGCCGATGGCGAGGATGCCGTAGTTGGACAGGTCGAGGCCGATGACCTGAAGGTTCGCTTCGTCGGCGAACCTGGGCTGCATGATCGTCACGATGACGAAGACCAGCACGCAGGCGGCGACCACGCCGAATTCGGGGATGTCGACGAGCGTCCGCAGCCGGCTCCTGCGCACGGCGGTTCCCGTCTCCTGGGATCCGGGCACGTCCTGGCGGTCGCCGTGAGACGTTCCCGCTTGGCTTCTTGTCACGGGATTTCCTTCACTCCGCTTGCCGTCAGTAGCACTTGTTCCTTGGAGAACTGATCCTTCGTCAGCACACGGCCGATGCGGCCGTGCCGAAGCACGACGATCTGGTCGGAGAGGTGGAACAGCTCCTCAAGTTCCGATGACGCCACGATCACCGCCATGCCGCGGGCCCGTGCCTCGTCGATGAGCCCGTAGATCTCGGCCTTCGCGCCCACGTCGACGCCGCGGGTGGGCTCGTCGAGCAGCAGCAGTTTCGGCTGCGCGGCGAACCACTTGCCGAAGATGACCCGCTGCTGGTTGCCGCCGGACAGCGATCCGATCGGCTGCTCGATGGAGGCGAACCTGGCGCCGGTCCTGCCAGCGAACTCGCTGGCCCGGTCGCGCTCCGTTTTCGGGAACAGGAACCAGGACCGGCTGATCCGCGGCAGCGTGGCCAGCGTGACGTTCCACCGGACCGGTGCGCTGGCCAGGATGGACTGCTGCTTGCGGTCCTCGGGCACCAGCGCCACCCCGACCGACACGGCGTCGCCGGCGTTGCGCGGCGCGTACCTGGAACCGGCCAGCGTCATGGTGCCGCCGGTGCCGGGGATGGCGCCGAATATGGTGTGCAGGAGCCGGCTGCGGCCCGCGCCCATCAGCCCCGCCACGCCGAGCACCTCGCCCTCGCGGACGTTCAGGCTCACCGGGCCGAGGCCCTCGGCGGTCAGCTCCTCGGCGGTGAAGACTGGCGCGGGCCGCGCGAGACCGCTGTGATCGGCGGTCACCACGGCCAGGTGCTCCCGGCCGACCATTTCCTTGATAAGGCGGTCGTCGGTCGCCTCCGCCGCGGTCATGTCCGCGACGAGCCTGCCGTTGCGGAGCACGACGACCCGGTCGGCCGCGTCCCTGACTTCCTCCAGGCGGTGCCCGACGAAAATCACCGCGCCGCCTCCCGTCGCGTGCTCGCGCGCGATCCTGATCACGAGCTCGGCTTCCACGGGGCCGAGGGCCGACGTGGGCTCGTCGAGTATCAGCAGCCGCGGGCTGCGGCCGAGCGCCTTCGCCACCTCGAGCAGCTGCCTGGCCGGTATGGACAGGGTAGACACCGGGGCCTGGGGGTCCAGGTCGAGCCCGACCCGCTCCAGCATGCCGCGGGCCGCCGCGGCGACCGACTTCCGGTCGTAGAAGAAGCCGCGCGCGCCTTCTGGACGCATGCCGAGCGTGAGGTTCTCGGCCACGCTCAGCTGGCCCACGAGCGGGAACTCCTGGGAGACCATGGCGACGCCGGCCGCCTGGCTGGCGATGGGCGAGCCCGGGTGCGCCGGCTCGCCGTTGATGGCCACTTCGCCGCCTGGGTCGGGCGCGACCGTCCCGGCCAGGATGCCCAGCATGGTGGACTTGCCCGCGCCGTTCTCGCCGACGAGACCGGTGACCTCGCCGTTCCTGAAGGTCAGTTCACCGACCTGGAGCACCGTGGCCAGGCCGTACGTCTTAGACACACGGCGCAGGGAAACGCCGTCGGCGTTCCCCTGCGTCGCGTGGCTGGCAGCCGATTCTGTCACTGCGACGAGATCCCGATGCCGTTCCAGAAGCTCAGGAAGTCGCTGATGTTCGCCTTGGTCATGACGCCCACCCCGGTGCTGAGGGTGTCGGCCTCGCCGGCTGCGAAGTCCGGCTTGACGAGCGCCTCCGTCGCGCTGTCGCCGAGCACCTTGTCGGCCGCGAGCACGTAGGCGAGCATGTAGCCCTGGTAGTAGGGACGCTGCAGGATGGATGCGGCGATAACACCGCTCTTGACGTCGCTGACCGTGTTGGCCTCGCCGTCGTCGGAGACGATGGTGATCTTGCCGGTGTTGCCTGAGGCCGTGACGGCCTGGCCTGCCGCGCCGCCGTCGTAGGAGTAAACCGCGTAGATGCCCTTAATGTTCGGGTTCGCCTGGATGGCGGCCTGAAGGTCGGAAACGGCGGTGTCGACGTCCTGGTTGTCGTTGAGGGTCTGGACCACCTTGACGCCGGAGCCCGCGCACTGCTCGAAACCGCTGACCCGCTGCTGGGTGTTGGCGGCGGTAAGCGACCCGCTGATCGCCACCACGTCACCGGAGCCGATGGCCTGCGTCATCGCCTTGCCCGCGTCACAGCCCGCCGTCGTGTTCGGCGTGCCGATGTAAAGCTGGGCCTTGGTGCCCGGCAGGGGCGAGTCGTAGGCGACCACGCTGACGCCCTTGGCCACGGCCTGCGAGATCGGGGTGGTAAGCGAGGAAGCGGTCACCGCGCTGACACCCCAGCCCGTGTAGCCCTGGGTGGTCAGGGTCTCGAGCAGCGAGACCTGAACGCTGGCGGTCGAGGACGTGGGCTCGGTGAACTCGCCGGAGGCGCCCTTGCCGCCGAGCCACTTCATGGCCGCGTTCCAGCCGGCCTTGGCCTCGTTCCAGTACGAGGAGTTGCCGTTGGTGATCATCGCGATCTTGACCCCGGACAGGCTCTTGGTGCCGATCGCGCCCTGGATCTTCGTCGTCAGCGCCTGCAGCTGCGCGTCGTTGAACGAGGACGAGCCGACGATGGAGCTGGTGCCAGAAGCCGAGGACGAGGACGCCGAGCTCGCGGCCGCGCTCGCGGCGGCGGTGGAGGCGGCGCTGCTGGCGGCGGGGGCCGATGAGCTGCTGCTGTTCGACGGGGAGGAACACGCCGCGATCGCGAGCGCGCCTGCCGTGACGACGAGGCCCGCCGCCATCTTTCTGTTCATTCAATCTCCTTGTTCCGGTGAGACGGATAGAAATCGCCGTCCATTGATGGACTGATCTCGATGAATTACTTACCGCAGTTTTGGTTCGTTTGCGTTATCGCGAACGTAGATCCGTTTCACAGATGATGTCAAGGTGTGAAATTTGGATCGTTATAATTGCCTGTATTCGGCTGACTGGGTAAATAAAGAGTGGTGATGAGCTGGGGAAACTCGAATAGAGCGAGCTTCGGCGCGGCGCTGCGACGCAGTCCGCGACGGTCACTAAAGGGATGCGTAAAACCCAGTCGTGACGGCAATTGAATGAGGGGTGCGGCAGGAAATGAAAGCGCCTAAGCAGCCTTGTTTCGGTGTTGCGGCCGCTTTGCTGCCGTGTTTACTGCGGGCCGCGCGTAATATGCGCGCTGGAATTTTCTGACATAGCCTCCCGTGCCCTCAGATTCCGCGGGCGAGTCGGTAGTAGGCGGCGTTGGCGCGGATCTCGGCTTCGAATGACCTGACGGTGGTGGCGGAGTCGATGATGAGGAGCTCGGTGCCTGCTATGCGGGCGTAGTCCTCGAATGCCTCGGCCCCCACCGCCGTGGACATGACGGTGTGGTGCGCCCCGCCGGCCGTCAGCCAGGCGGTGGCCGAGGTCCGGAAGTCGGGGGCGGGCTTCCAGACGGCACGGCCGACGGGGAGCCGGGGGAGCGGGGCGGTGGGCTCGGTGAGTTCGACGGTGTTGGCCACGAGGCGGAACCGGTCGCGCATGTCGGACAAGGCGACGACGATGCCCGGCCCCGGGTCGGCGGTGAAGACGAGACGGACCGGATCCTCGCGTCCGCCGATGGACAGGGGGTGGATTTCCAGCCGGGGACGGGAGGTGGTGAGGGTCGGGCAGACCTCAAGCATGTGGGCGCCGAGGATCCGTTCCTCACCGGGAGTGAGATCGTAGGTGTAGTCCTCCATGAGCGAGGCGCCGCCTGGCCGCCCCTCACCCATGACCTTGGCCGCGCGGACCAGGACGGCCGTCTTCCAGTCGCCTTCCGCGCCGAAGCCGTAGCCGTCGGCCATCAGGCGCTGCACAGCGAGGCCAGGGAGCTGGCGCAGGCCCGCCAGGTCCTCGAAGTTGGTGGTGAACGCGCCGAACCCGCCGCCGTCGAGAAACGACCGCAGGCCGAGCTCCACCGCCGCGCCGTAGCGCAGCGACTTGTCCCGCGCGCCGCCGGGCAGCAGCTCGGGCGCCACGTCGTAGCAGTCGGCGTACTCCGCCACCAGCGCGTCGATATCCGGTTCGGCCACGGCGTCCACGGCGGCGGCGAGCTCGGTGGCGCCCCAGGTGTTGACCTGGACGCCGAAAACGGCCTCGGCCTCGGTCTTGTCGCCTTCGGTGACCGCGACGAAACGCATGTTGTCGCCGAAACGGGCCAGTTTCAGCGCGCGGGTGGCCGCCCAGCCGGCTGCGGCCCGCGCCCAGCTGCCGACCGCGGCGGTCACCAGTGGATCGGAGACGTGCCCGGCCACGGTCTTGCGCTTGGTGCCGAGCCTGCTCAGGATGTAGCCGAACTCCCGGTCGCCGTGCGCGGCCTGGTTGAGGTTCATGAAGTCCATGTCGATGTCCGCCCAAGGCAGGGCCACGTTGGCCTGCGTGTGCAGGTGCAGCAGCGGCTTGCCGAGGGCCCCGAGGCCGGCGATCCACATCTTGGCCGGGCTGAACGTGTGCATCCAGGCGATCAGGCCGATGCAGGCGTCGTCGGCGGTGGCATCGAGACACAGGCGCCTGATGGCGTCGGAGTCGGTGAGGACCGGCTTCCACACCACGCGGACGGTGATGTCAGGAGCGGCGTCGAGCGCCTCCGCGATCGCCTGGGACTGGCTCGCCACCTGGCGCAGGGTCTCCTCGCCATAAAGGCCCTGGCTGCCGGTGACAAACCAGATCTCGCGGTGCGGAGGGGTGATCATAGTGCGGAGGGCTCCGTTCAGGTCAGGGTGCGTCAGGACTGGCCGGGCTGGCCGTAGACGTTCTGGTAGCGGTCGTAGAGGCGGTCGATGTCTGACCGCGCGATCGCCAGCGGCTCGCCGAGCTGGCGGGAGATGTGCACGCTGCGGGCGACGTCCTCGCACATCACCGCTGCCTTGACCGCGGCCCGGGCGTCCTTGCCGATGGTGAACACCCCGTGGCTGCGCATCAGCACGGCCGCGGAGCGGTGGTTTTTCAGGGTCTGCACGATCCCCTGTCCGATGGAGTCGTCCCCGATCAGGGCGAACGGCCCGACCGGGATCTCGCCGCCGAACTCGTCGGCCATCGCGGTGAGCACGCACGGCACCGGCTCGCCGCGGGCCGCCCAGGCGCAGGCGTAGGTGGAATGGGTGTGCACGACGCCGCCGGTCTCCGGCATGTGCCGGTAGACGTAGGCGTGCGCGGCGGTGTCGCTGGACGGGGACAGGTCGCCCTCGACAACGGTGCCGTCGAGGTCGCAGACGATCATCGTCTCCGGGGCGAGCTCGTCGTAGGAGACGCCACTCGGTTTGATCACCATCAGCTCGTGGCCGGGGACGCGACCGGAGACGTTGCCCGCCGTCCACACCACAAGCCCGTACCTGACCAGCTCGGCGTGCAGCGCGCTGACCTGCTCGCGCAGCGCCTTGATCTCCGCGGTGAGGCTCATCAGGCGGTCACTCCGTTCCTTCTGTTCCGCAGCCGGTGCAGCACGTCGTTGCCCGCCAGTTCCGGCCGTCCCGAGAAGTAGTCGTGCAGGGTGCGGTACTCGGCGAACAGCTCGTCGTAGACGTCGGCCCGCGCGGCGTCGGGCTCGTAGGCCGCCTGCTCGACCCGGCCCATCACCGCCGACGCGGCGGCCACGTCGGCGTGCAGCCCGGCTGCGACGGCGGCGTGGATGGCCGACCCGACGGCCGGGGCCTGGTCTGAGGCCGCCACAGAAACCGGCCGGCGCAGCACGTCCGCGTAGACCTGCATCAGCAGCCGGTTGCGCTTGAGCCCGCCTGCCACGATGAACTCGGTGACCGGCACCCCCGCGCCGTGGAACGCCTCGACGATCATCCGCGTCCCGTAGGCGGTGGCCTCGAGCAGCGCCAGGTACACCTCCTCCGGCGTGCTGGCCAGCGTGAGGCCGACGATGACACCGGACAGGTGATGGTCGACGAGGATGGACCGGTTGCCGCCCATCCAGTCGAGTGCGATCAGGCCGTGCGCGCCGACGGGCTGGCCCTCGCACCTGCTCGACAGGTACTCGTGCAGGCTCAGGCCGCGCTCGGCCGCGTCCTCGAGGTAGCTTTCCGGCACGCCGAGGCCCGTCCACCAGGCGAAGATGTCGCCGACGGCGCTCTGCCCGGCTTCGTAGCCGAACTTCCCTTCGATGATCCCGCCGTCCACCACGCCGCAGATGCCGGGCACGTCGGCCAGCTCGTCGCCGTTCATCACGTGGCAGGTTGAGGTGCCCATAATCGCCAGCAGCTGACCGGGTGCGATGGCCCGGGCGGCGGGCGCGGTGACGTGGGCGTCGACGTTGCCGACAGCGACCGCGATGCCCTCGGGCAGCCCGGTGAGCCTGGCCCCGGCGGCGGTCAGCGTGCCGGCCTTGCCGCCGAGGGGCGACAGCGGCAGGCCGGCCAGCCGGGTCTGCGCGAAGTCGCCGAACTCGGGGTTGAGCGCCTTGAGGTAGTCCTCGGACGGGTAACGGCCGTCTTGGTAGATCCCCTTGTAGCCGGCGGTGCAGGCGTTGCGGGTCTCGGCGCCGCACAGCTGCCAGATGATCCAGTCGGCCGCCTCGATCCAGCGCTCCGTCCGGTGGTAAGTCTCCGGGTCCTCTTCGAGGAGCTGCAGGGCCTTGGCGAACTGCCACTCCGACGAGATCCGGCCGCCGTACCGGCCGATCCACTCCTCCCGGCGTGCGTGGGCAAGCTCGTTGATCCGGTCGGCCTGCGGCTGTCCCGCGTGGTGCTTCCAGAGCTTGGGCCAGGCGTGCGGACGGTCGCGCAGCCCGGGCACTTCGCAGAGCGGCGTTCCGTCCCGCAGCACCGGCAGCACCGTGCAGGCGGTGAAGTCGGTGCCGATGCCGGCCACCGCCGACGGGTCCGCGCCTGCGTCGCGCAGCGCCTCGCGGACCGCGGTCCCCATGGCGGTGCGCCAGTCGGCCGGGTCCTGCAGCGCCCAGTCGGGCGGCAGCGGCTGTCCTGTGGAGGGCAGCGTCCGCTCAATCGAGCCGTGCGCGTACTCGCCGAGCCCGGTGCCAAGTTCGGCGCCGTCGCTGGCCCGTACGACCACGGCCCGCGCCGAGAGCGTGCCGAAGTCCACGCCCACGACTAGCTGATCCGCGCTCACGTCGTCTCCCTTGACGCCGAGGTGGTGCAAATTGTCCGTTGGCTCAGATTGTTAACGTGCTCAATCTGAGGTGTCAATACCTCGACGTCATCTGGTTACCCGCCGCCCGGGCGGCGGGGCGGCCGATCTGCGCTGGCTGCCGTGCTGTGCTGAGCTTTGTCTTTACCGGAAAGTGAGGAGTTGGGAGTGCTGACGCGTTGACAAGTGAATCTGTTAACGTTCACAATCTAGGCTGGGATCGAGCGCTGGCGGACCGTCGGCGGCGACCCGGACACGGACCGGTGCCTGGCGATAGAGTATTGACGCAGCGAGATGGAACAACTCGGCAATCAATTGGGGAACTACGTGGTCAGACCCGTCAGAGAACCGGCGATGACCGACGTCGCCAAGTTGGCGGGCGTATCTCACCAGACCGTTTCCCGGGTGCTGAACGACCACCCCAACGTGCGCGAGCAGACCAGGCTCAGGGTGCAGGCGGCCATCAACGAGCTCGGCTACCGGCCGAACAAGGCGGCTCGCCTCCTGGTGACCGGGACATCCCAGGTCATCGGGGTGGTATCACGTTCCTCGACGCTGTTCGGGCCGGCCGCGACCCTCAGTTCCCTCGCGGAGGAGGCGGTCAAGCGCGGCTTCACCGTCAACGTGGAGAGCGTCCGCACGCTGGACAGGCAGCCGATCGCCGACGCCATCGGCCGCCATCTCGACCAGCGGGTCGCCGGGCTGGTGGTGATCGCCCCGGTGGAGTCGGCCAACGACGCGCTTGACGATCTTCCCGAGGACATACCGCTTGTCACGATCGACGGCGACCCGGGGCGCCCGACCGAGCTGGTCACCGTGGACCAGGAAGCGGGCGCCTACGCCGCGACGCGGCACCTGCTCGATGCCGGGCACGCCACCGTCTGGCATGTATCAGGTCCCGATGACTGGTTCGATGCCCGCGGCCGGGTGGCCGGCTGGCGGCGCGCGCTCACCGAGGCGGGCGCGGAGATCCCGCCGCTGATGTCGGCCGACTGGCTGGCCGCGTCGGGCTACAGGAACGGCCAGATCCTGGCCCGGATGAACGACGTGACGGCGGTTTTCGCAGCCAACGACCACCTGGCCCTCGGCATCCTCCGGGCGCTGAACGAGCGCGGGCGCCGGGTTCCCGCGGATGTCAGCGTGATCGGCTTCGACGACGTGCCTGAGGCCGCCTACTACATCCCGCCGCTGACCACCGTCCGCCCCGACTTCGACGCCGTGGCCGCGGCCAGCATCGACCTGCTGCTCGCCCAGATCACCAGCGGCCACCGCCTCGGCGACCGCCGGGTACTAACCCCCACCCTGGTCACCCGAGAATCAGTAGCGCCGCCCCCCTCCTAGCCCGGCCGCCCTCCTAGCCCGGCCGCCCTCCCAGCCCCGCCGCCAAGCATCCCCACCCGCTGACCCCGCGCCCTGGCCGGCCGCCACTAAGCCACAGGCCCACCAGAACCGCCGTCGCCACCAGAACGGCCGTCGCCATCAGAGCCACCAGAGCTGTCGGCGCTACCAGAACCACCAGAACCGTCAGCGTCAGCCATACCTGGAATCGCCACCCTCGCCGGCATCCCACTGGCGTCGGCCGAGCTACATACCTCCTTGGCCGGCTATCTTCCTTCGCCGCTCACCTGCCTCACCAGCCCGCCTCTCCCCGCTGGCCCTCGCTGGCCGCTCTCCTCGCTGGCCGCTCTCCTCGCTGGCCGCTCTCCCCGCTGGCCGCTCTCCCCGCTGGCCTCTCACCCCGCTGGCCTCTCACCCCGCTCGGGTTTCTCCCTGTCGGCCGCTCACGCCGCCTGGCCGGCCTCCCGTCGGCGCCTCACCCTCTTTGGCCGCTCACCCCCCTTGACCACTCTCCCCGGCAACCCATGCCTTGACGGCAGTTTGTCCCACGGCCCGCCGCACCGCCAGCCTCAGTGGCCCGTTTCGCCGCACCGTGCGTCTCACCCCCGCTGGCCGGCCTCACCGCATGGGTCTCCCTCGCCCAAGGCCAGCTTCGCCCCACCGGCGCTTCTCGCCCCGGCAACCCCTTCCCTCGCCGGCAGTCTCGCCTCGGGCCGCATAACCGACATCACTGCAGGCAGAGCCGAAGATCTTGGAGACTTTTCGTGCTCTGGTACATAGGAGTTTCCACTTAGATAAAAGTTTCCAGCACAATGACCTGACCAGTCACATTAGCCGCAGCCGAAACTCTGGCTCAAAAGACCGCGGAGCTGGTGCTCTCGCACCAGCCCCGCGGTTACCTGCCCTGGGTGCCTCTTGTTGCTTCTTGCTACTCGCCGTTCAGCTCGTGGAGCGCTTCGGCGACCCGGCGGTGAGCCGTCCAGATCTCCTCGGGCAAGCCGGCGAACTGCTCCAGGTGGGCCTGGCGGAAGCCCATCTCCTGCTCCCAGCGGTCGGTGTCGATGCTGAGCAGCTGGTCGAGGTCGGCCGGCTCGATCTCGAGGCCGACGGTGTTGAGCTCCTCCTCAGTCGGCAGGATGCCGACCGGAGTCTGCACTCCGGACACCTCGCCGTCGCGCAGCTGCATCAGCCACAGCAGGGCGCGCAGGTTGTCGCGGTAGCCGGGCCAGAGGAAGTGGCCGTCTTCTGCGTCCTTCTGGAACCAGTTGACGTGGGCGAAGATGGGCTTGTCAGTGCAAGCGCCGATGATGTTCAGCCAGTGGGCGGCGTACGGGCCCTCCGGGTAGGACATGAACGGGCGCATGGACATCAGGTCGTAACGGAGCTGCCCGTCGAGGCCGTCGGCGGCGAACGTCGCCTCGGCCCCCAGGGTGAGGCCGTCGTAGACGCCCTCGGCGACGTCGGTGATCGCCCGGATCAGCGGCTCGCGGTCCCGGGTCCTGCCGCCGAAGATGATGCCGTCGATCGGCACGCCGACCGGGTTGTCGTAGTCGGCCGCGATGTTGGGCACGTTGGCCAGCGTGGTGGTGAACCGGCTGTTCGGGTGGGCCCAGGGGTCGCCCTGCTCCGCGGGGGAGCGGTCGGCGATCCTGTTGCCCTTCCAGTCGAGCCAGCCGTCGAGGTCGGCCGGCGGGTCGACGGTGCGCCCTTCGAACCAGACCTCCTGGGTCTTCTCGTTGTAGGCGATGTTGGTGAAGATCGACTTGGTGCCCGGTGCGATGGCGTCGATCGCGGTCGGGTTGGTCTTCTCGTTGGTGTCCTTGGCCACGCCGAACACGCCGAACTCGGGGTTCATGCCGTACAGGCGGCCGTCCTCGCCGACCCACATCCAGGCGATGTCGTCGCCGTAGAAGTCGACGTAGTAGCGGTCGCCGAGCGCGTCGGGGGACAGCGTCATCGCGAGGTTGGTCTTGCCTGAGGCGCTCGGGAAGCCGCCCGCGATGTGCCACTTCTTGCCCGTCACCTTGTCGGTGATGCCGAGCAGCATGAACTGCTCGGCCAGGAACTTCTTGGACGCCCAGCCGTCGTAGGAGGCCTGGCGCAGCCCGTGCGCGATCTTGCCGAGCAGCGCGTTGCCGCCGTAGGAGGACCCGAAGTGCAGGATGGTCCGCTCGTCGGCCACGGTCACGAAGTACCGCTTGTCTTCCGGGGTGCCCTGGCCAAGGTTTTCCAGGTCGCCGGTCACGTGCACGGCGCGGACGAAGCTGTCCGGGTCGGCCAGGTTGTTGATGAACTCGGCCCCGACCCTGGCCATCCGGTTGATGTGCAGCACGACGGCCCGGTTGTCGGTCAGCTGGACGCCGGCCGCGTACTTCTCGACCGGTGACCCAGGCGGCGACATGAGGTACGGGATCACGTACATCGTCTTGCCTGCCGAGGCCCCGGTCATCAGCCCGGTGAGCTTGGCCTTCATCTCGTCGGCGGGGTACCAGTTGTTGTAGATGCCCTTGTCGGACGGGTTGCTCGTGGCGACGATCGTGCGCTCCTCGGAGCGCGCGGTGTCCTTGTAGTAGCTGCGTGAGTAGTAGAGGCCGTCACCTGCCGGCTGGATCTCGCCCGCCGCCAAGGCCTCCTGGATCAGCCGGGCGTCGTCATCGGCACTCACGACCTCGATGTTGTCCGCGCCAGTGATTCCGGCCCAGTACCGAACGTACTCACGTACATGGTCGTTCTTCAGGTTGGCGGCTTCCAGGATGGCGTCAGCATCGACCACGTACTTGGTCCTTCCGGTTCGTCAAGCCCCCGGGCTTGAGAAGTTGGCGATTTATTCATCTTGACAGGAGAACCGCCGCTCTTGCAGTGAGGGATCTATCACGCTCTTAGCACTGTTCGTAACAGAACGTATTCGTGACATGCCCGCCAGGAGTCCGCCAAGGTGAGGGCGGGCTATCCCTGCTTTGGTCTAGGCCAACGGGCGTGACCTGGCACTACGTGATTTCCGTGACATTGACGATGCCAACGGAAACTGCTCGTGCGTCAATTCACAAAGTCGAGACGGCTCAGCCGTGCCGGGCGGGGGTTCACGGCGAAGACGGTCGAGCCGGCTCAACCGTGCCCGGCAAGGGTCCACGGCCTAGCCGGTCGAGCCGGCTCAGCCCTTTCCCAGGCCGGGGTTCGCGGCCGCAAGGAGCGGTTCAAGGAACGGCGCCGTCGACTTGGAGTAATACCACGTCAGGTGATGCCGGTCCGAGTAGACGAGCACGTTGCCGACGACGGGGGTGCACTCCTGGGGCCCGCAGATGAGCGAGTTGGCGTCCACCACCGCGACCTTGCCGTGCATGAGCTTGGCCGCGTCAGTGATCGGAGTGTCTGCCCGGATCGCCTTGGACCGGGGGACGTCGCACTTGGCCAGGGCGGAGGGGTTTTTCTCGACGCAGGTGGGCACGTCCTCGACCAGGTCGGGTGACTCTTTGATCGCGGTGACGGATATGCCCGCGTTCTTCAGCTGAGTCCAGTACCTGGCCATCCCGGCGCCGATGTCTGACACGGCAGCGGTTGACCCGATGACGGGATGAGCGACCGTGGCCATGGACGGGTAGTCGCTGGTGATCACCACGTCAGGCCGAATGGTGGTGACGAGGTCATGCAAGACGGCCGCGCCCCAGGAGTTGCAGGCGGTGAACGTCCCGACGTCGTTCGAGTTGAGCATCGTGGCCGCCGACCACGGGCAGCTGGAGTGCAGTTCGGTCACGAGCTTCCAGTGCCGCTGCACGGCAATCGCGTCGAGGGCATCGAACCACTCGCCGGCCGCCGAGTCGCCGACTAGGGCGACGGTGAGCACCGGGTTGGTGGTGTCACCGAACACGCATTCCTTGGGCGTGCTCACCGTAATGTCAACCAGGCAGCCCGCGCGCCGGTACAGCGACTGGCTGATGCTGTCTGGCGGCGGGAGCACCGGCATGTCGGGGGCGGCGACGGCCTTGCCCGCGAGCGCCGCCGCGCCCGGATAGCCCGACGGAAGCGTTCCCTTGAACGGTGCGGGCTCCGCGGCGATGTAGACCGACACCAGGAGAACGGGAACGACCGCGGCCAGCACCATCGAAACCGACCGCCAGTCGTGCCCGGACAGCAGCTTCGCGGTGCGAACCCGGTCCTCGACCCAGACCTTGGTAAACCACGACAGGAGGACGGCGGCCCCCACCACGACCACGGCCGAACGCGCGCCGATGGGGTGTCCCCGCCAGGCCGTCCACAGCACGATGATCGGGTAGTGCCACAGGTAGAGCGAATAGGAGATGCCGCCGATCCACACCAGTGGCCGGATCGAGGTCAGCCGGCTCGGTCCGAGCCGTCCCGCCGCCGAGCCGCCGAGGATCAGCAATGCGGCGCCGCCCACGGGCAGCAGCGCGCGGATGCCGGGGAAGGGCTGAGTGCCGTTGAGCACGAAGGCCGACGCGACGACCAGGCAGAGGCCGGCCCAGCCGAAGAGGCCGACGCGGCCGAGGCGCTGGCCCGCCCGCGCCGGCAGCAGCGCCAGCAGCCCGCCGATGCCGAGTTCCCAGATCCGGGTGGTGGTGACGAAGTAAGCGCCAGCCGGGTTGACCCGCGTGTAGTAGACCGAGTACCAGAGCGAGCCCGCCACTACCACGGCCGCCAGCACGAAGATGATCAGGTGCCCGCGGTCGCGTCGCCCCTGGCCGGTTTCCGTCGCGTGCTTAGCCCGCCGCCTGAACGTGCCCGCCGCGACCGCCGCGAAGAGGAACAGCAGCGGCCAGCCGACGTAGAACTGCTCCTCCACCGACAGCGACCAGAAGTGCTGCACCGGGGTAGCGGCGCTGGTCGCTTGCAGGTAGTCGACCGCGTTCCAGGCCAGCTGCCAGTTCTGGTAGTAGAGCGCGCTCGCCCTGATCTGGGTCGCGGTGTCGGCCAGCTGCGTGGCGGGCAGTACCAGCCGGGAAACCAGCCAGGTCACGGTCAGCACCAGGGCCGCCGCCGGCATGAGCCGCTTGGCTCGCCGTCCCCAGAAGCCGACCAGGCCGACACGGCCCGTCTTCTGGTACTCGCGCAGCAGGTGGCCGGTGATCAGGAAGCCGGAGATCACGAAAAATACGTCGACCCCGGCGAAGCCGCCAGGCAGCAGCGACGGGCGCACGTGGTAGATGACCACCATGCTCACGGCCAGTGCCCGCATCCCCTGGATGTCAGGCCGGAAACCGCGTTCCCGGCCGGGCTTCTGGCCCGCGCCCTGCTTCGCCTGATCTCTGGTTTCTGCCGCAGGCGTTCCGGCTGCGTTGCCAGTCGCGGCAGGCTGATTTTGCGACGGCTCCCTTTCCTGCACGCTCACAAGTCCGGCGGGCCTCCGCTCATATGGATCGCCATCGCTGCAGATTCTACGGAAAACCCAAAGCTACCCGCTACGGAAAGCCCAGGTATCAAGTCCGGCAAACTAGCTGGCCCGGGAGTGTCGCACGTGCCAGGTAGCCCGGTGGGCCCGTTTCCTGGACGGTCAGCGCCGCAGCCCCTGGTAGCCGGCGGGACGGTGCAGGCCGAGGTGCTCGCGCAGGGTGCTGCCTGCGTACTCGTTGCGGTAGCGTCCCCTGGCCTGCAGGATGGGCACGACATGCTCGGTGAACGCCGCAAGCTCGCGGGGGAGGGTTGAGCCCATGATCGTGAAGCCGTCGCTGGCCGCGGCGTCCTGCCACCCGATCACGTGGTCGGCGAGTTGTTCCGTGTGCCGACGAAGTGATTCTGGGCCGGGCTTTCGCCTAGCTTGCGGGCGAGCTCGCGCAGCGGCAGGCCGGGATTCTGGCGGGCGGCGTCGTACAGGCGCTGGGCCCCGCTCACCGGCAGCGGGCGGCCATCGTAGAGCTCGGCAGGCAGCGGGGCGTCCGGGTCGAAGCCGTCGGGGTCGTGGCCGGTCATGTAGAGCAGGTTCTGCCAGCGGAACTCGGGGCTCGCGAGCTCGTCGAGCTCGCTTGCCTTGGCCCGCGCCTCGGCCTCGGTCCCGCCGAGGGTCACCATGAGCGCGGGCAGGACGAGCAGCTGACCGGGGTCGCGTCCGGCCGCCGCGGCCTGGCGGTGCAACTCGGCCCTGAAGGCGCTGGCGGCCGCCAGCGAGGGCGGCCCTGAGAAGACCAGCTCGGCGTACCTGGCCGCGAGGCTGATCCCGGCTGGGGACTGGCCAGCCTGCACGAGTACCGGCCATCCCTGCGGCGAGCGGGGAAACGGCAGGATGCCCTCGACATCGAAGTACTCGCCGTGGAAGCGCGGCGCGTGGAGCTTGCCGCGAACTGCCCACACCCCGCGCTCGCGGTCGCCGGTGACCGCGTCGTCTTCCCACCCGTCCCAGGCGCGCTGGACCACGTCGGTGAACTCCTGCGCCCGGGCATAGCGGTCCGCGTGTTCCGGGTGGCTGGCCTCCCCGAAGTTCCCGGCTACCAGCGGCGTACTGGTGGTGACGATGTTCCAGCCCGCCCGGCCGCCGCTGAGATGGTCGAGGGTGGCGAAGCGGCGGGCAAGGTCCCACGGCTTGCTGTAGGTGGTCGACCCGGTGCCGATCAGGCCGACGCGGCTGGTGATCCCGGCCAGTGCGGAGAGCACCGCGACCGGGTCGAACTGGGTCTGCGGCGGGTGCGTGACGCGGTATTCGGGAATGGCGATGTTGTCCGCGAGGAAGATCGAGTCCATGAGCCCGCCCTCGGCTATGCGGGCGATCTCGGCGTAGTACGGCAGCCGCAGGACGTTGTTCACGTCGTCATCGGTCACCCGCCAGGCAGACTCGTGATAGCCGTTCGGCCAGATGAAGGCGTTGAAATGCAACTGGGGTGCGGGCATCGGCTCAGCTCGCAAGGGCCGCGTCGCGCTTGGCGACCTCGTCGCGGACGAGGGGGATAACTTGCTGCCCCACGTCGATCGCGTCCTGGAGCAGGTCGTAGCCGCGCATCGAGATGATGTCCACGCCGAGGTCGATGTAGTCGAGGATCGCCTGCGCGACGGTCTCGGGCGTGCCGACCAGGGCGTTGGAGTTACCCGCGCCGCCGGTTGCTGCGGCGGTCCTGGTCCACAGTGCCCGGTCGAACCGCTCGCCTTCCTCCGCGATCGCGATCAGCCGCTGTGATCCGGTGTTCTCCGGGTTCTTGACAGGCCGGCGCCGGGTCAGCGCCCCGCCGCTCGCGCACACCCGCGCCTCGATACGCGCGACGATGTCGTGTGCCTTCTCCCAGGCCTGCTCCGCCGTCGGTGCGATGATCGGGCGGAACGCCACCTGGATCTTCGGCGTCTCCGTGCGCCCGGCCTCCTTCGCGGCCCGCCGCACCGAGTCGATCTGCTCGGCCGTGCGGGCCAGTGGCTCGCCCCACAGGCAGTAGATGTCCGCCTCGGCGCCGCCGGCCGCGTAGGCGGCGGCCGAAGAGCCGCCGAACGACAGCCGTGGACGAGGCTGCTGGACCGGGAACACGTCGCTGACGAAGTCCGCGAACTGGTAGTGCTTGCCTGCGTAGTCGAAGGGGTCGTGCGAGGTCCATGCCCGCTTGACGATCTGCATGCACTCGCGGGTGCGCTCGTACCGCTCGTCCTTGGTCAGGTAGTCGCCCTCGCGCTGCTGCTCGTGGTCGGTGCCGCCGGTGATGAAGTGCACCGTCGTCCGTCCGCGGCTGACCTGGTCGACGGTGGCGAAGGTCTTGGCCGCGAACGTCGGGTAGGACACGTTCGGCCGGTGAGCGAGCAGCAGCTGCAGCTTCTCGGTCTTGGTGGCGATGTAGGCCGCCCCGATGTTCGGGTCAGGGCTGCCGGAACCGTAGGCGAACAGGACCCGGTCCCACCCGTTCTCCTCGTGCGCCCGGGCCAGCCGAAGCGTGTACTCGTTGTCGAAGACGGGCCCGGACCGTGCCGTGGTCTCCGAGCCGTCATTGGTCGCGGCGATCCCCAGGAACTCGACCGGCATGACGCTACGCCTCGGCCTTGGCCTCGTAGGGACTGTTCTCGTCAGCTTCGACTGCCACCCGAACCAGAGCGCTCATACTGGCGCAAGCGCGCCGGCCGGCCGGCATATTCCCGGGTAAACCCATCAGATGAGACGACAATTCAGGCGGTCACGCGGTCACCCGGTCACGCGGTCCCGTGTGACCGCAGCCGTTCGGTTAGCTCGTGCAACCGCGCCGCGTCTGCCGGGTCGAACGCGGCGGCGTCGGTCGCGACCTGCCTGCCCTCCGCAACCGCGGTAAGCGGCGCGGGCGGTGCGTTGAGAAAGGGCAGGATCTCCGCGGCGCCCTGTGCGGCCGTCCTGCCGGAAACCCGCAGCCGCTCGACCTGAGCAGGCGCGCCAGTGCGCTCCTGAAGATCCTGGAATCGAGTCCGAACGGTCGCGGCTTCCCGCCCCCGCTTACCGGACTCGCTTCGAGGCCGGCCTCGTTAACTTCGTTCGGCGCCCGCTGCCCACTCCTGAACTCCGGCCGCGACGGCGGCGGCGATGTCGGCCGTGCCGCCGAGCGTCACGACCGCCGCGCCCAGGCACGTCAGCGTGGTCAGGACCGGGGCGAGCGCGGCGTACGGTCCTGTGTGGTTGAGCCTGATCGCCCGGCCAGCCAGCGTGCCCGGTGCCGCGGCGGCGATCAGCCCGGAGTCCGCGGGTCCGCCTTGGGCGATGCCGGCTGCGGCCCGCAGGAGCGGGCCCGGGTCGATCCCGGCCGGAGGGAATGCGACGGTGGCGACGGACGCGGCCTGCCGGTCATCCGGCGCGTAAAGGCCGAAGCCGAGTGATCGCAGTCCGGCCCGGGTCGCGGTCACGGGCCCGGCGGTGCCGGTGCACTACCTGGTCGAGCCCCTCAGCGGCGACCGCGTCCAGGGCCTGGCCGAGGCCCTGGCTTCCAGGTGATAGGGAGTCACCGGCAGGCTGGCGCGACCGGGCCGCAGCTATGTCTCGCGCCAGTCGAGCAGCGACAGGACTGACTCGCGCGGTGCGGCCGGGTTGGCCTCGATCGCCGCCCAGGCGCGCGGCCCGAGCACGGCCGCCGAGACGCCGGACGGTCCGCCCAGTGCCTTCTGAGGTCCGATGACGACCAGGTCCAGGTCCCATTCGTCAACTGGCAGCGGCTCGGCGCCGACGGACGCCACGGCGTCCACGACCAGCAGCGCACCGGCGCGCCGGGCCAGCGCCGCTATCTCGCCCAGGGGATTGACGATCCCGGTGGCCGCCTCGGCGTGCACCACCGCCACCGCGTCAAAGCCGTCCGTTTCGCCCTGCGAGGCGCCGGTCCGCAGCGCGGCGGCGACCTCGCCGGCCGTAATCGCCTGGCCGTCGGGTGCCGTCAGGTTGACGACGCTGGCTCCGCTTGAGCCGAGCCAGCGGCCGAGCAGGATGCCGTAGGGGCCGGTCACGATGTTCAGCATCCGCCGCCCCGGCCCGCCGATCCCGCAGAAGGCCGCCTCGATGCCGAGGACCGCCTCGCCTTGCAGCATGACCACGTCGCGGGTGGTGCGCAGCAACCGGGCCAGCGCGTCCTCGGTCGCTGCGTACTCCGCGGCGGTAACCGGCCTGATCACGCCCCTCATCACGCGCCGGCCGGGTCGGGCGCGGCTGCCGGAGTGAGAGCGTCCCGGTAGTGACACGCCGGCCAGGTGGCCCGACGGGCCGGCGATCCGCATAAGTTCAGGCTCCTTGGTTCGGCACTGCTCGGTTGCCAGCGGGCAGCGCGGATGGAAGCTGCACCTAGTCGGCCGGCTGGCGGCGTCGCGGGGCACCTCAAGCGCGATCGGCACCGGGGCCGGGGGCTGGTGCAGGCGGGGCGCCGCGGCCAGCAGCGCGCGGGTGTACGGGTGGCGCGGATTGTGGAAGATCTCGTCCCGGTGCGCGACCTCGACGATGCGGCCGAGGTACATCACGGCGACCTGCTCGCAGACTTCGCGCACCACAGCGAGGTTGTGCGAGATCAGCAGCAGGCCGATCCCGTGCTCATCGCGCAGATTACGAAACGTCGCCAGGATCAGCGCCTCGACCGACACGTCGAGTGCGGAGACGGGCTCGTCCGCGACCACGAAGCGCGGTTGGACCACCAGCGTCCGCGCGATGGCGATCCGCTGCCGCTGACCCCCGGAGAACGAGCCTGGCAGCCGGTCCAGCGTGTCCGGCGGCAGTCCGACCTGGCTGATCACCTCGGCGCTGCGCGCCACGGCCGCCGCGCCGCTGGCCAGGCCGTGCGTGGCGAGCAGCTCGGTGAGCACCTGCCGCACGGTGAGCCGCGGGTTGAGCGAGGAGTACGGGTCCTGGAAGACCGCGAGGCCCATTTCTGTCCGCAGGCGGCGAATCAGGGCGAGTACCTGCGCCTGGACGGTCACGTCCTTGCGAGACTGGCTTCAACCACCGGGGTCCCAGTCAGGATGAGAGGCCTGCCGGCGACGGTCCTGCCGTGAGACGGCAGAAGCGCGGCGTCAGTTCATCAGGCGTCACGCAACGGGCGACGGGCGCGCTCCAGCCGGGTAAGCTGTGGATGCCATAAGCCCCGATAGCTCAGTGGATAGAGCGACCGCCTCCTAAGAGGTAGGTCCCGCGTTCGAGTCGCGGTCGGGGCGCAAAGTCTCTCTGACAAGCGGAAACGCACCAAGTGGAACCGTGGTGCGCCGACTGCTCGAAGCGCACAGCGCTCATCGAGCTTCCGCTTAACGGAGGTTCCATGTCAGGGGAGACCCCGAGGAAGATTGGCAGGGGCTACGCCCGCAACCTCGATGCCGGCCCGTTCCAACCCATGATCGGCAGTCTCGACCTGCACCTGCGGGCCGAGCACAAGTCACCCAAGACCATCACCATCTACACCGACGCCGCAACCTGGTTCGCCTCCGCGTCCCTAGTTCCGGCCGGGCTCACCGACTGGTCCCAGGTGACCGCGCGCCACGTGCAGGAATGGGTGAGCACTCTCCTGGTCGGCTACACCGACCAGTACGCCAACAACCAGTTCCGCGCGCTCCAGCAGTTCTTCAAGTGGCACGCCACCGAAGACCCAGACGAGCCGCGGCGCAACCCGATGGCCAACATGAAGCCGCCGAAGATCGGCTGCAAGCTCGTTCCCGTCATCACCGATGGCGAGCTGTCCGCCCTGCTGGCCGCGTGCAAGGGCAGCGGGTTCGAGAACCGCCGCGACTACGCGGTGATCTCGCTGTTCAGGGACACCGGCGCGCGACTGTCTGAGCTATCCGGGCTGGCCACCGAGGAAGTATCGGCGCATGACCGGGAGGCGGTCGTCACCGGCAAGGGCAACAAGCAGCGCACCGTCAAGTACACCTACGAGACCGCCCGCGCACTTGACCGGTACATGCGCGAGCGCGCCAAGCACCCGATGGCGCGGGCCTCTGCGTTGTGGCTGGGCGTGCGCGGCGGCCCAATGACATCCAGCGGCGTCTACCAGATGATCGAGCGGCGCGCGTCCCAAGCGGGAATCAGGCTGCACCCGCACATGTTCCGGCACACGTTCAGCCACAACTGGCTAGACAAGGGCGGTGCCGAGGGTGACCTGATGGAACTGAACGGCTGGGAAGGCCCGCAGATGCTCGCCCGGTATGGGCGCAGCGCACGCAGCGCCCGGGCTCGCCGTCATTACGACGGCGTCATGGGAGCCTGACGCGATGAGCGGCACTGACAGGGCAATCAGGTGGTCAACCGCCGCTGCCGTTCTCGGCGTGGCCATGGTCGCGGCGGTGGTGTCGTATGAGCACGCTTACGCTCTGGTCCGCGCGCACGGCGAGACGGGGTGGACGGCCCATCTCATCCCGCTGACCGTGGACGGCCTGATCTGGGCTAGTTCGATGGTCATGCTCGACTCGGTTCGTCGGGGCATGCCCGTGCCGTCGCTGGCGCGGTGGCTGCTCGGTCTCGGCATCGCGGCCACGCTCGCGGCGAACGTCGCCCATGGCCTGGGGCATGGTCTGGTCGGCACTGGAGTGGGCGCGTGGCCTGCGGTGGCGCTGGTCGGCTCGTACGAATTGCTCATGATGATCATTCGCGGGACTCAGCAGTCAGCGTGCGACGTCTCTACCGAGGCAGAGCGGGCAGCGGCAGGGATGCCGCATGCACTACAGGCCCAAGCCGCCGTGGAGTTCGCCGACGACGTGACGGCCGGTCGCCCGCCGTCGATCCGCGTTATACGCGCGAGGCTTCACATAGGGCAGCCACGTGCCCAGTTGGTGCGCGCGTACCTCGCTACGCTCGTGACAGGATAGGTCGGAGTAGGCTATTTAGAAGATAATCCAGGTTGGTTCCTGGCCGGGGAGTAACGAACATGGTGACACTCTGCCACTTCAAGGTCGCAGAGCGCGGATCAGTTGTCGCTGCCCATTAACCGGAGGGCGGGTGGGCGGCGTCGGCAGCCACCACGCCGAACCCTCTCTGGGCAGATAGGGCGCTTTTTCATCGACTATGCGTTGTCGTAGGCGGGAGACGGAGATGAAGTGCCTGGGGTTGTAGCCGGTTGGTTCTAACATAGATTGACCCTTCTCGCTGGTGGTGGACCCATGACAACGCAAGCAGGACCGCAAACCGCGCCGCAATGGGACATTTCTCCCGGCGCCTATGGCGCGTTGAGCGAAGCGCTGGCCGTTATCTACTGGAATAGATCGCAGTTCCATCGCTTCCTGCGCGAGT
>DASYAD010000330.1:0-5083 GCA_036501515.1 Trebonia sp. | reverse complement strand
AGGACAGCGGCTCGGACAGGCCGTCGTCGTACCAGAACTTGCGCGACGTGCTGAGCGCGACCATGCGGGGATGCCCCAGCCGGCGCGCCACGCCCTCTGCGAGAGGGAGGCCGAGGGTCGGGACTCCGATCACGACTTCGGCGCCGAGCTTCGCCACCTGGACGGTAAGCACGTCGGCGATCGCGTCGAGTACGCGGAAGCTGGCCTGATTGGTGATCAGCGACGCGACGGCCCGCATGCCGTCTCCCGGCAGCACCCGTATGGGCAGGAGCAGATGGCGGCCGTCGGCCAGCCGCGCCGGGTAGCCGACCTAGTAGCTGGACGCGGTGAGGACCGGGTCGTCGGCCCGCAGGAAGTCCTGCCAGAAATCATGCGCGGACACGGCAGCGGGCATCAGGAATGGGCACCACCATTCGACGGCATAAGCTGGCGGAACTGGCACCGGGAGCGCCGGGACGTGCCGGGGCAGCGCGGTCTTAACGGCATCCCGGAGGCAAGCGCGTGGAGCGGTGCGCCGGTTCAGCCAGGATAACCGGCGCGCGCCGGCACGGTACGGGGCTCAGGCGATGTCCTGGGATGAGATCACCCCTCAGGCGGCCCGGAGAGCATGTCCTGCGTTGATGAGCCCGGGCCGCTCACCCTGCGACCGCGCCCGGAAATGCAGGCCAGCATGATCCGCTGGTACGAGCCGAGGATGCCGCGCCCGGGGCTACCGGGAGTGGCCTGCCGGGGCGATGCTGGGGGCGTTACTCGTCAAGCGCTACTTCTCGACGTAGAAGAGGCGCTTGTTGACGAATTCGTCGATGCCGAGGGGGCCTAGCTCGCGGCCGAAGCCGGAGCGCTTGGTGCCGCCGAACGGCAGGTCCGCACCCTCGCCGGCCGGGGTGTTGACGTTGGCCATGCCGACCTCGAGCTGCTCGGCGACGTTGATCGCCCGCTCCTCGTCGGTCGACCAGACCGCGGCGCCCAGGCCGAAGTCCACCACGTTGGCGAGCTTGACCGCCTCGTCGTCGGTGCTGACCTTGTAGACCACGGCGACCGGGCCGAACAGCTCCTCGCGGTAGGCGCGCATCTCCGGGGTCACGCCGGTGAGCACGGCCGGCGCGAAGTACGCGCCCTGGCCGTCGCCGAGCGTGCCGCCGACGTGCAGCGTCGCGCCCTTCGATACCGCGTCCTGCACCTGGGTCAGCAGGTTCTCCGCTGCCTTACGGGAGGCCATCGGGCTGTAGGCCTCGTCGGAGTCGTCGCCCGCGGGACGAGGCGTCATCACGGTGGCCCGCTTGACCAGGGCGGCCACGAAGTCGTCGTAGATGTCGTCCATGACGATCAACCGCTTGTTGGAGTTGCAGGCCTGGCCGACATTCTCCATCCGGGTGGCCCAGGCGGTCTCAGCCGCGTTCTCGACGTCGTCGGTGTCGAGGATGACATACGGGTCGGACCCGCCCAGCTCGAGGACGACCTTCTTCAGGTTGCGGCCGGCCGTCTCGGCGACCGCGGTGCCGGCCCGCTCGGAGCCGGTCAGCGACACGCCGCGCAGCTGCGGGTCGGCGATCATCGCGGCGACCTGCTCGTGGGTGGCGAAGAGGTTGACGTACGCGCCGTCCGGCACGCCCGCGTCCTTCATGATCTGCGCGATCGCCAGGGCCGAGGTCGGGCAGTTTTCCGCGTGCTTGAGGATGACGGTGTTGCCGACGATCAGGTTGGGCGCCGCGAACCTGGCCACCTGGTAGTACGGGTAGTTCCACGGCATGACGCCGAGTACCGGGCCGACGGGCCGGTACTCGACCCGCGCGGTGTCATGGCCGGGCAGCGGCTTGTCGGCGATGAGCGCGGGGCCGTTGTCGGCGTAGTAGTCGAAGATGGCGGTGCAGAACTCGGCCTCGCCGACGGCCTGCGCGGGCCGTTTGCCCATCTCTTTGGTGATCAGCGCGGCCAGGTCGGTGGCGCGCTCGGTGAACAGCTCGGCGATCCGCTTCACGACCGCGACGCGCTCGGCGACCGGGCGCAGCCTCCAGGCCGCGAACGCCTCGGTCGCGGCGGCGAGCGCCTCCGCTACTTCCGCGTCCGTGGCGAAGGGGAAACTTTCCGTCACCTCGCCGGTCGCCGGGTCGGTTACCTGATAGGGCGGGGTCTGCGTCATTGCCTGCTCCCGGTGTAACTGCGGTAAAGGGTCCAGTAAGACAACGCTACGGGAGCAAAGTACGCATCCCAAGACCCCCTCCCCCTCCTCAGGCCGGTCAGCGGACGATTCAGTCCACGACCGCGCCGCCGGTGATGTTGAGCTCGCTCGCGGTGATGGTGCGGGCCCAGTCGGACGCGGCGAAAACCGCGACGTCGGCGACCTCGTCGTAGCTGGGCAGGTGGCGGGCCAGCAGGCCCGCGGTATCCGGCGCTTCAGTCGCGCCGGAGCCCGGGCTGTCCGGCCGCTGGCCGGGCTGATCGTATCCAGGTGATCCGGGCGAGAGCAGCCAGCTCACCCGTACCCCGTTCGGCCCGAATTCGGCTGCGAGCTGCCGGCAAAGACCGGCCAGCGCGGCCCAGGCGACGTGAGCCCCGCCGAGCCGCGGGATCGCCTCCCGGCCGCCGCCCATGACGAGGATGACGCCGCGGCCGCGGCCGGTCATATGGCGGCCGGTGGCGGTGGCGATGTTGAAGTGCGCGGTCACGGCCTTGGTGACGGGCCGCAGGAATTCCTCGAACCGCATCTCGAGGAGCGGCGTGCCCTGGACGTCGTCGTTGGAGGTGGCGTTGAAGCAGATGTCGATGCCCGCGCGGGCCGCGACGGCGTCGGCGTGCTGCCCGACCGCCGCCCGGTCGAGGACGTCGACCGGGGCGACGTGCGCGGTGCCGCCGTCGTGCCGGATGCGCTGGGCGACTTCCTCCAGAGCCTGCGTAGTGCGGCCGGCGAGGTGCACGTCGGCGCCCTCGCGGGCGTAGGCGCGCGCGACCGCTGACCCGATCGAGCCCGCGGCGCCGTAGACGATCGCTGTCTTGCTCTCGAGCAGCACGATGAGCCTTCCTTTACTGATTGTCGATGCCCGGGTCCGGGCGCAGGTGGCGGAGCTGGATCGCGGCCAGGACGGCGGTCCCGGCGGCGGTCTCCGCCAGCGCCGAGGCCGCCCCGGCCCGCTCTGGCGGTGCGGCCCCGACGGCCAGGTCGGTGGCCAGCGTGTCCACCGGGGCCAGCGCGAGCGAGAACACCACCGACCCTGTCACCAGGATTCCCAGCCCGGAGGCGCTGCCGAGCTGGGTGAACAGCGCCAGGCCGGCGGCGGCGAGCACGAGGCCGCCCGCCATCAGCACGGCCGGCCGGATCCGGCGGGCCAGCACGGGGGTCAGCATGGACCCGAGGATGGTCCCGGCGGCGGCGGGCAGCATCCACAGGCCCGCCGCCAGCGGCGACAGGCCCAGCACCAGCTGCAGGTACTGGGCGATGAAGAGCAGGGCGCCGAACCCGGCGAAGAAGCTGACCAGGTTGGTGCTCAGCGCCGCGGTGAAGGCCGCGACGCGGAACAGCCGCAGGTCCAGCAGCGGGTCGGCCAGCCGGTGCTGCCGGCGCACGAACACCGTCCCGGCCGCCAGGCCGGCCGCTGCCGGCGACTCGCCCGGCGACGACAGCGCCGACGTCAGGCGCATCACCGCCATGACCCGCGATGCTCTGGGCGAGGCCGCGTTCGCCGCCGAGTTCGACCACGGCCGCGCGGCCGCATTCGCGATCCACGAGGATGACCTGGATCCCTGCGCCCGCGAGGATCTCATGGACATCTACCGCCGCTGGCGGCGAGACATCGAGCTGAGGGACCGGGTTTGGCTGGACCGCACCGGATTTTCAGGCCGCGAAGGGTAGTGAGACATCCCATGAGGCTCGCGGAACACGAGGCGCGGGCCCGGCTTGCGTCGCACGACCACGGGATCTTGTGCACCGTGCACGCCGAGCGGGGCGTGGACGCCGTGCCCGTCGCGTACGCCGTGGACGACGACGGCTACGTGGGCGTGCCCGTCGACCGGGTGAAGCCGAAGACGTCGCTGCGACTGCAACGGGAACGGAACCTGGAGGCGGATCCGCGGGCCACGCTGCTGGCCGAGCACTGGGATCCCGGCGACTGGTCCCGGCTGTGGTGGGTGCGGGCCGAGCTGCGCTGGCGGGGCGACATCGCCGCGAGCCGGGCGGCGGACCTGGCCGGCCGGCTAGCGGCACGTTACCCGCAGTACCAGGACCAGCCCTTTGCCCGGGTGCTGGTGCTGCGCATAGTCGGCGTGGTCGGCTGGGCCGCCAGTTAACGCCGCCAGTTAACTGGGAAGCGAGCCGATGGCGGCGGCGAAGGCCGCCGGGTCATCGATCCACGGGAAGTGCGCCACCTGCGGCTGGACGACGACGGCGGCGGCGTTGAACAGCGGTGCCGCTTCTCGCACCACGGCGGGTGTCGCGATCGGGTCGAGGTCTCCCGCGTACAGCAGCACGGGCGCGCTGAGTTCCTTCAGGGCGACCCTGGTCGACGGCGGGTCGAAGGGGGCTCCGGCGAAGTACCCCTGCCGTGCGGCCGCGTGGCGCTGGGCAAACCCGGCCGTCGCGTGCGCCCGGGACGCGTCGTCCCAGCGGGCGTAGAAGAAGGGCCTGGATGCCTCGAAGGTCTCGGCCGACAGGTCGCCGGAGATGAACTTCTCCATCGCGGCGAGGGCGACCGGGTACCAGGGCTCGGCCGCCCGCCGCGCGAGGGCGGCGCGGACCTGTTCCTCGGTGGGCCCGACGCCCACCGCGGCCAGGCCGGGCGTGACCAGGATCAGCCGGGACAGGCGCTCAGGATGCACGGCCGCGTACAGCGTCGCCAGGACGGCCCCGGCCGAGTGAGCCAGCAGATCGATGCGCTCCAGGCCCAGCTCAACCCGGAGCGCCTCGACGTCGCGGACGAGCAGGTCGACGCGGAAAGTGGCGGGGTCGGCCGGGTCAGCGGACGACCCGACGCCGCGGGGGTCGAGGAGGACCAGCTGACGTGAGGCGCTGACGCCGCCGAGGTCCCCCAGGTACCCGGCCGCCCGGCCGGGGCCGCCCGGCAGGCACACCAGCGGCGGCCCGTCGCCGAGG
>DASYAD010000329.1:0-1586 GCA_036501515.1 Trebonia sp. | reverse complement strand
CTCGATACTGAGCCGCTGACGCCGCGAATCGTCTGCGGCAACTTCGGCGCGAAGGATCTCGGACATGCAGCAGGTTCCCCTGGCGGAGGGGCTGTTCACCTGGCCGCCTGAGCCGGGCAAGCAGCCCGCGCTCATCGGCGGCAAGGCCTCCAACGGCAAGATCTTCTTCCCGTACCGCCGCCAGGCCGTCATCGACGGCGTCCGCGAGGACCTCGAGCGGGTGGAGCTGCCGCGCCGCGGCGCGCTCTGGACGTTCACCAGCCAGCACTTCAGGCCCACGGCACCGCCGTATGCCGGCCACGACGACGCCAAGTCCTTCCGGCCGTTCACGGTCGGCTACGTCGAGTTGCCCGGCGCGCTGCACGTGGAGGCGCGGCTGACGGAGCCCGACCCCGCCAAGCTGCATATCGGCCAGCAGATGGAGCTCGTCATCGAGCCGTTCGGCGTCGACTCGGACGGCAACCAGACCATGATCTACGCGTTCGCGCCGGTCGAGCCCGGCGAGCCGGTCGAGCCCGCGGAGGTACAAGCGAAATGAGCGATCCAGACGTCGCGATCGTCGGGGTCGGCCTGCACCCCTTCGGCCGGTACCCGGGCAAGTCCGCCATGGAGATGGGGGAGGACGCGGTCTACGAGGCCCTGACCGACGCTTGTGTGAAATGGGAGGACATCCAGGCGCTCTACGCGGGCTCCATGGAGGTCAAGAACCCGGAAGGGATCGTCGGGCTGCTCGGCCAGACCGGCGTGCCCGGCCGGGCGGTCTTCACCGGGTGCGCGACCGGTGCCACGTCGCTCGCCATGGCGGCCAACGCCATCAGGCTCGGCGACGCGGACATCGCGATCGCGATCGGGCTGGACAAGCACCCGCGCGGCGCGTTCTCCGACGACCCGTCGGTCTCCGGGCTCCCGCTCTGGTACGGGCAGGCCGGCCTGTTCCTCACCACGCACTTCTTCGGCATGAAGATCAACCGGTACATGCACGACCACGGCATCACGAGCGCGACGCTGGCGAAGGTCGCGGCGAAGGCGTTCCGCAACGGCGCGAAGACGCACCACGCCTGGCGGCGCAAGCCGCTCACCGAGGACGAGATCCTCGGCTCGCAGGTGCTCAACTACCCGCTCACCCAGTACATGTACTGCGGACCGAACGAGGGCGCCGCCGCCGCCGTCCTGGTCCGCGCGGACCAGGCGCGCAAGTACACAGACACCCCCGTTTACCTCCGGGCGAGCACGCTGCGCAGCCGCCGCGAGGGCGCGTTCGAGCTGCTCAGCCCGTCCTTCGGCCTCGACATCGTGCCAGGGCCTACCGTCGAGGCCGCGAAAGAGGCCTACGAGCTCGCGGGCATCGGCCCCCAGGACGTCGACCTCGCCCAACTCCAGGACACCGACGCGGGCTCGGAGGTCATCCACATGGCGGAGAACGGCCTCTGCGCGCACGGCGAGCAGGAGAAGCTGCTCGCCGAGGGCGCCACCGAGATCACCGGAAGGATCCCGGTCAACACCGACGGCGGGCTGATCGCCAACGGCGAGCCGGTCGGTGCCTCGGGACTGCGCCAGGTCTACGAGCTCGTCAACCAGCTCAGGGG
>DASYAD010000328.1:0-4292 GCA_036501515.1 Trebonia sp. | reverse complement strand
CGCGGCTGGCGCTGCGCGACCTGGCGCGGTACCGGTCCAGGTCAGGCGCCGCGCTCGCGGCGGTCTCGTTCGCGGTGTTCATCGCCACGATCGCGATCCTTATCGCCAGCATCAGGTACGACGACGCCCTCGACTACATCGGGCCGAACATGGCGGCCAACCAGCTCGTCCTCTACAACCCGGGCAACGACCCCACCCAGTACCAGCCGGGGCAGTTCACCACCGGCGCGAAGCTGGCCGCGACGCGGCAGCAGGCGGACGCCACCGCCGCCCAGCTGCACGCGCCCGCGCCGCTCGAGCTTGACCTGGCGGTCAGCGTGAACGTGGCGCAGCCAGGCCAGCCCACGCAGAACGTGTACGGCACGATCCTCAGCCTGCACAACCGGATGCAGGGCGGCCTGCCCTGGGTGGCCACCCCGGCACTGCTCAAGGCGTTCGGCATCAGCCAGGGCGAGGTCAACCCGGCCGCCGACGTGCTCACCGCGCGCGCTCTGCTCCCGTCCACACCGAACCTTGCCCTGGTCAGCGGCGGCTACATGGCCCAGTCGCCGAACACCCCGTGCCCGGCGGGGATGTGCATCCAGCACCCGGTCATCCAGGAGGTGAGCAAGCTGCCGGCCGGCACCTCCGTGCCGAACACGGTTATCACCGAAGGGGCGGTCAAGGCGCTGCACGAGACGATCGTCCCCATCGGCTGGCTGGTCCAGGCGCCGACCGCCCTCACCCCGGCGCAGGTCAACGCGGCCCGCCAGGCCGCGGTCGGCCTCGGCACCACCATCCAGACGAGGTCAGGGCAGCTCAGCCTCGGCGAGATCAGCAACGGCGCCACCATCGGCGGCCTGCTCCTGGCCCTCGGCGTGCTCGCGATGACCGTCGGCCTTATCCGCAGCGAGACTGTCGGCGACCTGCGCACGCTCACCGCGGCGGGCGCGGGCGCGCGGACAAGGCGGGCGCTGACCGGCGTCACCGCGGGCGTGATCGCCTTCCTCGGCGCGGCCCTCGGCACGGTCGGCGGGTGCCTCGCGGTGTTCGTGTGGTCGCACGCGAACCTCACGACGACCTTCGCCAACATGCCCTGGAGCGACGTCGGACTGCTCGTCATCGGCATGCCGCTGGTCGGGGGCGCCGCCGCGTGGCTCCTTGGCGGCCGCCAGCCGTCCGCCGTCTCCGGCCAGCCCTTGGAGTAAACCCTGAGCGGGGCAAACCCTACGGGATGAACCCCTCGACGGAGTCCCTTCAGTCCCAGAAGTAACTCAGAACACGACCGCCCCGACACGGCTAAATATCCGGGCTTCGGGGCGGTCGTGTCGCTATCGTGTGGTTTCGTGACGGAGGCAGTGACATCGGAGGCTCCCGCGTTCAGCGTGGTGGCCGATGTCGCGATCGTGAAAGGGGAGACGGCCGCCCAGGACAGGACCTGGCTGTCGTTCCCGGACGGGACCGCGCGCCGCGAGGCCGTCCACGTCATCCACGACCTGCCGCACCTCGTCGTCGAGTCGGCGTTCGGCCTTGACGAGGGGCTGTGGGGCACCCTGGCCGCGGGCGGGTTCGAGCCCGCACGGCGCGCGGTCAGCCGGCGAGGTGGCCGGCTCCGCCTGGTGACTGACGCACCGTTCGACGACCTCGCAACGAGCAACTGGCCGGCGCACAAGACCGCCAAGGCCGCCGTCAACGCGGTCGTCAACCGCTGGGGCGACGGCCCGGACACGTCGGCCGGGGTGCGGGCGCGGCTGCGCAAGTCCGGTCCTGACACGGCGGAGCTAGCCGGGCGGCTCACCGACGAGCACCTCCGGGTGGCGTACGCCGGGGTGCGCCGGCTCTACCAGGACTGGGCCGCGCTGCCGGTCGGCGCCACGCTGCGAGCCACCTGGCCGCTGCACGACAGCTGGCTGAGACTACTGTTATGCCCGGTATCACACGTTGTGTTGGAACGTCACCATGCGATTGCCGGGCATTGGCAGTTTGTTTACCCGCGTGTTGACCCGATCTACGATTCTTTCCGGGCGATGGCAACTACCTTGACATCCTCCGCCGCCCCGAAGGCCGCGGATTTCAGCCACGGCGAAGCCGTGCTGTTGGTGCGCACTTGGCTCTCGTTGACGTATTCGACGCTACCGCATGAAAGAACGCACGTTGAGTAGCGGCGCGCCGGCTGAGCAGCTGCGCGTCATGATCGTGACCGACCAGTACGAGCCCATGGTCGGCGGCGTGCCGACGGTCACCAAGGACCTCGCCCGCGGGCTCGCCGTGCGGGGGCATGCCGTGGCGGTCATCGCGCCGAGCGAGACGCGCCGGGGTCGCGTGGCGGACGGGCCCGGTCCCGGGATCACCGTGGACTACCGGGGCGCGGTGGCGTGGCCCTGGTACGAGGGGCAGCGACTCGGGATGCTCACCCCGGCCCGGGCCGGGGAGCTGATCTCGGCGTTCGCGCCCGACGTGGTGCACGTCCACTCGCCGCTGACCCTGGGGGCGGCGGCCAGGTCAGCCGCGCGACGGCGGCGCCTGCCCGTCGTCTACACGAACCACTACCTGCCGCTCAACGTCTGGCCGGCGTCCGCGCGGGCGCCGGAGGGGAGCACGGGAGCGGCGTCCCGGGTCCGGGACGCGGCCTTCTACGCGTTCGTCGGCGGGTTCGCCAACGGCTGCGACCTCGTCACCGCGCCGACCGCGACCGCGCTGCGGCTGCTGCGCGGCCACGGGCTGCGGGCGCCGTCCCAGGCCGTGTCAAACGGCGTCGACCTGGAGCGGTTCGCGCCAGGGCCGCCGGATGCGGCGCTGCGGTCCCGGTACGGGCTGCCCGCGGGAGAGCCGGTCGTCCTGTCCGTCGGCAGGCTCAGCCTGGAGAAGCGCGCGGACGTGCTCATCGCCGCGGTGGCCAGGATCGGCGGCGCCGACGGCGAGCGCCCGGTGCTGGTGCTCGCCGGGGCGGGACCCGACGAGCAGCGGCTGCGGTCCCTCGCCCGTCACTACGGTGCCGCGGACCGGGTGGTGTTCACCGGGTTCGTCCCCGATGCCGACCTCCCGGGGCTGTACCAGGCCGCGGACGTGTTCGCCATCGCATCGCAGGCCGAGCTGCAGTCCCTCGTGACGATGGCGGCGATGGCCAGCGGGCTGCCGGTCGTCGCCGTGGACGCCGGGGCGCTCGGGGAGCTCGTGCACGCGGGCGAGAACGGCTTCCTCGCCCAGCCGGGACGCGCCGCGGAGGTCGCGGACTGCCTGAGCCTGCTCTGCCGCGACGCGGCCCTGCGGGCGCGGATGTCGAAGGCCTCGTCGCGGATCATCGCCGGACACGACCGGCATCGCCTGCTCACCCGGTGGGAGTCGCTCTACCGGGCGCTCGCCGGCGCGCGGGCGAGCAAGACGAGCGGGATCGCAGCACAAGACAACAGGCGAAGGTGATTGATGGCCAGCCCTGAGCAGGCGCCCCTGCCATTGCTCTTCCTGATCGGTGACACCGGCGGAGGGCACCGCAGCGCCGCCGCCGCCGTCGCCCAAGCCCTGGAGCACCTGCTGCCCGGCCAGTTCGTCCCGGTGATCTGGGACCCGCTGCGCGGCCCCGACGTGCCCCGCCTGCTGCGCTGGTTCGCCGGCCTCTACGGGCCGTGCATCCGGCTGACCCCATGGCTCTGGTGGCTGTTCTGGCGGGTCAGCGACTCGCCTAAGGTGTTGAGCGCGGTCCGGCGCACGGTCATGGCCCCCGTCTACGGCAGCGTCGCCCGGGCCGCGGAGAACTGCCGCCCGGTGCTCATCGTCGCGTTCCACCCGATGACCGCCGATCCCGCCGTCCGCGCCCGGGACCTCGCCGGGCCCCTAGCCCCGGTGATCACCGTGATCACCGATCTGATCACCGCTCACCTGTCGTGGCGGGACGCCGCCGTCGACCGGGTCGTCGTGCCGTCGGCCGAGATCGCCGCCAGTTGCGCGCGGGACGGGATGGCCGCCGAGCGCTACGTGCCGCTGGGGCTCCCGGTGGCCGCCGAGTTCTGCGAGCCGCCCCTCAGCGAGGCCGAGCGGCACGAACTCAAGCGGCAGCTCGGCGTCAGCGGCGACTTCCTCGTCGTGCTGACGGGCGGAGCGGAAGGGTCAGGCGGGCTGCGCCGCCGCGCCGCCGCGATCCTCGACGTGACCGACGACGTGGACGTGGCGGTCATCTGCGGCCGCAACCGCTCGCTGAAGCGGCGCGTCGCCCGGCTCGCCGGGCGCGCCGGCGACGGGCGGCTGACCGCGCACGGCTTCGTCGGCAACATGGCCGACTGGCTGCGCTGCGCCGACGTCGTGGTCGGCAAGGCCGG
>DASYAD010000327.1:0-1649 GCA_036501515.1 Trebonia sp. | reverse complement strand
CAGGGGCTTGACGGCGGCACACACGATCGTCTTCCCGTCGGCGGTGAGCATCGGGATGATGGAGGTGTTCGCGCAGCTCAGCTGGCTGTAGTCGCCGGTGAACGGATTGGAGACGCCCTCCGTCGACCAGATGACCCGGCTAGCCGCGATGAGGTCGCTGCCGCCTGCCGACATGTCAAGCAGTCGCATCGTCTCGTGCGTGATGTCCTCGTGTTTGCGCGGGTTCGAGGCCGTCGAGATCGTGGGAAACGCTAGGGCGCGGTCGTCGTCGACCCACGTCAGTGCGGTGGCGGTCACCGACCCGATGCTGGCCCGGCCCGGGCCGCCGAAGACGGTCTGGTCGCTGGTTGACCAGGCGCGCTCCAGCTTCCCGGTCGTCACCGAGTAGATCTGCAGCTGTACCGGCGACTTGGGTGATGTCGCGTAGTCGGGGATGAAGCCCACCGCGAGTTCCCGGCCAGAACCGGAGAGCGCGACCGCGATGAGGTCGTCACCCTTCAGGTCCGGAATAGGCAGCCTGGTCAGCCGCACTTGAGACGAGGCGCCTGGCGCGATCCGCAGCAGGTACCACGTTCTTGGCGGGACCCGGTTGTCAGGAGCACCAGTGGCAATGGGCTGGGTGGCGACGACGAAGGTCCGGTCGTCCGCGGCCGCTGTCACGGCGGCGAACGAGTTGCCCCGGGCCGGCGTCAGGGTGGCTAGCCGCGCTCCGGTGAACGTGTCGCCCACGGCCAGTTTGTTCTGAAAACCCTGCGGGGGCTGCGGAATCAGAGCCGCGTAGTACCGGGGCACGCCGCCGGAGGCAGGAGCCGGCCGGGACGGGGTTGTCCTGAGAGTCACCAGGGAGATCGCGAGCGCTATCACGGCCGCCGCAGCTGCGACAGGTGCCATCCATGCGGGGAAGCGGCGCCTCCGGCGCAGACGGACGTACCGTTCGCCTGGCTTGGCGGCAGCGGTCAGGTCGAGCGGCCGGACCTCGGTGACGGTTTCGCCGTAGGCGCGCGTGGCGGCGCGCACCACGCGTTCGGCCGGAGTCATGACTCCTCCTTGAGGATTCGCCCGATCGCGGCGAGCGCGCGGGACGTGGCGGACTTGACCGTGCCGCGGCTGACCCCCATGGCCCGCGCGGTCTCGTCCTCGGTCATGTCGAGGTAGTAGCGCAGCAGCAGCGCCTCGCGCTGCCGGGTCGGCAGCCGCCTGATCGCGGCCACCACCGCCCGGTACTCCTCGCCCACCAGGGCCCGCGCCTCCGCGGACTCCGCAGGCGGCTCGGTGAACAGGCCGGCGGCGCCACGCGACCTGCGGCGCAGCGCCGACCGGCACCCATTCATCACGCTGGCACGCACGTAGGCGAGCGGGTGCGAGCTGTCGGTCAGGCTGTCCCAGCGGCGATACAGCCCGAGGAAGGCGTCCTGCACGACGTCTTCCGCCGTGGCCCGGTCGCCGAGCATGATGACGGCCAGCCGGACCAGGCGGAGGCCGTGCTCGGCGTACAGCGCCGTCACCGCATCGGTGGCGTGCGGTGGAACATCCGTGTTCGCTGTGTCCACGTCTTTGAAACGCTCGAGCGGCGCCGAGGTTGCCTGGCGCCCCGAGATTGCCCGCGGTCTATACCAACGGTCTAAACCAAATATCGGGCAATCCGTTAC
>DASYAD010000326.1:0-3835 GCA_036501515.1 Trebonia sp. | reverse complement strand
GGGCGCGTGCATGTCGATCAGGAACGCGGTGATGCCGCGGTGCTTGGGCGCGCGCGGGTCCGTGCGGCAGAGCACCTCGCCGATGTCGCTCAGGTGCGCGTTGGTCGTCCACACCTTCTGCCCGCGCAGGACCCAGCCGTCGCCGTCGGGCACGGCACTCGCGCGCAGCGAGGCCAGGTCGGAGCCCGCGTCCGGCTCGCTGAACAGCTGACAGGCGATCACGTCACCGCGGTGCAGCCTCGGCAGGTAGGCGCGCTTGACCTGCTCGGTGCCGTGCGCGAGGATCGTCGGCGCCGTCATGGACAGGCCCAGCCGCATGACCGCCAGGTCGGGTACCGCGAACTGCTCCCGCAGGCTGGCGTACGCATCGTGGTAGGACCGGGGGAGCCCCCGCCCGCCGTAGACAGCCGGGCCGTCGATCCAGCCGAACCCCGCGTCGTACTCGAGCGCCTTGAACCGCCGGGCCTCGGTGACGAGCCGTGCCTCCTCCTCAGATGACCACTCGGCGAGCAGTTCGGTGCCGTCCGGGCCTTCTCCCCAGGGCCGCGACGTGGCCGCGGGGGCCCGCCCGGCGGCGGTGTCGAGGAAGCGGGTTGCCTGATCGAGGAACTCGGCCATCGTTTGTTCGCTCATCGGCGGCGCACTTTGCGTTCGTACTCACCGGCGTTGCGAGGGATCTCCCGCCAGCCGATCCCGGTGTCGAAGCGCGGTTCGCGGGGCAGGCCGAGCACCGCGTCGGCGAGCACGTTGCGCAGCACCGCCGACGTGCCGCCTTCGATGGTGAGCGCCTGGACGCGCAGGTAGCGGGCCGCGGGGTCGCCCTGCATGATGCCGACGCGGACGGGCTGCTCGAGCGCGTAACCGTCCGGGGCATACAGGGTGCCGGCGACGCCCTGCGCGTCGAGGGCTACTTCCAGCGCGTGCTGCTTCGCCTCGGAACTCAGCAGCTTGACGATGGCCGGGTGTACCGCACCGCCAGCCGCACCGCGCTGCGTCCGCTCGGCGGTGAGCCGGGCGGCGCGTGACCGGATGACCGCCGCCATCACACGGTCCGTGAGCACCGGATCGTCCACGCAAGCGCGGGCCCACCACGCGAGCAGGTCCTCGCCTGGATCCGGCTCGTCGCCCTCGGCACCGAAGGCTGCCCGCTCGCCGTCCAGGTTTGACCGCACGACCTGCCACCCGCCGCCCACCTCGCCGACCCGGTTGTCATCGGCGACTGGAACGTCGTCAAGGAATACCTCGTTGAAGTCCGCCTTCCCGTTGAGCATGCGCAGCGGCCGCACCTCGACACCGGGTGCGTGCATATCGACGACGAAGCAGGTCAGCCCTGCGTGCTTGGGCTTGTCCTGGTCCGTGCGGACGACGGCGAGACCCCAGCGCGCGACGTGCGCGAGCGACGTCCAGACCTTCTGCCCGCGCAGCAGCCAGCCCGTGCCGTCGCGGCGGGCGGTGGTCGCGATGCCCGCCACGTCGGAGCCGGCGCCCGGTTCGCTCATCAGCTGGCACCAGATGTCCTCGGTGGTGAAGCACGCGCGCAGGTAGCGTCGCCGCTGCTCGTCCGTGCCGTACGCCGCCAGCACCGGGGCGACGTTGCCGTAGCCGATCGGGTTGCGCAGGTTCGCTGGCTCGACGCCCGCGTCGCGCAGCAGCCGGTCCACCACGAGCTGGTGCCCAGACGGCAGTCCCAGCCCGCCGTGCCCGACCGGGAAGCTGACCCAGGCCAGCCCGGCCTCGAATTGCGCCGCGCGGAACGGGATTCCGCCGTCGACGCCGGGTGACGGCGCCTCGGCGAGCAGCCGTTCCACCCGGGCGGCCAGGGCGCCCGGGGCGCTCGGCTCCGGCCCGGTCATCGTCGTGGGCGCAGCGCTCATGCCGCGCTCCGGACCAGGGCGGCCAGGGCGGCCCGGTGCTGCTGCGGGTTCCCGAACAGCAGCTGGCTACTCTTGGCTCGCTTGAGGTACAGGTGCGCCGAGTGATCCCAGGTGATGCCGATACCGCCGTGGACCTGGACGTTCGCCGCCGCGACCCGGACGAACGCCTCCGAGCAGTACGCCTTCGCCATGTGCGCCGCGGTGCCGAACTGCGGGCCATCGGGCGCGAGCTCTACCGCGCAGGCCGCCACGGACCGCGCCGACTCGACGTCGAGCAGCATGTCGGCGCACCGGTGCCGCACCGCCTGGAACGAGCCGATAGGGCGACCGAACTGCATCCGGTCTCTCGCGTAGTCCACGGCGTCGTCCAGGCAATGCTGCGCTCCACCCACCTGCTCGCACGCCAGCGCGACCGCGGCGAGGCGCTCGACCCGCGCCAGCATCGCGGCGCCGTCGCCGGCCGGCTCCAGCGGGCGGGCAGGACACCCGTCGAAGACGATCTCGGCCTGCTTGCGCGTCTCGTCGAGTGTCGGGAGCGTCTCGTGCGCGAGACCCGGCGCGCCGCCCTCGACGGCGAAGATGCCCGGGCCTTCCGGCCCGAGCGCGGGCACGAGCAGCAGTCCGGCGATGCAGCCGTCGATGACGTGCGACCGGCGGCCGTGCAGCTCGTATCCGTCGCCGGATGTGCCCCTGGCCGTGACTTCGTCGGCCGCGTTCGCCCGCAGGGCCACGGTGGCCACGAGCTCGCCGCTGGCGATGTCGGGCAGATACCGCTGCTTCGCGTCCTCGTCATCGCTGGCGAGCAGTGCCGGCACGGCGAGCGCGACCGTCGCGAAAAACGGCGCGCAGAGCAGCGCCCTGCCGAACTCCTCGAACACGATGGCCAGCTCGGTCCAGCCGAACCCCGCCCCGCCGTACCTCTCGGGGATCGCCATGCCCTGCAGGCCCAGCTGGCTGGCCATGACCGACCAGACCTCGCGGTCGAAACCGTGCGGCGTCGCCATGAGACGCCGCACCTCGGCTTCCGGCGACGTGTTCGTGGCGAAGTCGCGGACGGACTGGCGCAGCAGCTCGTGCTCGGCCGGACCGGCTTCCGGCATGGGCAGTCCCTTCGCTCGAATATCGACTAAACTATTAAATTAATTATAATCATGGGAGTGGGCCGCCGGGAAGGCAGCAGCATGAGCGTGGTAGAGATCGAGCGCCCGCGCGGGGACGTCGTGGTGCTACGCCTGAACCGGCCGGAGAAGCTCAACGCCATCGACCGCGAGCTGCTCGACGGTCTGTGGAGCGCGATCGCGGGCATCCGGGAGGACCCTGAGTGCCGTGTGGTCATCCTGACGGGCGCCGGCCGCGGGTTCTGTGCCGGCGCGGACCTGACCCAGCCGGACGAGGCGATCGCGCCCGGCGACGAGCGGCGCGGCCGTCTCGGCCGGGTCTGGGGCATGCAGGAATACCTGACCGGCGTCGCGGTCGCGCTGAACTCGCTGCGCCAGCCGGTCATCGCCGCGGTGAACGGTCCCGCGGTGGGCGGCGGTCTCGGGTTCGCGCTGGCCTGCGACCTGCGCGTCGCCTCCACCGAGGCGCGCTTCGGCGCGCTGTTCATGAAGATCGGGCTGTCCAACTGCGATGTCGCGGTGTCCTATTTCCTGCCCCGGATCGTGGGCGCGGGACGAGCGCTGGAGTTGCTGCTCACCGCGCGCGTGATCGACGCTCCCGAAGCCGAGCGGCTGGGACTGGTCAACCGGGTGGTCCCTCCCGAGCGGCTGCTGCCATCCGCGATCGAGCTGGCCGGGGAGATCGCGGCGAACAGCGAATTCGGCGTGTGGATGACCAAGGAGGGCGTGTGGGCGAACATCGACGCGCCATCGCTTCAGCACGCGGTCCAGCTCGAGTACCGGACCCAGATGGTCGGGGTTTACGGGGACAACATGGCCGAGGCGTTCGCGGCGTTCCGTGAG
>DASYAD010000325.1:0-15243 GCA_036501515.1 Trebonia sp. | reverse complement strand
GAAGCTGGCCCCGGCGCTCGCGGCCGGCAACTGCGTCATCATCAAGCCGGCCGAGCAGACGCCGTGGTCGCTGCTCAAGGTCATCGAGCTCATCGCCGGCCTGCTGCCCGCCGGCGTGGTCAACGTCGTGAACGGCTCTGGAGAAGATCCTCTCCTACCTGGAAATCGGGAAGGCGGAAGGCGCGAAGGTGCTCACTCGCGGGGAGCGCGCCGACATGGGCGGCGAGCTCTCCGGCGGCTACTACGTCACCCCGACGGTGGTCGAGGGCGACAACAGCATGCGGATCTTGCAGGGGGCGGGGAAGGAGCAGCGAGATGACAGAACTGACCCGGGTCGAGGTGAGCGAGAAGGCAGCGGAACTGCTGCGCCAGCTCACCGTTACCTACGGCCCGCTGATGTTCCACCAGTCAGGCGGCTGCTGTGACGGGTCGTCGCCCATGTGCTACCCGAACGGCGACTTCATCACCTCGGAAGCCGACGTGCTCGTGGGCAAGCTGGAGATAGCGGGGCTCGAGCGCCCGGTCGACTTCTGGATGTCCGTATCGCAGTACGAGTACTGGAAGCACACCCACCTCACCGTCGACGTGGTCAAGGGCCTCGGCAGCGGTTTCTCGGTCGAGGCGCCCGAGGGCGTGCGGTTCCTGATCAGGTCACGGCTGATGACCGACGAGGAACTCGCGCATTTCTTCGGCTCGCTTGAGCAGGATGAACCGGCTCCCCTCCCGGCGGAAGCGGCGCCGTGACCATGGACTGGGCCTAGGACACGCCGATGGCGATCACCGGGTGCTGCGTCGGTGTCAGCCAGCGCAGCACCTTGAGCAGCTCGGATACCGGGAGCGATACGCAGCCGGCGGTGGCCCCGCCGGTGCCGGCGTGCAGGAAGATGGCGCTGCCGCGGCCTGGCGTGCGGGCGGTGTTGTAGGCGATCACGGCGGCGTAGTCGTACGCGGGGACGTTGTGCATCGGCTCCGGGTCGCGTCCGGTGCTGACCGCGTCGGCGTCGACCCACTCGTTGTAGCGGGGGCTGGCGGAATCGTCGTCCCAGTAGTCGTAGGTGTAAGCGTGGCGGTACGGGAAGGCGACGCCGGGGTTCGGGTCGACGCCGAAGAAGAAGGAGAAACCGTACGTGCCGGCGGGCGTACGGCCGTCGCCCTCGCGTTTGCCCCCCGGCGCCGCGATGCCGTTGTAGCCGACCCGCGCCGTCCACGGCCCGTACACGAGGACCCGTTTCGTCCCGGTCACCCGGTAGGCCCGGAATGTCGCGAACGTGGTGCTGCGGGAGCTGGCGGTGACCGTGATGAGCTGACGGACCGCAGCCAGCTGGCGGACCGGGGCGTGCCCGGCCGCGGCGGCCGCCCGCGGCGTCCCGGCCGGGACCAGCACGGCCAGGACCGTGATCATCGCCCCGACGAGCAGGGCGCGGGTCAGCTGCGCCATACGCATGACAACAGAGCGTAACAAGCGAGTTACTGTCGCCTCATCGGGGACGCCGCCGAAGTACTTCGCAAGCACCGCACGGAAGACGAGGCCGCCCGCCTCGTCCGCCGCCGCGGCGAACAGCGTCATCGACGACCGCAGCTTCACGGCGTCCACCGGCCCGAATATCCGTTCGGCGGACCGTCCCTCGGTGCCGGCGACGATCGCGGCGCACTCGCGCAGCCGCGGCCCGAGCACCGGGTGGGCGAGGTACGCCCGGGCCTCGCCGAGCCCGGAGACAGCGAACTCCCGCGAGACGGGACTCATCCCGAGGCCTGCGATCTGCGGGAACACGAACCACATCCAGTGACTGACCTTGGCCCCCGCGCGCAGCTCGGCGACCGCCCGCTGGTAGGTGCCGCCCCGGTCCTGCGCCGCCGTGAACCGCGCCAGCCCGAAGGGATCATCGCTGTCGTCGTTAGTCATCGTCATCGAACCAGGGTTCAGTCTCCACAAGGTCCAGTCCGGCCAGCGCTAATCCGTACTGGGCGCAGACTGGAAGGACGGCCTCCACTAGCCGCGCGTGATCACCGTCAAGCATTTCAGGTGCCCGCGCCGAGCTCTGGAAAGTGGTCGTGCCATATCGAACGCAGGGCGGTGGGCAGGCGCAGCCTTGTCCACTCAGATCGCAGCAGCTCCGCGTTCAGCCAGCGTGTGTAGTGCTCGGGAGTCACGGCGGCTGTCAGCACGGTCATGTGGTACAGGTACCGCTGGACCGGATCAGCCAGGTCAAAGTTCCTGTCTCCTGCCCAGGCGAGATCGACGGGCAGTTGCACCGTTCCCCCAGCGGGGCCCGTCAGGAGGCCGAGCGAAGGCGGCAGCTTCGAACCGACACCTGCCCACCGGGAGGGCAGCTTCGCTGCAGTGCCGGCTTCGTCCATGCCTTCCATTGTGCCTCAGTTCGAAGGTGTGGTCGAAGGGAAACGCCGGGCGTACCCGACGATCAGCTAGACGGGGTGGCGCCGAGGTAGCGGAGGACGGCGAGGACGCGGCGGTGGCCGGTGTCGCCCTGGTGCAGGCCGAGCTTGGCGAAGATCGAGTTGATGTGCTTGGAGACCGCGCTCTCGGTGATGACGAGGGTGGCCGCGATCTCGGGGTTAGACCGGCCCTCGGCCATCAGCGCGAGCACGTCGCGCTCCCGCTGGGTGAGCGCGGCGATCGGGTCGGCGCCGCGGCGCAGCAGCAGCTGGGCGACGACCTCGGGGTCGAGTGCGGTCCCGCCGGCCGCGACACGGCGGAGGGCGTCGAGAAACTCGGTGACGTCGGCGACCCGGTCCTTCAGCAGGTAACCGACGCTGCTGGTGTTGGCCGACAGCAGGTCGGCGGCGTACCGCTCCTCCACGTACTGTGACAGCACGAGGATGGCGATGCCCGGCCAGCGGCCGCGGATGGCGAGTGCCGCCCTGATGCCCTCGTCGGTGTGCGTCGGCGGCATCCGGACGTCGGCGATCACCAGGTCCGGCTGCTCGCGCTCGACGACGGCGACCAGCGCGTCGCCGTCGCCTGCCGTCGCGGCCACCTCGAACCCGCCGCTCTCCAGCAGCTTCACCAGGCCGGCCAGCAGCAGCACCGAGTCCTCGCCGATCACGACCCGGAGCCGCCGCTCGCCCGTCATGTCCGTCACCCTACTCCGCGCCTACTCGGCCCGCAGGGCCGTCGCCGGGCGCGCCCGGGCGGCCCAGGCCGCGGGCAGCAGCGAGCCGACGACCGCAAGTCCGAGCGCGGCCAGCGACAGCAGCGCCAGGCGCACGTCGGGGAACACGTCGGTGAAGCTCGCGGGGACCCCGGTGTGCGCGGTGGCGGCCATCGCCCGGAGCGTGGCCGTGTTGAGCAGCACCGCGGCGGGCGCCGCGACGGCCCCCGCGATCAGCGCCGGGCCGACGACCCAGCAGACCACCATCACCAGCACCTGGCCTGGCCGCATGCCGAGTGCCTTGAACACGCCCAGGTCGTGCACCCGGTCCCTGGTCGTCATCAGCACCGTGTTGAGCACGCCGAGCCCGGCCGCGATCGCGACCATCAGCGACAGCAGGCCGATCAGGGCGCTGGCGATGACGTAGAACTGGCCGCCGCCTGGCGGGCCCGCCATGAAGGGGCTGCTACCGCCGAGTGTCCTGCTGACCGCGCGGCTGTACGCGGCGGCGGTCGTGCCCGGCTTGAGGCCGATGTTCCACTGGTCGAAGTTCTGGCTGGTCGCGGCGCCCGGCAAGGTGCTGGCGCCGGTGAAGACGCGCGGCTCGCCGGACGGGTCGAAGATCTCTCCAGCGATGCGCACGGTGACTGGCACGGCCCTGGTGGTCACCGTCCCCGTGTACACCGTGGCCGAGTCGCCAACGGCGAGGCCGGTGGCGGTCAGGAACGTCGTGTTGACGTCCACCTGTCCCGGCCCGTCGTACCAGTGGCCGGAGATCAGCGCGTACCCCATCCAGTCGCTTGGCCCGTCGAACGCCAGCGCCAGGGCGTCCTGTGACAGGCCGACGACCTTGACCGGCGCGTGGTATTCGGCGTTCTGGTGTGCGGTGCCCGGCAGCGTTTTCAGCGCCGCGGCGGCGTCGGCCAACTGGGCGGTGCTCGGCACCTGGTTCGGCCCGGCCCCCGGGTTGTTCTGCCAGACCTGGACCGGGACCGTGGCCGCCAGCGTCTGGGCGGCCTGCGCCCGGTCGAGCGAGGAGTGCAGCCCGGTCGCGAAGATCACCGCGGTGGCGCCGAAGGCGACCGCGGCCAGCGTCACCAGCGTGCGGGCCGGGCGGGCGAACGGCGCCGCCAGCCCCAGGCTGACGGGGCGGGGCAGCCCGAGCCTGGCGGCCAGCCGGTGGGCGGCGTAGCCCCGCCCGGCGCCCGGCGCGCGGCCGGCCGCGATCGCCTCCACCGCCGACAGCCGGCCGGCCCGCAGCGCCGGGCCGAACGCGGCCAGCAGGGTGATGACCAGCAGCCCGGCCGGCGCCAGGAGCAGCGCCCAGAGGGGTACCCCCTGGTGGCCGACGCCGTAGGCGTTCGCGGAGTCACTCAGCACGGGGATGGCGAGCAGGTAGCCGCCTGCCACCCCGAAGACGCAGCCGACCAGAGCGGGCCAGCCGATGCGGCTCAGGTAGACGGCGACCACCTGGGCGGGGGTGAGGCCGAGTGACTTGAGCACGCCGATCCGCTGGTACTGCGCGATCACCGCGCCGCTGATCACGTTGCCCACGATCAGCACCGCCATCACCAGGCCGATGAGCGCGAACGCGAGCACGAACGGCTCCATGATCGCGGCGTTGCTGCCCTCCGACTGCTGCACGCTGAGCCAGGAGCCCCAGTCTTCGACCGTCCCGGCCGGCAGCGCCCCGGTCACCGCGGCCATGTCCGAGCGCAGCTGCGCGGCTGTGCCCGCGCTGGCGAACCGGTAAAGCAGCTGGGCGGTCGGCTGGCTGCCCGGAGCGAGCAGATCCGTCAGCTCGCCCGGGGTGACCCAGCCGTCGGCGGTGCCGGTCACCGAGTTGGCGAAGCCAACCACGGTGAGCACCGGCTGACCGGGCAGGCCTGACGCCGTCAGCGTGCTGCCGATCACGGGGCCGCCGGGACCCACGTAGCCCTGGGGATCGACGCCCGGGGCTGAGTTGGTGGCCAGGACGACCTGGCCTGGACCGTCGGCCCAGTGCCCGGAACTGAGCACCAGGTCGTCGACTGGCCCGCCGGGACCGGCCCGGCCCACCAGGGTGTTCTGTCCCCAGGGCTCGCCCTGGAAGTCAAGCTTGACCGATGTGGCGTCGAACGGCCCGGCCAGCGCCGTCACCCCCGCGAGGTGCGCGGTAGCCGCGAGCTTGGCGGCGCTCGCCCGGCCGGGGTTCGCGGTGACCGTGGCGTCGGCTCCGTGCTGGGCGGCGAACGCCTGGCCGAACGGCGAACTGCTGGCGTTGAGCAGGGCCAGGCCGAGGGTGGCGGAGGCGGTCGCGATGAACAGCACCGCGACGATCACCACGGCCTGGACCTTGTGCCTGAGCATGCCGCCTGACGCGGTGCGGACCACGCTCAGCCAGTTGCCCGCACCGCGGCGTTCCCGCGGGTAGCCGTCGTCCTCGCGGTACGCGGGGCCGGCCGGCCTGGCGCCTGCCGCCGAGACCGGCGGTGCGCCGCGGCCGCTCATGCCCGGTTCCCCGTCCCGGCCGCGGCCAGCCGGCCGCCGGCCACCCGCCCGTCGACGAGGTTGATCGTGCGGGCCGCGTGCCGGGCGGCCAGCGCGGGGTCGTGGGTGACGAGGACCAGCGTCTGGCCCGCCTCGTTCAGCTCGCTGAGCAGGCGGCCGATCTCCTGGCCGGTGGCGGTGTCGAGCGCGCCGGTCGGCTCGTCGGCCAGCAGCAGCTCGGGGAAGTTGACCAGGGCCCGCGCGATCGCGACCCGCTGCCGCTGACCGCCGGACAGCCGGGCCGGGTAGTCGTCGCGGTGCTTTTCCAGGCCGAGCCGGGCCAGCAGCTCCCCCGCGCGTGCGCGCGCCTTGCGCCGCGGGGCGCCCGCCAGCTGGGCCGGGAGCAGCACGTTGTCTTCCACCGTGAGGTCGTCGAGCAGGTTGAAGAACTGGAAGATCATGCCGACGTGGCGGGCGCGGAACCGTGCGAGCGCGCTTTCGCCCAGGTGGTCGATCCGCTGCCCGGCCACCGTGACCGTGCCGGTAGTGGGCCGGTCGAGGCCGGCGATGAGGTTGAGCAGGGTCGACTTTCCGCTGCCGGACGGACCCATGATCGCGACGACCTCGCCGTCGGCCACGCCGATGGTGACGTCGTCTAGCGCGGGCAGCGTGCCTGCCCGGTAGGCCTTGGTCACGCCCTTCAGGCTGATTACGTCGTCCGGCGCGGCGAGCACGCCCGGTTGCAGTCTCTCGGTCATGGCGGTAACGATGACAGCGGGGCACGGCTGCACGCAGTAGCCGGCGGTTCCGACTTGAGGGTGCAGCCAGCTACACCACGGAACGGGACCGCGCTGTATGGGCGCGTCCCGTGGACGGCGAATAGCGTGGGAGCCATGGACATCACGGTCGGCAGTCATCAGGCGGCGCCCGCCAGGCGGCACCGCCGCCTGCCGTGGTCACCGCGCGCCTGGATCGACGCCTTTTACCTCGCGGCCGGGATCCCGGTGCAGCTCGTGGGGGCGCTCCTCGTCCTCTCACTGGTCCAGTGGACCGCCTCACGCGACTCCGGCAGCGTCACCGTGCGGTTGTGGCTTCCGCTGCTGGCCGCGGCGGCGATGATCCTCTGGGTGTCCCCCGCGCTCACCCGCGTGCACCGCCACCGGATGCGGGTCACGGCCGGCGTCGAGATCCCGCCGCAGCCGAAGCGGGGACGGCTCACCTGGAACGGTTTCATCGCCGAAGTCCGGTCGCAGCCAACCTGGCGGCAGCTCGGCTACCACGTGCTGATCGCGCCGGTGCTCGCGGTGGCGGCGGCCGTCGCCGTGATGCTGTGGCCGGCCGCCATCGCGGTCATCGTGGCCTGCGCCGTCTTCTGGGGCAGGCCGCAGTCCGCGCCGGCGACTGGCGCGTTCACCTCTCCCGGCAACCAGCCGCTGCACCACCCGGTCGACATCATCCTGATCGTGCTCAGCGCCGCCACCTTGTTCGCCGCCCCCTGGATCGGGAGCGGAGTGCGCGCGCTCGACATCAGGGCCGCCCGCGGGCTGCTCGGTCCGAGCCGCGCGGACGAGCTCGCCAGCCGGGTGGAGCAGCTGACGGAGACCAGGGCCGGGGTCGTCGACGCGGCCGACGCCGAGCGGCGCCGCCTCGAACGTGACCTCCACGACGGCACCCAGCAGCGGCTGGTGTCACTCGCGATGAACCTGGGCATGGCCCGGGCCCAGGCCGGTTCTGAGGATGAGGCCAAGCGGGCGATCGCGGAAGCACACGAAGAGGCCAAGGCCGCTCTGGCCGAGCTCAGGGACCTGATCCGCGGCCTGCACCCGGCCGTGCTCGAGGACCGCGGACTTGACGCGGCGCTGTCCGGGGTCGCCGCCCGGATGCCGATCCCGGTCCGGCTGACGGTGGACCTGCCGCGCCGGCCGGCCCCGGTCATCGAGGCGGTCGCCTACTTCGTCGTCTCCGAGGGCCTGGCCAACATCGCCAAGCACTCGCAGGCATCCGAGGCCGCCGTGTTCGTTCAGCGGGCTGGCGACCGGCTGCACGTCATCGTCACCGACGACGGCATCGGCGGCGCCGACGCCGCGGGCGGCACCGGCCTGACCGGCCTGGCCAGACGCGCCGCCTCGGTCGACGGCACCTTCGAAATCGACAGCCCGCCCGGCGGGCCGACCCTGCTAACGGTGGACCTGCCATGCAACCGCTAACCGCCCCCGGCGGCACCCAGGCGACCCGCGGCCGCTGGATCTGGCGCCTCAGCGGCGCCCTGACCGTCTCAGCCCTCGGCGTGCTCACCGCCATCGGCACGTTCGCCGTCCTCCACTCACCGTCAGGGCAGCCCGTCTCGATGTCGGCGGTACCGACGCGGATGTTCACCGTCGCCGGCCCGGTCACCGCGCTGAGCGTGCAGAGTTACGGCGCCCCGATCAAGGTCACGACCGTGCCCGGCAACGGCCCGGCCCAGGTCGCCGAGGCGGTGACGTTCAACTCGTTCGACGGCAGTCCGCCCGCCGTGACCCACGGCGTGTCTCACGGGCTGCTCACGCTCAGCGCGCCGGCCTGCGCGACGTTCGACTGCTCGGTCGCCTTCGCGGTGACCGTGCCGGCCGGCGTCACCGTGAACGCGGTGGCCGACGGCGGCCAGGTGACGCTCGTCGGCACCGGCGCGGCCACCGTCGACTCCGGCGGCGGCTCCGTGTTCGCGTCAGGCATCAGCGGGCCGCTGTCGGTGAACGCCGAAGGCGGGGACATCACCGTCAACAAGACCACGGCCGCCGCGGACCTGGACTCAGGCGGCGGGCCGGTCAGCGCGGACGGCGTCGCCGGCAAGCTCACGGTGCACGCTGAGGGCGGCGGGATCACGGTGTCAGGCGCTCCGTCGGCCTATCTCGATTCCGGCGGCGGCCCCGTCTACGCCTCCGCCATCAGCGGTCCGCTGACGGTCAGCGGCGAAGGGGGCGGCGTGACCGTCACCGGGGCCGGGGCGACCACGATCGATTCCGGCGGCGGGCCAGTCAGCGCGACGACAATCCGCGGCCCGCTCGCGGTGACCGCTGAAGGCGGCGACGTCCAGGCGAACGACGTCACCGGCGCGCTGACCGCGGACACGGGCGGCGGCCAGCTGACGGCCTCGGGGCTCACCTCGGCCTCGGCCTCCGTCGACACCGGCGGCAGCGACGGGTCCCTCGGCTTCACCGCTGCCCCGGCCTCGGTTCGGCTGCGGACCGGAGGCGGCAACGCGACGGTGGCGGTGCCGGGCGGCCCGTACGCGGTCACCGCCGACAGCAGCGGATCGCCCCAGTCGGTGTCGGTCGCCACCAGCCCGGGGGCGGCTAGCTCGATCAGCGTCAGCACCGAGGGCGGCAACCTGCAGATCGGCCCGGCGTAACCCGGTCAGCGGGCCAGGGGCCCGGACGGAATCTCCGTCCGGGCCCCTGAGCGTGGTGGCGGCTGTTACGGGACGAAGATCATGCCCTTGCTGTGCGGCACCGCACCGGTGAGCATGACCGGCGTGAGCATAACCGGCGTGAGCATCCCGGTCCGCATGCCGGTGGTGGCCAGGTTGTTGTCAGGGAAACCGGGGGCAGGTGGCGGGAGCGTTCGCGGCGTCGCACGGAGTCACCGACGAGTACATCTGGCCGACGGTGAACCCACCGGACACCACGTCAACCGTGTCGTCCGTCCCGTCGGTGACGTAGAGCGCGCCGTGCCTCCTGGTCGCCCAGGCGCTGTCGTCGACGGCATTCGACAGGTGCGGCGCGGTCAGCGACTGATGCCCGCCAGCGGGATTGCAGAAGATCAGTTCCCGGTCGGCCTGCGAGGCGAGCATGAAGTCGCCGGCGTACACCGGGGCGGTCCGCGGCACGACTTCGTTGGAGTCCGGGTCGGTCAGCGCGAGGTTGACGGTCTTCCCCTCGTCAGCCACTGCGTGCCGGCCGGCGCGCGGCTGGTCCGGGGCCGTCCCGGCGGTGTCCGGCCGCTGGCGGCGGCCCTGTGCGCCTACGAGTACGGGACCGCGCACGCGCCGGCGGGCAGCACACCGCGCTCGCTGCCCAGGGAATAGCCGCTCAGGCAAGCACCCCGAACGTCAGGTTCTTCTCACGCAGCCAGCGCCGGTAGGTCATCGAGGCGGCGTCCGCGCGGACCGGGATTTCCGGGCCCGGGCGCAGCGGCAGCGACAGCGGGCGCTGGTTCTCCACGATGAACCGGTCCTGCAGGAAGATCGCCTGCTCGAAGCTGAGCAGGTCGTTGTCCGCTGAGTGGTCGTCGACCAGGTACTCGACCGGCTGGGCGCGGCACCGGTGCTCGTCGAGCGGGTGCACGGCGAGCAGGATCGCGTCGAGCCGTCCCGGCTCGGTCGGGCAGACGCGGTAGAGCATCACCTGGAACGGCGACGGCACCCGGTACGTGAGCGCCGCGTAGGCGCCGCCGGACTCGGTGGCGGCGATACGCGGCTGGAAGAACTGGCAGTTGGTGGCCCATACCTCGTCGACGTCCGGCCGGATCTCGGCGTCGTACCCGGCCACTTCCGTCCACGGCTCCGCTCCGAGCACGCCCGGGTGCACGTAGGGAAAGTGCGCCATGTCGAGGAAGTTCTCCACGATCCTCGGCGCCGAGGTGCGCAGCGTGACCCACCCGCATCGGAGGTACCTGCGGTCGGGCTCGTGCGCTTCCGGGAAGTCGTACACGTCCTTGCGCGGGCGTCCAAGGGTCGTCCAGATCAGGCCGAACCGTTCGGTGACGGGCAGCTCGCGCAGCTCGTGCCCGTCCGGCGCGAGCGCGGTGACCCGGGCCCGGTCGCCGGTGAACCCGATACGGACCGGGTGCCCGAGCAGCCGTGTCGTGTACGCCGGCGCGTCGGCCGCGTCGGTCACCGGGTACCAGTCGTCAAGTGCCACTGGGTCGTCGGTCATCGCACGCCTCCGTTCGGGATGCTCTCACTGGGTGGCCGCACCGGTGATCAGGTCGGCGGCCCGCTCGGCGATCGCGATGACCGCGGCCTGGGTGTTTCCGGTGGGGATGACGGGGATCACGGAAGCGTCGGCGACGCGCAGGCCGTCGACGCCGATGACCGCCAGTGCGGGGTCGACCACGGCGTCCGGCCCGCTGCCCATCGCGGCGGTGCCGCAGGCGTGGTTGAACGTCGCGCAGTTCTCCCTGACGAACGCCTCGCGGTCCGCCCGCGACAGCCGGCCGGCGGGCATCAGCGGCCTGTCGATCAGCGCCGCGTACCCGCTGGTCGCGGCCAGGTCCATGATCGTTTCCATCGCCTCGGCCAGGGCGTCCACGTCCGCGCGCTCGGCGAGGAACCCGGAGTCGATCTCGACCGCGGCGGGCCCGGACCTGAACACGTCGCGGACGGTGAGGCAGCCCTTGCTCACGGACCCCATCAGTCCCGGGGAGATGGCGAAGACGCCGGCGTCGCCTGCCAGGCGGTACCGCTGCGCGCCGTCGGGGTAAGCGTGCCTGCCCTGGACGACGAACGCGTGCAGGTCGGGCCGGCGCGCCCGCGAGCTGCGCCAGTTCATCAGCGCACCGCCGCCGTTGTCGCGCGGGAGACCGAGCCGCTCTCTGCCACGGAAGTTCATCCCCATGAGCAGCGGGTGATCCTGCAGGTTGCGGCCGACCCCCGGCAGCGGCGCGGTGACCCGCACCCCGAGCGCGCGCAGCTGCGCCGGGTCGCCGATGCCGGAGCGGACGAGCAGTTCCGGTGTGCCGAACGCGCCGAGCGCGAGCACCACGCACCCGCGCGCGCCGGTTTCCCTGAGCGTCCCCCGTACGGTGTGGAACACCGACTCGCACCGGGTGCCCGCGGTGCCGGCCGCGAAACCGAGCCGCACCACGACCGATCCGGTCAGCACGGTGAGGTTCGCGGGCGGGTCGGGCGCGTGGGTCGAGGCGCCCACCGGGACCTGGCCGGGGGCGGGCGGCGGGGCCCAGGCAGGCAGGTAGCCGTCGACGACGCTGAACCGGCGGCCGTCGGCGATGTTCAGGTTCGCGAGCGTGGCGCCCTCGGTGTCGCCTGAGTTGGGATCGTCGAGCTTGGCCAGGCCGAGCTCGGCGGCGCCTTCGATCATGGCGGACGCGACCGGGTGCGGGTCCTTCGGCCGGGTCACCCGCATCGGGCCGCCGCCGCCCCGGTGGGCGGACGAGCCGCCCTCCCAGTCCTCGCTGCGCCGGAAGTACGGCAGCAGCGTGGCGTAGTTCCAGCCGGCCGCCCCGGCGCGCTCCCACGCGTCGTAGTCGTCGGCGTGCCCGCGGAACCACTGCATCGCGTTGGTCGCGCTGCACCCGCCGAGGACCCGGCCGCGGGGGACGGGGATCGCGCGGCCTGCCACCCGCCCGGCCGGGGTGTAGCGGTATCCCCAGTCGAGGGCGGTGCCGTCGAGCTTGCCCCACTGCGGCGGGTCGGTGATCTGGGCGACGCCGCGCCCGTCCGTGCCCGCCTCGATCAGCAGCACCGTGGCGTCCGGCGCGGCGGCGGCCAGCCTCGACGCGACCACGCTCCCTGCGGAGCCGCCGCCGACGATGACGTAGTCGTAGGCCGCCATGTCAGTTGTGCTCACTTGGACCCATGATGACGATCCCCTCGGTGTCCTCGACGTGCCTGACGAAGATGTACTTGTCCTCGCGGCCGTCGCTGTGCTTACGGCGGATGTCCAGGGGGACGGACGGGTCCACCTTAGCGACGATCACGAAGGGCCGGCCGGCCGCCAGGCCCCGCTGGCAGAGCCTGGTGAACTCTTCGACGGTACGGGCCGTGCCCGCGTCGTCCACCCCGGCGCCGCGGGCGATCGCCGCCAGGTCAACCCGCCCGGAGGCGGTGTGCGTGGGCGGGCCGCCGATCGACTGGTAGCACTCGTTGTCCCAGACCACGACGAGCAGGTTCGGCGGCTGCTCGTTGCCCACGGTGGCCAGGATGCCGAGGTTGAACAGCAGCCCGCCGTCGGTGTCGAGGGAGATGACCTGCCGGTGCGGCAGTCCGATCGCCAGCCCGAGGGCCTCGGCGGTGACGCAGCCGAGCTGCTGCTGGAACAGGCTGGCGGCCCGCATCTTCGGCGCCGCGTTGTACCATTCGTCCACGCTCGACCCGAGGGACACGATGACGAGCTCGTCGCCGCTGAGCAGGGCGGCCAGCGCGGTCATGCAGTCGTAACGCCTCATCGGACCACGTCGCCGCCGAGCACGACCGCCGCGTGGTGGTAGCTCGCGTAGGACCAGGCGTAGGCGTCGGTGATGGCCCGTTCGATCTTTTCCTCCTCGCGCACTACGCGGTAGGGGACGCGCAGCGCGTCGAGGACCGGCTCCATGGTGATGCCGTGCGGTATCGCCCACCAGTTGTTCTCGCCGAGTTCGCCGCGGTAGCTCATCAGCATGATCACCGGGATGCCGGCGCCGAGGCCGAGCCGTGCGAGAGGCTCGGCCGCCGCCCGGACACCGGAGTTCTCCATCACCAGGGCCGCGCGCTTGCCCGACAGGAAGACACCGCCGCAGACCGCGGCACCCTCCCCCTCGTTGGTGACCCGCACCGTGCGCAGACCTGGATCGGCGTCAAGGGCCGGGTAGAGCTCCTTGAGCAGCGAGTCGGGCAGGTAGCACACGACGCTCACGCCCGCCCGCTTGAGGCCGCCGATCACCGCGTCCACCGCTGTCTGCCGCAAGGCCGGATCCTTTCCGCGCGCGTTAGTAGAACTGAGGGACGCCAGGCATCGGGACGAACCCGGGCAAGGCGCGGACGCGGGCGATCCAGCGGCGCAGCGCGGGGAACGCGTCGTGCTCCACGCCGTAGTCGTGGCAGAGCGCGGCCGGGCCGAACGCGGCCAGGTCCACGATCGTCGGCCGGTCCCCCGCGAACCAGGCCAGGCCGTCGAACTCGCCGAGCGTCAGGTGGTCGTCCATGTCCTGCAGCCGGTGGGCGGCCTCCTCGACCAGGCCAGGCGGCGCCCCCGTATCTGTGAACAGGGCGAGCAGCCGGGCCTGGCGCGGCGCGAAGCGCGGGCTGGTGAGCGTGGCGAGCCAGGAGACGCCTGGACCGGGAGAACCGGGCAGCCAGTCCGGCGCGTAGCGGGCCGCCAGGTGGCGCAGCACGGCCGCCGCTCCCGTGACGCGCTCCCCGTCGTCTTCGAGGACCGGTCCCCTGGGCCCGAGTCCGCGCAGTGCCAGCGGGGAGGAGTCGATCGTGACCCGGTCGCAGCCGAGGCCGAGCCCCGACAGCAGCAGCCGCACCGGGTAAGCGTCGGCGTCGAGCACGTTGTCGTAAAGGATCACGGCAGCACCGCCGCGGCCAGGTGATCCCGGACCAGAGCGGCCCACTCGCACAGCGCGCGGCGGGCGGCCAGATCGGCGTCCGTCGTGACGACGTGCGCGGCGGACGTCCCGTCGCCGCGTTCCTGGATCGCCGCGATCACCAGTGCCGCCGCGCCCTTGAAGGTGATGATGCCGCCGCCCGCCGACCAGGTCTCAGCGGCCTGCGGCGTCTCCGCCGTTTCCGCCCCTGGCGGCAGCGTCGCCTCGAGCGCCGACCGCAGCGCGTGGGCCGGCGCGCGCACGGTGACGCTGCGCACGGGGTGCACCTCCTGCTGGTCGAGCATGGCGCCGTGCGGCGGCTGGGTGTCGCCGGGACCGTCGCCGACCCAGATCATGCCGAGCGCCTCGGCCACCGGGAGGGCCGGGACCACCGCTTTCGCCGGCGGAGTCGAGCCGGGATGCGCGGGAACCGCGAGACACTGGCCGCCTGGCTGACCGTCTTGGTCGCCGAACGACCAGCCGTGGTAGATGCACGTGAGGGCGTTACCGCGAACGAAACCGAAGCTCAGCCGCATGCCCCGGTGCGGGCAGCGGTCTGTCCAGGCCCGGGCCGCGCCGTCGTGCCCGCGCCAGACAACCACGGGATGGCCGTTGACACTGGTACCGGTGCGCGCTCCCGGCTCGACTCCGCCGCTCAAGGAAACCGGGATCATGTCCCGACAATCGTGACCGCGCATTTCCGCTGGCGTGCCGAGTCGTTAACGCCCGGTTACAGGTCCGCCGGGCAGGCCGGCGGCGGCCCGGCGATGCCTCAGCCGAAGCTCCTTGGTTGGTCCACTGCTTCCCGCGGACCGGCTGCTTTGCCGGTCGGACGACAGGCAGCCGCTTTTGATTGCTGCCATGCTCGCCGGGTGACCATCACGCCAGCCACCTGGACCACGGCCCGCTGGCACCAGTGCCAGGACGGGCACGCCGATCCCCGGACCGGCCGCGCGGCCCGGATGATCGTCCCCGACCGCTCCGGCCTCAAGCCGCGCTGCACTGCCTGCCACCAGCCGATGACCCCGGTCGGCGATCCCCTCGCCGCGCAGTGGCAGCTGGACGAATGCTGCTTCCCCTCCGGGCCAGACGGCACCTGGGCAGGCCCGCCGCGCGACCCCGCCGCCTGCAGCACCTGCTTCGGCACCCGCGCCAGGACGGTCTGCCTCGCCTGCCGCGCCACTAACTGCGACGGCGACCACCAGGGCCTGTGCATGATGTGCGACGGCAACAAAACCCAGCACTGCGAGGCCTGCGACGGCGAAGGCCGCGTCATCGACGAGTTCGGCGAGGACACAGGCCCCTGCGCTGCGCCCGGCTGCAAGGCCGGCCAAGTGCCCTGCGAGACATGCGGCGGCACCGGCCGCGAGCGGCCGTC
>DASYAD010000324.1:0-35576 GCA_036501515.1 Trebonia sp. | reverse complement strand
GCGGTGCTCGGGGTGCCGATGCCGGACGGCGCGGTCCGGGTGCTGTCCAGGGTCGGCTCGCTGGTGGAAGGCCCGGCGTTCTACCCGTACCTGTCCGGCTGGGCCAACCTGGCCCGTTACGACGCCGCCGACCGGACCGCGTCGGCCAGCACCGCGCGGGCGCGGATCGGCGAGGCGATGGAACGCGTCGGGCTCACCGCGGCCGCCAGGAAGCGGTTCCGCAACTACTCCCTCGGCATGAAGCAGCGGCTGGCGATCGCGGCCGCGCTGCTGGTGCCGCGCGATCTCATCATCTTGGACGAACCGACCAACGGCCTCGACCCGCAGGGAACCAGGGAGGTCCGGCTGCTGGTCAGGCAGATCGCGGCCGAGGGGATCACCGTGTTCGTCTCCTCGCACCTGCTGGCCGAGGTCGAGCAGGTATCCACCCACGTCGGCGTGATGCGCCTGGGCAAGCTGGTGTTCCAGGGCGAGCTGGCCGAGCTCCGCCGCACCGCCGCGCCCCGGGTCGCGGTGCGCACCGGGGACGTGGCCGCCGCGGCCGAGGTCTTCGCGAAGCTCGGGCTGACCGACCCGGTACCTGGCGACGAGCTGATCACCGCCGAACTCGGCGGCACCGCCCCGGAGAAGGTCACCGTTGAGCTGGTGCACGCCGGGGTCGGCGTCCGCGCGCTTACGGTCGAGGCACCCAGCCTGGAAGACCTCTTCGTCGGGCTGACCGGGGAGGGCTTCGATGTCGAACGATGAGCTTGTGCTCCCGGCCGTGCCGGAGACGGAGGACCGGCCGGTGAAAGCCGCGCCCGTTCTGAATAGCCTGCGGTTCTTCGCCAACGAGTTGCGCATCACCTTCTTCCGGCGTCGCAACCAGATGCTGCTCCTTGTTACCGCGCTGTTCCCGCTGCTCATCGGCATCGGACTGAAGGCCGCGGCGCCGCAGGGCGGCGGCGGCCGCGGGCCGAGCTCAAGCGGCGCGGCCTACTTCAGCCAGCTGGCAGGCAACGGGGTGTTCCTCACCTTCGTCGCCCTGTCGCTGCTGCTGATCCTGGTGCTGCCGGTGGTGGTGGCGGTGGTGTCGGGGGACGCGATCGCCGGCGAGGCCGGCTACGGCACGCTGCGCTACCTGCTCGCGGTGCCCGCGGGCCGGACCAGGCTGCTCGCGGTCAAGTACGCGACGATCGTCGTCTGGGCGGTGGCCGCGACGTTCGTCGTCTCGGTGGTGGCGCTGGTGGTCGGGGTGGCGCTGTTCGGCGCGGGGCCGGTGACGCTGCTCTCCGGCAGCACCGTGTCGCTGGCCGACGGCCTGGTGCACGTGCTGTGGGTGACGCTGTACGTGTGCGCGGCGATGGCCGCGCTCGGCGCGATCGGCCTGGCGGTCTCGACGTTCACCGAGCACGCGATCGGCGCGATCGCGGCGGTGATGATCCTGGTGGTCGCCAGCGAGGTGGTCGACAACATCCCGCAGTTCGCGCCCGTCCTCCCGTACATGCCGACGCACTGGTGGCTGTCGTTCGACTCATTGCTGCGCAACCCGGTCGACACCACCACGCTGCTGCACGGGCTGGCGTCGTTCGCCGTCTACGCGGCCGTTTTCCTCTGCATCGCCTGGGCCCGCTTCACCTCGGCCGACGTCACCAGCTGACGTCCTCTTCCCAGAACTCGCTGGTGCCGCGAGCATCGCGGCGGCCGGTTTCCCGTCCGCACAGCCCGGCCCGGGCCGTACCCCGCGGACGCCCGCGCTCTCAGAACATCCTCAGATGTTCTTCCGAAAGCGCCTCCAGCAGGGCGTGTAAGACTAATGACGTGAACAGCCCGAAGGAACCGAACCCAGCGCGCCGGGTCGCGCAGGCGGTGGCCGAGCGCGCACGCGGACGGCGCCGGCTGACCACCGCCACCGTGACGGTGTCGGCCGCCAGCGTGCTGGCGGCAGGCGCGGTCGCGGTGCTCTTGCCAGGATCCAGCCACGCGGCCGTCACGACTACCGGGACCGGCTCGTCGTCAAGCCCAACCGGGTCATCAAGCTCAAGCTCGACCGGGTCATCAAACTCAAGCTCAACCGGGTCATCCAACTCAAGCTCGGGCACGTCAAGCTCAGGGACCAGCGGCTCAGGCAGCAGCGGAAGCTCATCGGACAGCGGTTCCTCAGGCAGCAGCAGTTCGTCAAGCGACTCCGGCAGCCTGCAGTCACCGTCGAGCAACCCGCAGGGCAGCAGCGGCGACGGCACGTCCACCTCGGGCGGGACGTGACCGCGGTGCAGCCCGAGACCGGGTTCGCCGCCTGGACCGCCCTCGGCATGCTGGTGCAGCTGGTGGTGACCGAGCCGGCCGCGGCCGGCGCCGCCAGGGAACTGCTCGAAGCGGACCTGGACGCCCTCGACCTGGCCTGCAGCCGCTTCCGGCCTGACTCCGAGCTGGTGGCGGTGGGGAACGCGGCCAGCGGGGCCGACCGGGAGATCACCGTGTCGGTGAGCCCGCTGCTGGCCGAAGCGGTCGCGGTCTCCCTGCGGGCCGCCCAGCTGACCGACGGCGACGTGGACCCGACGGTCGGCGGCGTGCTCGCGGACCTGGGCTACGACCGCGACTTCGCCGAGCTCACACCGCCCGGCCAGCCCGTGCCCGACCAGGCCTCGCTCGCCGGGGCGCCGTCCGGGGGAGTGGGTGTCCGTGTCATTCCGGGCTGGCGTTCGGTCCGGGTGAATGCCGCGACCGGGCGGCTCACGGTGCCCGCGGGGGTGCGGCTGGACCTCGGCGCGACCGTCAAGGGGTGGGCGGCCGACCGCGCCGCCGCGCGGATCGCCGCCAGCCTCGGCGTCGGCGTCCTTGTCAGCCTGGGCGGCGATACGTCGGTGGCGGGCGAACCGCCAGCGGACGGCTGGCGGATACGGGTACAGGACTTCACGGCGCTGCCCGGCGAACCGCCCGCTGGCCCAAGCCAGGTGGTGACAATCCGCGACGGCGGCCTGGCCACGTCGTCGACCGCGGCCCGCCGCTGGCGGCGCGGCGGTGACGTGCTGCACCACATACTCGACCCGCGCACCGGGCGTCCCGCTGCCCCGGTCTGGCGTACGGTCTCGGTGGCCGCCGCGAGCTGCGCCGACGCCAACACCGCGGCGACCGCGGCGATCATCAGGGGCCGTCAGGCGCTGCCGTGGCTGACCAGCCTCCAGCTTCCCGCCCGGCTGGTGGGCCTAGACGGGACCGTGAGCACGCTGGCCGGGTGGCCCGCCGGCTCAGCGGTCTGACCGCCAAGCCGGCGAACGCGCGCCGTTACTCCTCGTCGAGCAGCCAGTCGAGGGCGGCGGCGGCCGTCCAGGACTGACGCAGCGAGCCAAGCGGAGCGCCAGTCACCGGGTGGTAGTACTCGGCGAACGTCTCGTCGCCGAGCTGCTCAAGCGAGGCGGCCCGCAGGTCGGCGGCGACGCCGTAGTCGCCCGACCTGGCCATCGCCCAGGTGAGCAGCCAGGTGAAGACCGGCCAGACCGGGCCCCGCCAGTAGCAGTCCGGGTTGTACGCGGCCGAGCACGGCGAGGTGGACGGGGGCAGCGCGTACCTGAACGACGGGTGCCCGGCCCAGCGCGGCCCCATGAGCAGGTCGATGAGCCGCTTGCGCATGGAAAGCGGCATCCCTCCGGCGATCAGCGGTGCGAACCCGGCGATAGTTTCCGTCTTCAGCCACTTCCCGCTTCGCAGGTCCACATCGGCGGCCAGGCCAGAGACCTCGTCGACGTGGCAGAAAACAGCCGCCCGAGCCTGGGCGGCGTAGTCCTTGAGCTCAGCGGCGTCAGCGGGTTTTCGCAGGCGCGCCGCCAGGGACGCGAGCAAGTCGGAAGCGGAGGCGAAGATCGCGGTGAACAGCACGTCGCCCACCTGGAACGAACCAGTCTGGCGCAGCATCCCGGCGTCGTAGGAGGCCCGCTTCGCCTCCTCGACCAGCCACAGGTAACGGTCGTACTCGCGGTCGGTCGGCCGCTGGTCGGCGTTGGACACATGTCCCTTGTCCTTGCGCTGGTAGCGCGGCAGACCGGGACCCACCTCAACGTCGGCGTAGGGCGCGTCCCAGCGCGGGGAGTTGTCGGTACCCGACTCCCAGCCGTGGAACAGCGTCATCAGCCCGGTTTCCTTGTCGGCCCGGTCCCTGTGCAGAAACCGGTGCCAGGCGAGCAGCCGCGGGTAGATGTCGGCCGCCCACGCCCAGGTCCGTTCAAGCTCGGCGCCGCCAGCCCGCTCGGCCACCGCCAGGATCCGGTCGACGGCGATCGCGTGCACTGGCGGGTCAATGATTCCGCTGGTCGCGGGCGCCGACGGGGCTTCCTCGTTGTGCGCCGTGCACTCCCACTGGGCGGGGCCCGGCCAGTAGCCGTCGGCGGCGGCGTCGAAGACGATGTGCGGGAGCAAGCCGTTGCGCCACTGTCCGGCGAAGAGCGAGTCGAGCTCAAGCCGGGCACGCGGCAAGTCGATCGTGGCCAGGCCCACCGCGTTGAACGCGGCGTCCCAGCTCCACTGATGGGGGTAGAGGGAAGGAGCGGCCTTCGTGATCAGGCCGTTGCTGTTGTCTCGAAGGATGTACGCCGCGCGGGCGGCGATCGATAGTGACCCACTCATTGAGTAACAACCACGTTTCTTAATGTTTCCACTTTGTTAACTCTGTCGGCAGCAAAAAACTTCCGGTACAAGCGCACGGGTCATCACGCGCATTACCACAGGCGAAGTTACCTAACTACAGCTACCCGCGCTACGGACGAGACACCTCACAAGGCACACCATTGGTGAAGCCGGGGGATAGCAGCCGTTACGGATCGTTAACCAAGACCTCCTTCAGAGTCGCCTCAGAGCCGCCTCGTATCCAGCGCTTGGCTTCATCGCCGAAGCTGCAGGTGTGAGCGAGGTTACGAGCGAACCAATGAGCACTGCGCGTCCGCGAACGCGGACGCCGAGCGCCAGCGAGGCTTCCGTATGAGCGGAATCAATGACTCCACCGCGGCCTGGTACGCCAGCCGCGCCACCGGCGTGGTCGCGCTGGTGCTGCTGACCGCGGTGATGCTGCTGGGCCTGCTGGTGAGCAGGCAGCACAGGCTGCCGGGGCTGCCCCGGTTCGCCACCAGCGGGCTCCACCGGAACCTGTCTCTGCTGGCCACGGCGTTCGTCGTGGTGCACGTCGTGACGGCGGTGCTCGACGGGTACGTGAACATCCCGGTGACGGCTGCGGTGGTGCCGCTGACTTCGCCTTACGAGCGGTTCTGGCTCGCGCTGGGCGCGGTAAGCCTCGACCTGATGCTCGCCGCCGTGGTGACCAGCCTGCTCCGCCGCCACTTGTCGCGCAAAGTCTGGCTCGCGGTGCACCTGACCGCCTACCTGAGCTGGCCGGTGGCCTGGGTGCATTCCTTCTACGCCAGCGGTGACCTGCGGCAAGGGTGGCTGATGGAACTGGCGGTCGGCTGCGCGGCCGCCGTCACCCTGGCCGCCGGATGGCGGGTGGCGGCCGCCGCGATGGACGTGCCGCGGGCCGAGCGGGTCGGCCGGCTGATGGCCGCGGTGCACCACCCCCCGAACCAGCCGCCAGGAGACGTGCCCGGCGAGCGGGCGCCCGGCCGGGAAAGGACGCTTAGCCGATGACCGCGGTGACGCAGCAGACCAGGGCCGAGGCGACGGCGCTGCCCCGGCTTCTGCCCTCTCGGGAGGGCCAGCCAGCAGAAAACCACGCACGGGACGGCAGCTCACCAGAAAATCTCGTACCAAACGCCCGGCCAGCGCACGCGGCCGGTTCCGGCGGGCCTTATTACCGCGGCCGTCCGGGCGCGCTGACCAGTGCTGTCGAAGCGGCCGGCCTCACCGGGCGGGGCGGCGCCGCCTTCCCCGTGCACCGCAAGCTCCAGGCCGTGCTTGACGCGTCCACCCGGCGTCACCGCGCCCCAGTGGTGATCGCCAACGGGGCGGAATCGGAGCCGGCCAGCGACAAGGATGCCACGCTGCTGTGGCTGTCGCCGGACCTAGTCCTCGACGGCCTGCAGCTGGCAGCGGAAGCGGTCGGGGCCGACCGGGCGATCCTGGTGGTGCACGCCGGCCGCGGGCAGGACGTGGGCGCCCGCCTCCGTCAGGCGGTCGGCGCGCGCCAGGCGGCGGGTGTCGACCGGGTGCCGGTGCAGCTGGCCCAGGCCCCCGCCCGGTTCCTCGCCGGACAGGAAACAGCACTGGTCAGCCAGCTGTCCGGCGGCCCGGGGATTCCGCTGTTCGTCCCGCCGCGGATCACCGAGCGCGGCCTGGACGGTGCGCCGACCCTGGTGCAGAACGTCGAGACCCTGGCCCAGCTGGCGCTGATCGCCCGCCACGGGGCTGACTGGTTCCGGTCGGTCGGCACGCCGGCCGAGCCCGGTTCCATGCTCGCTACCGTCCGGCGGGCCGACGGCCAGCCGAGGATCACCGAGATACCGCTCGGCTTCCCGTTGAAGGAGCTGACGGGCGGGCTGCCGCCAGACGCGGCGGTGCTGGTGGGCGGCTATCACGGGACCTGGCTCACCGGAGCCCAGTCGGCCACCTTGACCATGGACAACCAGTCGCTCGCGAGCGTGGGCGCCAGTCTGGGGGCGGGCGTCGTGGCCGTGCTGCCGGCCGGCCGCTGCGGCCTGGTGGAGACGGCCAGCGTGGTCGGCTACCTGGCCCTGGAAAGTGCCGGGCAGTGCGGCCCCTGCCTGAACGGGCTGCCGCGGATGGCCGCCGCGCTGGCCGAGATCGCCAGCGGCCGGGCGAGGCCGGCGACGACCGCGGACCTGGTCCGCTGGTCGGGCCTGGTGACCGGGCGCGGCGCCTGCCACCACCCGGACGGCACCGCCCGGTTCGTCGCCAGCGCGCTGCGCACGTTCGCGGCCGAGCTCGACCGCCACCAGCGGGGCCGCTGCTCGGCCACGGCCGCCGGCAGCCGCACCTTCCTGCCCGTGCCCCGGGCGGGCGCCACCAGCCAAGACGGGAGCTGATCACCGTGGCCGCGAGCAAGAAAGCAGTGCAGCTGCTGGTCAACCCCATCGCCTGCGCGGGCCACGGCGCCTGCGCCGAGCTGCTCCCCGAGGCGGTCACGCTCGACGAGTGGGGCTACCCGGTCATCGACCCGCGGCCGCTGGCGCCCGGGCTCGAACGAGACGCGCGCAAGGCGGTCTCCGCCTGCCCGGCGCTGGCACTGCGCCTGGTCCGCGGTTAAAGGCTAAAAGGCCTTCGCCGCAGAACGGGGGCGTGGCTTCGCGAGCAGGCGAAGCACGCACCCGTTCGGCATCCTGGGCGTTTTCCGTGGGGGCACCGCGTGTTCACGCGAACGCCGTGGAAACCCGGGTTGACACCCGAAGTGACGGCACCTACATTTTGACAGTAACTTTCATTTAATTGTCACTACCTGAAGGTGGTTACTGTCATGGCCACAAAGCCAGCCGGCCCCCCGGCTAGCCAGGCCGGTTCCACGGTGCCCGATGCCCCTGAGGTCACCCGTATCGCCGGCCGCTGGCTGGCCCTGGTAGCGATCGCGGCCAGCGTGCTCGTGGTCGGCCTGGACCTGACCGTGCTCAACCTGGCGCTGCCGAATATCGCGGTCGACCTGCACGCCTCCACCAGTGACCTGCAGTGGATCGCGGACTCCTACAGCCTGGTGCTGGCGGCGCTGATCCTGCCGGCCGGGCTGCTCGGCGACCGCTACGGCCGCAAGCGGATTCTCCTGATCGCCATCATCTTGTTCGGCGCCAGCTCGCTGGCCTGCGCCTATGCGACCTCGATCGGTGAGCTGGTCGCGGCCAGGGCGGTGCTCGGCATCGGTGCGGCGGCGATCTTCCCGCTGGCGCTGTCCGTCCTGCCGGTGCTGTTCGACCAAGAGGAGCGGCCGAAGGCGATCGCCGCGATCGCCGGGTCGACGATGCTCAGCTTCCCGATCGGCCCGATCGTCGGCGGCTACCTGCTCGACCACTTCTGGTGGGGCTCGGTCTTCCTGATCAACGTGCCCATCGTCGTGCTCGCGGTCATCGCGGTGGTGCTGCTGCTGCCCGAGTCCCGGTCAGCCCACCGCCCCAGCATCGACCTGTCAGGGCTTGTCGTGTCGGCCGTCGGCCTGGTCGCGCTGACCTACGGTTTCATCAAGGCCAGCCAGGACGGCTGGTCCGATGTGACCGCGATCGCGCTGATCGCGGCGGGCGCCGTCGTGCTCGCGCTGCTGTACTTCGTGGAGCGCCGGATCTCCGACCGGGGCGGCCAGCCGCTGGCGGACCTGCGGCTGTTCGGCTCCCCTGGCTTCCGCTGGGGCACGGTCCTGGCCACGATGGTCTCGTTCGCGATGTTCGGCCTGTTCTTCGCGCTGCCGCAGTACTTCCAGGACGTGCGGGGCGCGAGCCCGCTCGGCAGCGGCATACGGCTGCTCCCGATGGTCGGGGGCATGCTGATCGGCATGATCTCCGGCACCAGGCTGAAGGCGCCGCGGATCGCGATCCCGGTCGGCTTCGGGTTGATGGCCGTGGCCATGGTGCTCGGCGCGCTTACCACGCTGACCAGTTCGACCGGCTACACGCTGGGCTGGGTGGCGCTGTCCGGCCTCGGCCTCGGCCTGGTGATGCCCAACGCGATGGGGGCGGCACTCGGCGCGCTGTCGGCCGAGCGCAGCGGAGCCGGGTCTGCCCTGCTGACCGCGCTGCGCCAGGTCGGCTCGACGCTCGGGGTGGCCATCCTCGGCACGGTGATCAGCAACAGCTACAGCTCGAACGTGGCCAGCGCGGCGGCCGGCCTGCCGGCTCAGGCCGCGGCGGCTGTCAGGTCCGGGGTGGGCTCGGGTGCCGCGGTCGCGGAGCAACTCGGCTCGGCCAGCCTGCTGCACACCGTCAAGACCGGGTTCGTGAACGGCATGGACCTCATGCTGTGGATCTGCTGCGGCATCGCGGTCGGTTCCGCGATCCTCGGGCTGGCCGTGCTGCGGTCCGGCCGGGAGGACGCCGCCACCGCGGCCGAGGCCGAGGCTGATTCTCTTCCTGGCCTGTAAGGAGCACAATCGAGATCGTGACGGACGTGACCGCGCAGACCAGCCTGCGGGAGCGGAAAAAGGCCAGGACGCGTGCCTCCCTGCGGGAGCACGCGCTCCGGCTGTTCCGCGAGCAGGGCTACCAGGCCACCACGGTGGAGCAGATCGCCGCGGCGGCCGAGGTGTCGCCGTCGACCTTCTTCCGGTACTTCCCGACCAAGGAAGACCTGGTCCTGCAAGACGACATAGACGACCGGGTGCTGCGGGCGCTCGCGCGCCAGCCGGCCGGGCTGGCGCCGCTCGCGGCGATCCGGGCGGCCATGCGGGAGGCGTGGAACTCGTTCACCCCCGACGAGTGGGAGCAGATCGCGCAGGGCGCCTGGCTGTCGATGGAGGTGCCGGAGATCAGGGCGCGGTCGATGAACGAGTTCGCGCGCACGATCAACACGATCTCCGCCGCCCTGGCCCTGCGGACCGGCCGCTGTGCCGACGAGATGCCGGTCCGGGTGATGGCGGGCGCGGTCGTCGGGGCGATGATGGCGATCTTCCTGCCCGAGCACCTGCGGGACGACGATACCCCCGAGGGTGTGGCCAGCTATATCGGGCCGGACGCGGTGGCGCGCATCGACGAGGCACTGGCATTGCTTGAGGCTGGCCTGCCGCTCTAGACCCAAGGGCGCTCCGCTGGTGCGCCGCCCGGCTGCCGTGGTGGCGCGCTCGACCGGGAATGTTGAAAATTCAAATAACGTTCCCCTGGGCACAGTGCCCGGCAGCGGGTATGACAACTCAGTCCGTCTCACCAGGGGGTCTCCATGCCAGCCGTAACCGTCGACAACCTGCTGGTCCTGCCCCGGGTCAGCGCGCCCGCGGCCGGAGGGGACCGTCCGGTGGCCAGGGTCACCACCGCGCCGTCGGGTTTCGAGGGGGAGGGCTTCCCCGTCCGCCGCGCGTTCGCCGGAGTGAACCTGAAGGACCTGGACCCGTTCATCCACATGGACCAGATGGGCGAGGTCGACTACGCGCCGGGCGAGCCCAAGGGCACGCCCTGGCATCCGCACCGCGGCTTCGAGACCGTCACGTACCTGATCGACGGCGTGTTCAGGCACCAGGACTCCAACGGCGGCGGCGGCCTGATCACCAACGGCGACACCCAGTGGATGACCGCGGGCGGCGGGATCCTGCACATCGAGGCGCCGCCCGAGGAGCTGGTGCTGAGCGGCGGCCTGTTCCACGGCTTCCAGCTCTGGGTCAACCTGCCCGCCAGGCTCAAGCTGACCCAGCCGCGCTACCAGGACATCAGGGCCGGCCAGGTCGCGCTGCTGACCTCGCCTGACGGCGGCGCGCTGCTCCGGGTCATCGCGGGTGAACTCGACGGTCACCAGGGTCCCGGCGTCACCCACACGCCGATCACCCTGGTGCACGCCACGGTCTCGCCAGGAGCCGAGGTCCGGCTGCCGTGGCGGGCCGACTTCAACGCGCTCGGCTACGTGCTGGCGGGCTCGGGCACCGTCGGCCGCGAGCACCGGCCGGTCAAGGCCGGGCAGCTGGCGGTCTTCGGCTTCGGCGAGTCGCTCACCGTCGCCGCCGACGCGAAGATGGACGGCCCGAGCCCCGCCCTCGACATCCTGCTGCTCGGCGGCGAGCCCATCCGCGAGCCGGTCGCCGCCTACGGCCCGTTCGTGATGAACACGCAGGCCGAGCTGGCCCAGGCGTTCGAGGACTACCAGGCCGGGCGGCTGGGCAGCATCCCCGCCCAGCCCGCCTCATCGATCCCTGTGGACCACCCTGGCCACGACGTCCTGTAGGGGGCGCTGCTGGCCGGCGTTAGCTGGCGGGGCTGGCTGTTCCCGTGCTGGCTGTTCCCGTGCTCGGCGTGGTGCCGCTGAGCAGGGTGAGCAGCTGGCCGCCGTTGGGCGACCCGAGGCCGGTGCAGGCGTCCCAGCCGGCGCCGGCCTTGTAGGCGCCGTTGTTGCCCTCGGTGATGTCGTTGAACCCGGGGGCGGCGACGCCGGCCGCGGCGCCCGCGTAGAGCATCGGCTGCAGCAGCCCGAACTTCTTGCCCGCCGACTGGGCCAGCCGGGCGATCAGCCCGGCCCACAGCGGCGCGACCGCGGACGTCCCGCCGATCGGCTGCCGCTGACCGTCCACCACGACGAGGTAGCCGGTGACCGGGTCGGCGTTGCCCGCTACGTCGGGCACTCCGCGCCCGGTGCTGCCGCCGGACAGCGCGGGCACCCCGGCGTGGGCCTGGTACGACGGCAGCGGGAAGACGTCGGACACCCCGCCGCCGCCCGCGCCCTCGTTGCTCGCGGTCTCGTTCCACACCACCTCGGAGCTGATCGCGAACGTCGACGTGCTGCCTACCAGTTTGGTGCCGCCGCAGGCGAGCGCGTTAGGCGAGGAAGCGGGGAAGTCGCAGTGCACGCCGGAGCCGCTGGTGTCGTTGTCACCCGAGCCGTTGTCGCCCGCCGCCACCGTGACGGTGACCCCGAGGGCCGCGGCGTCGGCGAAGGCCGAGTCCATCGCCGTCCTTGACTGGGCAGACCACTGGTCTTCCGACTGACCCCAGCTAATCGAGACCGCGACCGGCGTCGGGGTGGCGTGCACCGCGTCGGAAATCGCGTCGATGAACCCCTGGTCGGTGTTGGGCGCGAAGTAGACCTGCTGCATGGCGCCGGGTGCGACACCGCCCACGATCTGGATGTCGAGCTCGACCTCGCCGTCGGCGTCGCCGCCGGGCGTATTGGCGCCCCCGTCGACGCCCACCGCGGTCACCGAGGGGACCGCGAGCCCGAGGCCGGAGAAGTACGTCGACAAGTCGGACGGCGTGTAGCCGCCGCCGAGCTCGATGATCGCGACCGTCTGCCCGGTGCCGTCGGTGCCGTCAGGAAACTGGTAGAAGCTCGCGACCTGGGGCGCGGTCAGCGGCGACGCGGTCGAGGCGGCGGCTTGTCCGTCCTCCGCTTCTGCCGCGGCCCGGTGGCCGGACGCCGGGCCGCGGCGGAACTGCGGGCGCGCCTGGGGCCTGTCGTCCAGGCCGACCACGGCGGTGACGATGCCAGACAACCGGGCGGGCACCGACAGCGAGCCGGTCCGGTAGCGGTGCTGCACGTCGCCTGAACCGTCTGGTGCGGGCGAGGTAACAGAGCTCAGCGTCGTGCCGAACGCCGACTGCATGGCCGCGATCGTCCCGCTCACCTTCAGCCTGCGGGACTCCAGGTGATACTCGGTCACCGTGAGCCCGTACTCGCCGAGCACCTCGGCGACGAGCTGGGCGTCATTGGGGTCGGCGCCGTACTGCTCGCCGAGCTCAGCCGGGCTGACCGTCTGCGGCCCTTCGACCAGCGCCGCGGGAACTTCCGCGCGCCGCCGCAGCAGCACGGTCACGGTGATCACCTGGCTGTCGTCGAGCGGCTGCTGCGCGGGAGCGGCCCCCGGCAGTTCCGAGCGCGCACTTCCGGACAGCGGCACCAGATCTGGCATGAAATTCCTCCCCGTCGAGTTCGGCTCTTCTACCCGAGATTCTGTCGCGGTATCCGAGTCGCCACCCTTTATTCCGGGGCTATATTTCCTTATCTTTTTTGCTGTGACTTACGGGTGCGGCCCTGGCGGGTTAACGGGTCCACGTGTCACGCATTGTGATCTCCTGTCCGGTGACCATCCGTATTAATTTTGCTAGCTACATCATCGGACAGTAATTAAGCGCAGGCCAGGCGGACTTACCGGCAGACTACGCTCCGCCGGCGGAGTGCCAACGTCTCCGCACTATGAGTAACAAAGCGTGACTTTTAGGCCGTGCTGGCGTCGGCCGCCGCCGCGCTGCCCGCCGCGCTGCCCGCCGCGCTGCCCGCCGCGTGACCCGCCGTCTGGGCCACTGTCGCCTGGGCGGCCGCCGTCGTCTGGGCGGCCCCCTGGACTGCCACCTGGCCCGCGAGGGTGGTCGCCCGGCCCGCGGCGAGCGCTGTGAGCTGCCCGCGGATCTCGCTCGCGGCGGGATGGTGCAGCGTCCGCAGAATCAGCAGTGACTCGTCCCAGGCTTCCCTGGCTCCGCCGAGGTCCCCGACTGACAGGTACGTCTCTCCCAGGTGCGCGAGCGCCATCGCCAGGTCGTAGCGGTTTCCCATCTCCCGGTCGAGCGTGACGGCGCGCAGGAAGCAGGGCACCGCCTCGTCGTGCGCCCCGAGCCGCTGCAGGACCACGCCGAGGGTGTCCCAGGTGCCTGCTTCGCCGGGGGAGTAGCCGATCGCCTGGCACAGCTCGATGGCCTGCAGGCAGAACGCGCGCGCCTCTGACAGGTCGCCGAGCTGGACGCTGTTCCACGCCGAGCCGTTGAGCGCGCTGGCCCGCACGAGCGCCATGTTCGGGTCGCCAGGCACCGCCTGCGAAAGCCGCAGCGCGTCGCCGATCACCGCGAGTGCCTCCGCGAACCGGCCCTGGAATTCGAGGGCCTGGGAGAAGAAGACGTCGGTGCGCGCGAGCCCGAGGTCGTCGCCAAGCTCGCGGAACGTCAGCTGGGCGGCGGCCAGGCACTCGTACGCCTCGTCGAAGGCGCCCAGTGAGATCGCGAACGAGCCGAGCCCGCGCAGTGCGTGCGCCTGCCCGGACAGGTCGGCGCGCCGCCGGGCGGCCGCCAGCGCGAGCCGGTGCAGCCTGCTGCCGTCGTGCCAGTGCCCGCATACGTTGTGGAAGGTCCACAGCACGACCGGCAGCCGCCAGGCGTGGGCGTCGAACTCGGCCCGCGCGGCGAGGTCGGCCACCTTGAGCAGGACCTGGTACTCGGCCTCGAGCCAGGCGAGGGCGGACGCCTTGCCGCCGAACGTTTCGACCGAGACGCCCGGCGCGAGGGCGTCAAGACCGATCAGCTCCCTGCCCGGGTAGAGCACCCGGTGGGCCCGGTGCGCGGTGTGCAGGTAGTGGTCGAGCATCCGCCTGGTGGTGTTCGCGACGCCCTCGGGCGACGTCGCCTGCTCGGCGGCGTAGGCGCGCAGCAGGTCGTGGAACGCGTAGCGGCCCGGCACGATCTCCATCAGCAGCGACGCCCGGGTCAGGTCGCGGAGCGCGGCGCGGGCCTGCGCCGCGGTCAGGCCGGCCAGCGAAGCCGCCGCGGCCGCGCTGATGTCAGGACCTGGATGCAAGCCGAGCAGCCGGAACAGCCGCGCCGAGCTATCCGGCAGGTGCCGGTAGGAAAGCGAGAGCACCGTCCGCACGTTGGCCGCCGGATCTCCCGCGTCGAGCGCGTCGAGCCGCCCGCCCAGTTCGGTCAGCTCGGCCGCGAGTGCGGACAGCGGCAGGTTGGGGGCCGCGGCGGCGCGGGCCACCACCACCGACAGCGCCAGCGGCAGCCGCGCGCACAGCGTGGCCAGCTCGGTGACCGCCCACGGCTCGGCCGCGGCCCGCTGCTGTCCGAGCCGGGTGACGAGCAGCTCGTTCGCCTCGTGCTCGCTGAGCACGTCGAGCTTGAGCAGCCTGGCGCCCTCACGCGCGGCGAGCGCGGCCAGTTCCCGTCGGCTGGTGACGATCACCAGGCACTGAGGCGAGGCCGGCAGCAGCGGCCGCACCTGCGCGGCGTCGTCCGCGTTGTCGAGGAGCACGAGCATTCGCCGGCCGGCGAGCACCGAGCGGTACAGCGCAGCGAGACCCTCGACGTCGGACGGCAGCCGCTCCGGATGCACGGACAGCGCGTCGAGGAACCCGCGCAGGACGTCAGCGGGATCGGCGGGCGATCCGTTGGCGGCGTCGAAGCCGCGCAGGTTGGCATAAAGCTGCCCGTCGGGGAAGCGGTGCGCGACCCGGTGCGCCCAGTGCAGCGCGAGCGCGGTCTTGCCGACGCCAGCGGTACCGCCGATCGCGGAGATGATCACCCCGGTGGCCCCCGTGGCCTGGTCGGACGCGGCCTCGTCGAGCACGCCGTCAAGCAGTGCGAGCTCGCCCGTCCGGCCGGCGAAGTGCGGCACCCGGGTCGGCAGCTGCCGCGGTACGGTCACCGGGGCCTCGGTCGTTTCCGCCGCGCCCGTCGCGCGGCCAGGCCCGGTGACCGCGTCTGGCCCGGTGACCGCGTCTGGCCCGGTGGCCGCGGCTGCCTCGAGATCGCCGCCGGGCCCGGCGACGCCGCGGTCGGCGGCCCGGTAGCGCGCGACGAGATCGGTTCCCGCCGCCTCGGGCAGCCCGAGAGCGCGCACCAGGGCCCGCACCGACGACGGGTAAGGCTTCCGCGTCCGCCCGCGCTCAAGGTCAGCGATGGCCCGCACTGACACCCCGGACCGTTCCGCCAGATCTTCCTGGGTCAGCCCCGACGCGACCCGTTGCTGGCGAAGCCACTCACCGGGCCGTGCCTGACCGGGATGTGCACCCATGATCACCACCTAGACGTGACCACCCCGTCACGCAAAGTCTAACTTGTCGGCCGTTACTGCGAAAGTTGCCAATGACAAAGCCAAAGAGAACGGCCCCGGTCCCCGGGCGGAAAGAGTTCGGGGTCATGCGTAACTTACGCCTCATTGAATTCAATTCGTCGCGGTTCGGACCGCGCGGTAGCGCGGACGATTCCGGCCGGTCGCCGGAATCCGGGTCTTCCGCACCACCAGTACCAGAGAGATCATTTTGTCAGTGATGTACCCAATGTGACCGTTTCGCCGCGAAGGGTGGTCAACTCTGCCAGCATGGCAATGCGTAACCGGTCGAGCCGCATGCGTGGCCACCTCGCCGCGCAGGCCGGTTGCCAACTGAGTGAAAGGGTCGCCGTGTCCCCCTCCTCGGCCCCCCGTCCTTCCTTCCGCGATGTCTTCGCCCAGCCGGAATTCCGCGCCCTGTGGATCTCCTACGTCTTGTCCGCCGGCGGTGACCGGCTGGCCCTGGTCGCCCTGACGCTGCTGGTCTACGACCGCTCCAAGTCGCCGCTGCTCGCCGCCGTCACCTTCGCGGCCGGCTTCGTGCCTTATCTCTTCGGCGGCATGTTCCTGTCCGGTCTCGCGGACCGGCTGCCGCGCCGCTCGGTCATGGTGACCTGCGACGTGATCCGGTGCCTGCTGGTGGCGGCGATGCTCGCGCCGCGGGTGCCGCTGCCGGCCATGATCGCCCTGTTGTACGCGGTCACGCTGCTCCAGCCCCCGTTCGACGCGGCCCGGTCGGCCACCGTCCGCGACGTGCTCGACGAGGATCAGTTCCCGCTGGCGATGGCGGTGATGGGCACGACCACCCGGGTCGTGGTGGTGGTCGGCTCAGCGGTGGGCGGCCTCGTCGTCGCCCTCGCCGGCGCCCGGCCGGCGCTCGGGGCCGACGCGGCCACGTTCGCGCTGTCGGCCTTGCTCGTCCAGTTCCGCGTGCATGCCCGCCCGCCCGCGGCCGCGGGCGGCGCCAGCAAGCCCTTGGGGCAGCTGGCCGAGGGCGCGCGGCTGGTGTTCGGCGACCCCGCGCTCCGTACGCTGGTCGGCCTCGGCTGGCTGGCCGCCTTCTACGAGATTCCGGAGGGGATCGCCGCTCCCTACGCCGGGCGGCTTGGCGGCGGCGCGGTGGCCGCGGGCCTGCTCATCGCGGCCTCGCAGCTGGGCGCGGCGGTCTCGACCCCGTTCTTCGTCAAGAAGATAGGGCCGCTGACCAGGCTGGCCTGGATGGGTCCGATGGCGGTACTCACCTGCGCGGTCCTCGTGCCGGCGATCCTTCGCCCGAGCCTGGTCGTGTCGATGGCGCTGTTCGCGCTGTCTAACAGCTTCGCTACGTATCAGGTCGCCGCTAATACGGCGTTCGTGGAACGGCTGCCGAACGAGAAGCGGGGACAGGCCTACGGCCTGGCCAATGCGGGTCTGATCGTGGGTCAGGGAGTGGCGTTCGCCGTAGCCGGAGCGGCCGCCGAGGTGGTACCGCCCTCGACGGTCGTAGCTCTCAGTGGAGGAATCGGCGCCCTGATCGCCTGTGGCGTTGCGCTTCAGTGGCGGGGAATGTCACCCGCCGTCGGGCGTCACACTGCGAGGCATCTTGGCCGAGACGACTCGCTTACCAGGCAGGAACCTATCCATGCGGCTCGTAGTAACTAGAGGTAATGCGATGAAGCTACGGTCTATCTACCGGGTCCAGGTGTCGCGCATGATGCATTCTCCTTTGGATGAGGATCGAGTGGCTGTCGGTGACAAAATCAGCCTTGTCAGCTCCAGTAGCTGTGACGCACCGTCATTCTCCCTCTTGCGTAACAGCAGGCACACAGGTCCCTGTGCCCACTTAGCTGCCAATGGCGCGAATTCGTCTCTCCGTCCTCCGCGTCATCGCTGTTACGCACTATTAAGCTCCGCCTTGTCCTGGCTTGTACGGGAATCAAGGCTCAATAGTTAACAAGCCCGGCAAGATGGGTTATGGTAGCTATACGCAGCTAGTCATTTACGGTCAGCATCTACTAGAAGCGATCAACTGGTGTCACACACGGAACGGTGGATCATGCAAGCATCGTCCCTCACCAGGCGGCTCAGGCGTGGCCTGGACTTTAGGGACTGGGCGTGGTGGGAGCTCGCCCCGATGCTGCGGTGTTACGTGGGGCTCGTTGTGGTTGCCGCTATTGCGGTGACGGCTGTTCTCGTTGTGCGAACCGAGTGGCATGCCGCCGACGTCGAGAAGTTCGTGGTCCTGCTGTGCTGCGGGATGATCTCGATGGCGTCCACGCCCCGGATTATGTACTCGCATCCCGGGGTGACCGGAGATTTCAGCTCTACCTGGATACTGCCGGTGGCGGTCTTGCTTCCCCCTGCTTATGCGGGGTTTATGGCCATACCGATCGTCGCGATCCTGCAGTTTTACGTGCACCCGGGCGTGTTTTACCGGCGGGTTTTCTCGGCCGCGTCGCTTAGTCTCGGCTACGTGGCCGCGTCGCTCTGTTTCCGCCTCTTCCCCGTCTCCTTCGCGGGCGGCCACGCGGGAGTGGGGATGCACGCATTCACCTGGTGTCTTGCCGTGGGCGCGGCCGAGATCGTCGGCTGCAGGCTGCAGCACTTCTTCATCGTGGGCGCGGTGAAGATGACTAATCCAAGCATGCGGATTTTCCCCGGGGAATTCAGTCGCGACGCATTGCAGGGACTTTTCGTCGAGATCGACCTGGCCGTCCTGATAGCGCTTTCCGTGGCGGTCAGTCCGGCGCTCGTCGTTCTTGCCCTCCCGACCGTATTGCTGGTGCGGCGGTTCCTCGTGCACCCGATTCTCGTCGCGCAGTCCCGGGTCGATTCCAAGACGGGCCTGCTGAACGTCTCTACCTGGGAAGCGGAAGCCGAGTCTGAGCTGTCCCGTTCGGTCCGGCTCCGCATGCCGGTGGCGCTCGTCCTTATCGACATCGACCACTTCAAGCTGGTCAACGACAGCTACGGGCACCTGGTCGGCGACCGGGTGCTGAAGGCCATCGCCGAGGCGCTCACCGGGCAGTCGCGCGACTACGACCGCGCGGGCCGGTTCGGCGGCGAGGAGTTCGTCCTGCTGCTGGCCCAGACCGGGCAGGAGGACGCGCGCAACATCGCCGAGCGGCTGCGCGGCCACATCGCGTCGCTGGCGATTCCCGTCGACGACCGCCCGGACGCTCCGACGCTTCAGGTGACGATCTCGGCCGGTGTCACGGCGGTCGCCCGAGGGGAGTCCTTCGAGCTCACCGACCTGCTGGCCGCGGCCGACTCGGCCATGTACGCGGCCAAGCAGGCGGGCCGCAACCGGGTGGCGTTCGCGGCTCCGCTGCGCGATATGGGACTCAACGCCGCCTGGGACCCGGCCCGCGACGAGGCCGGGACGCAGCGCGGCGCCGGCCAGGGTCCGCGCCCCGGGGTGGGCAGCATCCCGCTGTCCGGTCACAACGTGGAGCTGGTCCGCTCTGAGCACACCGCCGCTTCTTTATGTCTGCCGCCGTCACTCTCCGTGCCCGTTAGCGCACGCCATGAGGCTGCAATGTGCACGGCAACCGACTATGCACGTGCGGCGAGTAACTAGGCCTGAATAACTACCCACGGACTACGGTGCGGCCGGGCGTTCGCCGCACCCTACGGGCGCCGCCTGCGGCACCGCCCCTACCGCGGTCCCAGCCCCCGTGCCGCCGGCCGCCGCTAGTATCGGCAGAGGGGCCTTGCACGTACTGGTGCATAACATCTGACTGACGCGTTGGCAATCGGAGGCCGTGCCATGGCCGACTACGACATGACCTGGGCAAAAGTGGACCCCGATCATGTCCCGCCGGAGATCGATACGACGCAGCCGAGCGTGGCCCGTGTCTACGACGCGATTCTCGGCGGCAAAGACAACTTCGCGGTCGACCGCGCGGTCGCCGACGAGGCCGTTAAGGCGATGGGTGACGGGGGCAACGGCGCGCGCCTGAACCGCGCCGCCCTCGGCCGCGCGGTCAGGTACATGGCCAGCCAGGGTGTCAGCCAGTTCCTCGACCTCGGTTCCGGCCTGCCTACCGTGCAGAACACGCACCAGATCGCCCAGACGATCGACCCCGGTGCCCGCGTGGTGTACGTCGACAACGACCCGACCGTGTACCTGCACGGCCGGGCGCTGCTGGCTGACGACGCGTCCACGATCGTTGTCCTGGCGGACATCAGGACGCCAGGGCAGCTGCTCGCCATGGACGAGGTGCGCGGATTTCTCGACTTCAGCAAGCCACTGGGGCTGATACTCAACGCGGTTATCCACCACGTGCTCGACGACGAAGACCCGCACGGCATCGTGCGCAGCTACAGGCGGGCGCTCGCGCCGGGCAGCTACCTGCAGCTCACCCACTTCTGCGACGAGTCGCCCGAGGCGCGCGCCAACTCCGAGGTGCTGCGGCGCAGTCTGGGCCGCGGCCAGGTGCGCAGCCGCGACGAGATCACCGGGTTCTTCGACGGCCTCGACCTGGTGCAGCCTGGCGTCGTCTACCTGCCCGAGTGGCGGCCGGACTCCGTGCCGAACGAGGCCGCCCCTGGCGGCACGCTCATGCTCTGCGGCGTCGCCAGGAAGCCCTGACTGGTCAGGTGTTAGCGGGCAGGCCGGTGCCGGCGCCGCGGCGGCGCACGTGCACGAGGTCAGGTCGCCCTGCCTGTGCGGTCGCCGGCTCCGCCGCCGCTAGGGGGGCGGCGGTCGCCGGCGGCGCCGCTTCCTGTGACACGGCTTCCCGGGGGACGGGCTGCTGGGCGACGGGCTGCCTTGCCGCCGGGTTCAGCTGGGCCGCCGTACCGCTTTCCGCCCCCTCCACGGTGAAGCCAGCGTCGGCGATCATCGCCAGGTCAGCCGCCCCGGGCTGGCCCTCGCTTGTCAGGTAGTCGCCGAGGAAGATCGAGTTGACGATGTGCAGTGCCAGCGGCTGCAGCGAGCGCAGGTGGATCTCCCGGCCGCCCGCCAGGCGGACCTCCGCGTCTGGGTTGACGAATCGGACCATCGCCAGGATGCGCAGGCAGCGCTGGGGGGTCAGCTGCCACTGCCCGGCCAGCGGGGTCCCGTCGAACGGGATCAGGAAGTTGACCGGCACCGAGTCAGGTGCCATCGCGCGCAGCGCGAACGCGACGTCCACCAGGTCCTCGTCGGTTTCGCCCATGCCCGCGATGAGGCCTGAACACGGAGACAGGCCCGCCTCCTTCGCCGCCGTCACGGTCGACACCCGGTCGGCGTACTCGTGCGTGGTGCAGATGTCGGCGTAGTGGCCGCCTGAGGTGTTCAGGTTGTGGTTGTAGGCGGTCGTCCCCGCCGCGGCCAGGCGCTCGGCCTGGCCGTCGGAAAGCAGGCCGAGGCAGGCGCAGACCTCGACGTCCGGATTCCGCTCCTTGAACGCCCCGATGGCCGCTGACACCCGGTCGATGTCCTTGTCGCTGGGGCCGCGGCCGCTGGCCACGAGGCAGACCCGGCGGGCTCCGCCGGCGACCCCCGCCTCGGCCGAGGCGATGACTTCGTCGGTCTTCAGCCAGCTGTACTTGAGCACCTCCGCGCCCGAGCCGACCCGCTGCGAGCAGTAGAAGCAGTCTTCTGGGCATAGCCCGGACTTGATGTTGACGAGGTAGTTCAGCTTGACCCTGCGGCCGAAGAACTGCCGCCGCACGCGGGACGCGGCCGCCACCACGTCCATCAGCTCGTCGTCGCCGCTGGCAAGCACCGCGAGTGCGTCATCCCTGGTGGGCAGCTCGCGGGCCACCGCCTTGTCTGCTATCAAGTTGAACCGCGTCATAAAAGCGAAGGTACCAGCGCACCGGGGCGGCTTGAAGGGCGGGCATATCGCCGGTGCCGGACTTGACGTCTATGATGAGAAACCACTCGAGACGCCGGGGTTCGAGCAAACAGATATTTCCTACTGTTTAAGTTGACTTTCGGCGACCCGCGTGATGTTGTTGGTCAAGGGGTTGCCTGGGGACCCGCGAGCCCGCGGAGGGAGGACCTGTTCATGGCGACGATCAGGCCTCGCGACCTGCTCTCGGAAAGCCTGCTCGACCGTCTCGACCGTCTCGACCGAACCGCGGACCTGGCGGCCGGCCGCCCGGCCGAGCTACTCGCCGACATCGCGCTGCTGTCCGACGCCGGCTACCTGAACGTCGCGCTTCCCCCCGAGTTCGGCGGCCTCGGCTGCACGCTCAGGCAGGCGGCCTGCGGCCAGCGGCGGCTCGCCCGCCGCGCACCCCGCACCGCGCTCGCGATCAGCGCCCACTTGTACTGGACCGGCGCCGCGGCCGACGCCTACCGGACGGGCGACGAGTCGCTGCGCTGGATCTTGCTCGAGGCGTCGCGAGGGGCCCTGTTCGCGGGGGGACACGGCGGTGACTCGGGCGAGGCAGGCGGTGACCTCAAGTTCGCCGATCCCCGGTCGCGCTGCGAGCGCACCGGGCAGAGTTACCAGTTCGCCGACTCCGGCCTGCTGTCCACGGTGACGCCGGGCTGGGACTGGATCGCGGTCCACGGCGTGCACCAGGCGGCCGCGGCCAGGTCCGTCATCGCGTTCGCGGGCCGCGGTACCGGCACAGCCCCGGCGTTCCGCGTCGCCAGGACAGTGGTGGCGGGAACCCCGGCCGATATCTTCACCACCAGCGCGCTCACCTGGGGACATTCGATCCTGGCCAGCGTCCAGTACTCCGACGCCCGGCGCGCGTTCGACGCCGCGCTGACCGCCTACGCCGAGGCGGCGGCCGCCGCCATGACTGCCGCCGACCCCGCTGCCCCTGGTCAGTCCCGCGCCAGCGGGGCTTCTGCCGGTGCTGTGGCCGGCCAGGCTGCGGGCCCGGCGGAGCCAGCCGGCCCGGTGCCGGCTGCCAGCACCCCCCCACCCGGCGGAGCCGGCCACTGGCCGGTCGCCGAGGCGGGCACCAGGCTTGACGCGATGAAGGCGAGGATCGGCGAGGTCACTCACCCCTGGCAGCTGGTCCAGACGCCGGCCCCCGATGTCGGCGGGCAGCATCTCATCGGCCTGTACGCCATGCGCCACGAGGTCGCCGAGGGCGCGGCCCGGGTGCACGACCTGATCAGTCAGATCACCGGAACTCCGGCCCCGGCCAGGCCGCTGGTCTAGGAACGGCCCGTACAGTACCGGGATGGATTCCATCCTCACCCTTGAGCGGGCCGCGGCCGCGCACTGGCGTGGGACAGAAGAGGAATGGCTCGGCGACTGGCTGCTGCGCGCGGCGGACGGCTTCACCGGCCGCGCCAACTCGGCCCTGCCGCTCGGCCAGCCGGGCATGCCGCTCGACGATGCCCTCGCCGTCCTGACCCGCTGGTACCGCGACCGCGAACTGCCGCCGATGATCGCGGTGCCGGCCGCGCTCGACGGCGACTCGGCCGGCCGCACCCTCGACGACCAGCTCGCCAGCCGGGGATGGCAGCTGCGCCAGGCGCCCGCCTTCTTCATGACCGGCGACGTGCCGCCCGCCGCGGTGCCCGCCGCCCTTCCCGCCGGGCTTGAGGCGCGCGCGGACGCGGCCCCCGACGACGCCTGGCTGGCCGCGTACCACTACCGCGGCTTGCAGGACCCGCCGCCGGTCATGCGCACGGTGCTCACGTCGGCCGCCGACCAGGCGTTCATCAGCATCCGCGCGGCGGGCAGCGTCCTCGCCATCGCCCGGCTGTCGGTCGCGGCCGGCTGGGCGGGAATCACGGCGGTGGAAGTCAGTCCTGCCCGCCGAAGGGCCGGGCTTGGCGGCGCGCTCACCAGGGAAGCCTTCGCGCAGGCCGCCAGCCGGGGCGTCGACCGAGTATTTTTGCAGGTCGAAGTCGGTAACGAGAACGCCAGAAGGCTTTACGAGCGGGCCGGCTTCCGTTACTCCCACCGTTACCATTACCGCATCGGCCCGGCCTAGCCGCGGACGACACGCCGGAACCCGGAACCCGGGGTGCTTGGGCGGAGCTGGGGTTCTCGTTACGTTTGAGAGTATGGCTACCTCTCGGTCCAGGGGCGCGTCGGGCTCGCGGGGCGGGCGGACGGGCACCGTCAGCGGTGACTATTACAACGACGAGTCGCCCGACGTCATCCTCCCGATGACGCCACCGGGCCGGGGCAGCGGCGGCGGGCGGCGCGCGTCCGGCACGGCCGGCGGCACCCGCTCGGGCGGCGCCAGCGGCCGCGGCAAGGCGGCGGGGACAGGATCGGCCGCCGGCCGGTCCGCTAGCGCCCGGTCGGGCGGTACCGCGGCCGGGCGCGGCGGGCGGTCAGGCAGTGCGTCGTCAGCCAAGGGCGCGGGCAAGGGCGCCGCGCGCGGCGCTAAGTCCGGGTCCAGGTCCCCGTCCGCGGCCGGCCGGGGCAAGGCGGCCAGCCGCCGCCCGGCGAGCGCGCGCGGATCGCGGAGCGGGCAGGGGCGTAACGCCGCGCCGCCCCCGACCCGCAACCTGCTCGTCGTGCTCACCGCGTGGCTGTTCCGTGCCATCGCAGCGGCCTGGCTGCTGCTGGCCGGGCTCGTGGGATCGATCATCCGCCGCTTCGGCCGCAACGCGCGGGACCTGCACCCGGACCACAAGCGCGACGGAGTCGGGTTGCTTTTCCTCGGGCTCGCGATCGTGTTCGCCGCCGCCGTCTGGGCCCGGATGCACAACGCCGCGTTCGAGGGCATCTACACGCTGACCAGTTCGGTGGCGGGCGAGGGGGCCTTCGCCATCCCCGTGCTTTTCGGGCTGGCCGGCTGGCGGTTCATGCGCAACCCCGACAGGAACACCGCCCTGCCGCCCGCCGAGATCGGCTGGACCACCCTGCTCGTCGGCGGCCTCGGCCTGCTGCACATCGCCAAGGGCGTGCCGACGCTGCGGCACCCGGACGGCGGCTGGCCGGCGGTCAGGACCGCGGGCGGCCTGATCGGACTGGCCGCCTCCTGGCCGCTGGACAAGGGACTGACTGCCTGGGTGGCCACGCCGCTGCTCGGGCTGCTCGCCGCCTACGGGCTGCTCGTCATCACCGGCACGCCCGTACGGCAGGTCCCGGAGCGGTTCGGCGAGTTCAAGGCGCTGTTCGGCCTCTCGGCCTACGACGACTGGGATGACGCACTCCCCGAGGGCGAGGAGGACGACGAGCTTCCCGCCGGCGGAAGGAAGCGCCGGGGCGAGATCAGCCGCGGCCCGATCCGGCTCAAGGGCGCCCTGGAACCCGGCGACCAGCGCAAGCCCTACGACCCGCAAGTACTGGTGACTGGTGAGCGCCGGGCCGGCCGCGGCGGCGCGGGCGCTCCGGCCGGACCGGCGCCTGAGGCCAGGATCGGCGAGGGGCTTCTCGAAGACCTCGGCTTCACCACCGAGACCGACGCGGCGCCGCCCGAGGACCGGCCAGAACCCTTCCAGGCGTTGCCGGAGGCGGCGCCTGCCGCCGCGTCCCCGGCCGCTGCCGCGCCGTCCACGGCCCGGGTGCTGCCGCCGCTGACTCCGGTACTGCCGGGCGAGCAGCTGGTGCTGAGCGGCGCCACCGAGGGCGACTACGCGCTGCCGCCGTCGGCGCTGCTGCGCCCGGGCAGCGTGCACAAGGCAAGGACCAAGGCCAACGACAAGGTCGTGGCCGACTTGCAGGACGTGTTCGAGCAGTTCAAGGTCGACGCGACGGTGGCCGGCTTCACCCGCGGTCCGACCGTCACCCGGTACGAGATCGAGCTCGACCCGGGCGTCAAGGTGGAACGGGTCACCCAGCTGTCGAAGAACATTTCCTACGCGGTCAAGTCGGCCGACGTGCGCATCTTGCCGGTTATCCCCGGCAAGTCGGCCATCGGAGTGGAGATCCCGAACGTCGACAAGGAGATCGTCAGCCTGGGCGACATCCTGCGTACCGACACCGCGCTGTCCGATCACCACCCGATGGTGGTCGGCCTCGGCAAGGACGTCGAGGGCAAGACCGTGCTTGCCAACCTGGCCAAGATGCCGCACGTGCTGGTCGCCGGGGCCACCGGCTCAGGTAAGTCGGTCTGCCTCAACGGGCTGATCACGTCGATCCTGATGCGGGCGAAGCCGGAGGAGGTCAAGCTGATCCTGGTTGACCCCAAGCGGGTCGAGCTGTCGATCTACGAGGGCATCCCGCACCTGATGACGCCGATCATCACCAACCCCAAGAAGGCCGCCGAGGCGCTTGAGTGGGTGGTCGGCGAGATGGAAACGCGTTACGACGACCTGGCTGCCTTCGGGTTCCGGCACGTCGACGACTTCAACAAGGCGGTCCGCTCGGGCAAGCTGACCGCACCGCCCGGCTCTGAACGGGTGCTGGCGCCGTACCCGTACCTGGTGGTGGTGATCGACGAGCTGGCCGACCTGATGATGGTCGCGCCGCGCGACGTGGAGGACTCCATCGTGCGGATCACCCAGCTGGCCAGGGCGGCGGGCATCCACCTGGTGATCGCCACCCAGCGGCCGTCGGTGGACGTGGTGACGGGCCTCATCAAGGCGAACGTGCCGTCACGGCTTGCCTTCGCCGTTTCCAGCGTCACCGACTCGCGGGTCATCCTCGACCAGCCCGGCGCGGACAAGCTGGTCGGGCAGGGCGACGCGCTGTTCCTGCCGATGGGCGCGTCCAAGCCGATGCGGCTGCAGAACGCGTTCGTCTCCGAGGCGGAGATCCGGGCGATCGTCGAGCACTGCAAGCAGCAGCAGGCCGCCGAGTACCGGGTGGAGGTGGCGGCGACCCCGGAGAAGACGAGGGAGGTGGACGCCGAGGTCGGTGACGACCTGGAGCTGATGATCGCGGCCGCCGAGCTGATCATCACCAGCCAGTTCGGTTCCACGTCGATGCTGCAGCGCAAGCTCAGGGTCGGTTTCGCCAAGGCCGGCCGGCTGATGGACCTGCTTGAGAGCCGGGGTATCGTCGGCCCCAGTGAGGGCTCGAAGGCGCGCGACGTCCTGAAAAGGCCGGATGATCTCGAAGAGGTCATCACATTCTTGCGCGGCGGCACATCACTTTGAGTGACTAATAGAGTTCACTGGGTAAGAAGTGCTCGACGAGGACGAGATCTTCCTGGAGGCGAGACGTGAGCATCGGTGACACCTTGGCGGGGGCGCGACGTCAGGCCGGGCTCACTCTGACGCAGGTCAGCCGGCAGACCCGGATCAGAGAGTCGATCATCAGGTCGATCGAGCAGGACGACTTCTCACCCTGCGGCGGCGACTTCTACGCCCGCGGGCACATCCGGTCGATCGCCGAGGTGGTCGGGGTCGACCCGGTTCCGCTGATCAGGGAGTACGACGCGGCGCACGGGGCGCCTGGCAGCATGCGGGCGGCGCAGATCTTCGAGCCTGCCACGCCGATCAAGATCCGCGAGCCGCGGCGCCTGCACATGGGGCGGGTGCTCGTGGTGGCGCTGCTCGCCGTGATCGGCTTCGGCGCCTACCACCTGGTCTCGACGCGCGGGTCGCACCCGGCGGCGACGGCCACGGCCACGGTGCGGCCGGTGGTGACGGCCAAGCCGAAGGCCAGCGCGAAGCCGTCAGTCAAGCCGACGCCGACGTTCCCGAAGGGGGAGGCGGTGATCAAGGTGACCGCGAAGCAAGACTGCTGGGTCGGGCTCACCGACGCCTCGGGAAAGCAGACGCCGTATTACGTCTACGCCGGCCAGACCAAGACGTGGACCGAGAAGCAGGCGGTGTCGCTGGTGATCGGCAACCCGCCCGGGGTGAAGCTGACCGTGAACGGCAAGGCCGAGCAGATGAACACCGTGCAGGTGGTCACGCTCAACATCAACCCGAAGAGCAGCCCGCTGGTCTCGCTCGGCTAGCTGCCGCGAGCCGGTGACCTGAGGGCACTGGCCGATCACATAGCCTCTATGGGTGTCCAAATCCCGTACCGTCAGCCTCGTCACGCTCGGATGCGCGCGCAACGAGGTGGACTCAGAAGAGCTCGCCGCGCGCCTGTCGGCGGGCGGCTGGGCGCTACGGGGCGAAGGGGAGGACGCGGACGTCGTCCTCGTCAACACGTGCGGCTTCATCGAGGCGGCCAAGCAGGAGTCGATCGACGAGCTGCTCGCGGCGGCCGACTCCGGCGCCCGCGTCGCCGCGGTGGGCTGCCTGGCCGAGCGCTACGGCAACGACCTCGCCGAGGAGCTCCCCGAGGCCCAGGTACTCAGCTTCGACGACTACTCCGACATCGCCGCCCGGCTTGACGACGTGCTGGCCGGCCGCAAGCGCCAGGCGCACGTGGCCAGGGACCGGCGCACCCTGCTGCCCGTGAGCCCGGTAAGCCGGCAGGAGGCCCGCGCCGCGCACGGGACCGCCACGGCGGGCGCAGAGCCGGTCGTGGACCTCAGCGACCTCCCGCCGGGCATCGCGCCCGCCTCGGGACCCCCGGTGGTCCGCAGGCGGCTCTCCGGCGGCGTGACGGCGCCGTTGAAGATCGCCTCGGGCTGTGACCGCCGCTGTTCGTTCTGCGCCATCCCGTCCTTCCGCGGCTCGTTCGTCTCCCGCCGTCCGCACGAGCTGCTGGCCGAGGCCGGGTGGCTGGCGGGCCAGGGGGTGCGCGAGCTCGTGCTCGTCAGCGAGAACTCGACCTCCTACGGCAAGGACCTGGGCGACCTGCGGCTGCTTGAAACGGTGCTGCCAGAGCTGGCCAAGACCGACAAGATCGACTGGGTGCGGGTCAGCTACCTGCAGCCAGCCGAGGTCAGGCCTGGCCTGATCGACGTGATGACGTCGACCCCCGGCGTCGTGCCGTACTTCGACCTGTCGTTCCAGCACGCCAGCGGGCCGGTGCTGCGCCGGATGCGCCGGTTCGGCGACCGCGCCCGCTTCATCGACCTCATCGAGCGGATCAGGCAGCTGAGCCCGGAGGCGGGCGTGCGCTCCAACTTCATCGTCGGCTTCCCCGGCGAGACGGCTGAGGACCTGCGCGAGCTCGAGCTGTTCCTGAGTGAGGCGAGGCTGGACGCGATCGGGATCTTCGGCTACTCCGACGAGGACGGCACCGAGGCGGCCGGCTTCGGTGACGACGGCAAGCTTGAAGCGGGCGAGGTGGCCAGGCGGGTCAGCGAGTTCGCCGGGCTCGCCGAAGAGGTCATGGCCCAGCGAGCGGCCGACCGGGTGGGCGAGACGGTCCAGGTGCTCGTCGAGACAGTGCTGGCTGAGCCAGGCTCAGGCGAGGGCCGGTACGAGGGCCGCGCCGCGCACCAGGCGCCGGATGTGGACGGCTCGACGACGCTGCTCGCCAGCCGTCCGCTCGCCCCTGGTGACCTGGTCAGCGCCCAGGTAGTGGACTCGGTCGGCGCCGACCTGGTCGCCCGCGCGTAACCTGGCGCAGTGGAAGACGCGCAGGGCCCCGGCGAGGGGAACGCGGAAGCGGCTAACGGGCCGGCGGCGGCGGTTGCCCCTCCCGGGGTGGTCAACGTGGCTAACGTGCTCACCGTGGTGCGCATCTTCCTGGTTCCCGTCTTCGTGCTATGCCTGGTGCACGGCGGCACCGGATGGCGGGTCGCCGCGCTCGTGGCCTTCTGCGCCGCGTCGGCGACGGACTTCCTTGACGGGCTGCTCGCCCGCAGGCGCGGCCTGGTCACGGACTTCGGCAAGATCGCGGACCCCATCGCGGACAAGGCACTCACCGGCGCCGCGCTGATCACGCTGTCCGCGCTCGGCGAGCTGCCTGGCTGGGTCACCGGGCTGATCCTGGCCCGCGAGGTCGGCATCACCGTGCTTCGCTTCGCCGTCATCAGGCGCGGAGTCATCGCCGCGAGCCAGGGCGGCAAGCTGAAGACGATGCTGCAGATCCTGGCGATCTGCCTGTACTTGCTCCCGCCTTCCCTCGGCTTGCCCGCCCTGGTCAAGGAGGTTGTCATGGCGGCCGCGCTCGTGGTAACGCTGGTGACGGGAGTGGATTACGCGATACGCGCGATGCGGATGGTGCGGGCGCCTCTGCCCAAGCTGCACGAAGACTGAGCTTCTGGCCGGAGGACGATCAATGGGAGACGGCGTGCCGGACGGCACGGGAGGCGTTATGCCGGACGGCAGCGGAGACGGTCTGCCGGAGGGCACCGGCTCCTCCGCGGCGGTGTCCGCAGGCGTGGGGGACGGCGCGCCGGACAGCGTCGGAGACGACGTCGGAGACGACGTGGGAGGCAGCGTGGCGGGGCCAGGCGCCCGCGAGCTCGTCACGGAGATCATCGGGCTGCTGACGGCGGCCGGCAGGACGGTGGCGGCCGCTGAGTCGCTCACCGGCGGGCTGGTCGCCGCCGCGCTGACCGACGTGCCGGGTTCGTCGAACGCGTTCCGCGGCGGCGTGGTCGCCTACGCCACCGAGCTCAAGGGACAGCTGCTCGGGGTGGATGCCGGGGTGCTCGCCCGGCACGGCCCGGTCTACGCCCCGGTGGCCGCCGCGATGGCCGAAGGGGTGCGCCACAGACTGGGCGCCACCGTCGGCATCGCCACCACGGGGGTGGCCGGGCCGGGCTCGCAGGACGGCCATCCAGCGGGCACCGTGCACATCGCGGTGAGCCTGGACGGGGACACGGTGGTGCGGACGATGGCACTGGCGGGTACCCGGGACGAGGTACGTAGACTGACTGTCGAACGGGTTCTTGGTTTGCTACTAGGTCGGCTTCGGGAAGAGTGTCCGTGATTACAGTGTTACGTCGGAAGCGAACACACCCGGTAGCAGTCTCGCGTTTTTACCGTAGTGCCAGGTACGGTGGAGGCAGCAATGGTCGCGATCCGGTAACTTCGCAGTGAGAACGGCAACAAGTTGCGCCTCAGGAAGGAGTGCGACGATGATTTTGCTTCGCCAACTGCTCGGCGACGTGCTACGTCGGCTGCGCGTCAGGCAGGGCCGCACTCTGCGCGAGGTATCCGCGTCAGCCCGGGTGTCGCTCGGGTACCTGTCCGAGGTTGAGCGCGGCCGCAAGGAAGCCTCCTCGGAGCTGCTCGCGGCGATATGTGCCGCCCTCGACACGCCGCTTTCCCAGGTTTTCCGCGAGGTCTCTGACAACTTCACGCTCGCCGAGCTGCAGAACGAGCCGGTCCTTTCCGGCGCGCCGCGCGAGCCCGGTCTTCGGGTGCCCGCGGAGCGAGTCCCGGTTGAGAACTCGACGCAGCCGCTCGACGACGGCCTTGACGGGCTCGACCAGCTTCCCTCGGTCGTCGGGGTATAGGAACAGGCCAGTAGACGCGGACGGGCGGCACTCTCGGGTGCCGCCCGTCCGCGTCTTACGCTTTGCTTACGCCTGCCCGGCGAGCCGTCCGGGCTGACCCTTGCGGCTGCCTGGCGGGCCGTCCGGGCTGACCCTTACGGCTGCCGGGCTGACCCCTTGCGCCTTGCCTGGGCTAGACCCAGGCCTGCGGGCTGTCGGTGAGGACCGCGACCGCCTGCGGGAGCTCGCCGGACACGATGTCCGCGAGCGTCACCGTCTCGAGCACGGCGCGCTCGTTGGCGCGCAGCGCGATCCAGACCCGCTGCAGCGGCTCGGCCGCACCCGGGTACGAGACGTTCTCCGGCCGCTCGCCGCGCACGCCGAGCAGCTGGCCGTCGATAGCCCTGATGATGTCCGCGAGCGAGATCTCAGAAGCGGGCCTGGCCAGCCAGAAGCCGCCGTCCGGCCCGCGCTGGCTGCGCACGATGTTGCTGCGCCGCAGGTGCGTCAGGATCGTCTCGAGGAATTTGCCCGGGATGTTCTGCGCCGCGGCGAGCTGCTCAGCCGTAACATGGCCATCGTGCGCCGCGGCGAGCTCGATGGCGGCGCGTAGCGCGTAGTCAGCGCGCGCGGACAGTCGCATGTCCGCCATTATGCAGCTTCCCGATCGGAATAGTGACATCCATCGGGCGAGTCCCGGTCTGCAATCGTTTGCGGAACGGTCAGCGGATGGAGCGTAACACCGCCTGCGCCGGATCTGCCTGCTCTTCCTCAGCCGCGCAGCCGCAGGCCGCGGGGGGTGTGCCGGAATCCGGCCGCCTCCAGGGCCCTGGTGAGCGGCGAGTCGAGCACGACCATGCCGCCGTCGGCCTTCTCGACGGTGATCCGGCCCAGGGCACCGTCGCGCACCGCGGTAGCCAGTGCCCGCGCGCTCGGTTCGAGCGCGGCGGGGTCGTCAGTCCAGGACAGCAGCGTCTTGCCGCCGCGCTCGACGTAGAGCACCAGTTCGCCGCCGACCAGCACCGCGACCGCGCCCGCCTTGCGCCCAGGCCGGTGCGAGGTGGCGGTCTCCTCGGGCCGGGCCGGCCAGGCAAGTGCCGCCCCGTACGGCTGCGCCGGGTCCGCCGCCGCGAGCACCACCGCCTTGCGCGAATCGTCTGGCCGCGCGGCGCCGCCCGGGCCGGCGGGGCCGACAGGGAAGAACATGTCACCTGACGGTGCACCGTCGGCTCCCGGCTGGCCAGCCGCCGGGAGCTGACCGTCGCCGGCCAGGGCCCGCATCCGGTCGACCGCCCCCGGCAGCGCGAACTGGGCGCCGCCCAGCCCCTCGACGAAGTAACCGCGGCGGCACTGCCCCGTCTCTTCCATGGCCCGCAGCACCGGGTAAACAGCGGCGAAGCCGCCCGGTATCCGCTCGGCCGCGACCGCGCCCCTGGTCACCACTCCGTGCCGCTCAAGCAGCGTCAGGGCCAGCGCGTGGGCCCGCATGGTGGCCGCTCCCGGATCGACCGCCACCGCCGCGCCGTCCGCCTCGGGCAGCCCGTAGCGCTCGGGCAGCAGCGACCAGCGCCCGGATACGGTCGGCGGCCCGGTCCGCGTCGGCGTGGCCGCACGCCGCGTCCCGCGGCCGTAGCCGCCCGCCCCGGCGTAGCCGCCGCCGAAACCGGACCTGCGGGCGGCGGGGCGGGGGTTGAACACGCCAGGCGCTGTTCCGCCGCGGGAGCCGAGCTGAGCGGCCCAGCCGGGCTCGGCCGCGGGCCGCCGCGGCGCGGCCGGCTTACGGACCGGCGTGCCACCTGCCGTCACCACCCGCAGCGGCGCCAGGGTGTCGTTGCTGAGCAGGCCGGCCCAGGTGAGATCCCAGAGCGCGGCCACCAGGTCCGCGTCGTCGGCCGGGTGGCCGTCGAGCACCGCCGCCACCCGGTCGCTGAGCATGCGGAAGAACATCGCGCCGCCCCCGCCGAGAGCGGTCAGCACCGCGCCGTGCAGCGGCGTCATGCTCAGCTCACCGGGCTCAGGCAGCAGCAGCGGCGCGGACTCGGCCGGCGCGAGCACCAGCCAGCCGTCGCCGGTGCCGACAGAGCCCGCCCCGGCCCAGACCACCTCGCCCGCCGAGGTCAGCTCGTCGAGCAGCGCGGGGGTGTAGCCGGGCACCCGCCCGGGCAGCACCAGCGTTTCCAGCGCCGACGCGGGCACCGGCGCGCCCGCCAGCCGTTCGATCGCCTCAAGCACCGCGGCCGCGTCGGGCCGCCGCGAGCGGCCCGACCCGATGCCGTGCCACGCGGGCAGGAACCGGCCGAGCGCGGCCGGCGGCACCGGCTCGGCTTCCTTGCGCAGCCGCGCCAGGCAGCGCCGCCGCAGCATCCGCAGCACGCCGCTGTCGCACCACTGCGTGCCGCGGGCGCCGGCCAGGAATTCGCCCTCGGCGACCCGGCCGTCGGCCGCCAGCCGCCGCAGGGTCATTCCCACGACCGCGACCCCGAGCCCGTAGCGTTCCGCCAGCGCGGCCGCGGCGAACGGGCCGTGCGTCCGCGCCCAGCGCGCCACCAGGTCGCCTAGCGGGTCCGCGAGCGGCTCGGTGAATGCCTCAGGTATGCCGACGGGCAGCGCGACCCCGAGGGCGTCGCGCAGCCGGCCCGCGTCTTCGACCGCCGCCCACATCGGCTGTCCCGCCACCCGCACCTCGATCGTCCGCCGAGCAGCCGACAGCTCCGCGAGCCACCCAGGCGCAGGCCCGGGTTCCGTGCACCGCGCGGCCACCTCGGCCGCCGTCAGCGGCCCGGACGTGCGCAGCAGGTCGGCGACCGCTTCGGCGTCACGGCACTGCCGCCCCGGCGACAGGTGCTGCAGGTCGGCCTCGGTCTCGGCGACAACGGCGGGATCGAGCAGCTCGCGCAGTCCCTCGGTGCCGAGCAGCTCCGCGAGCAGCGCCGGGTCGAGCGCGAGCGCCTGCGCGCGCCGCTCGGCGAGCGGCGCGTCGCCCCCGTACATGAACGCGCCGACATACCTGAACATCAGATTCCGCCCGAACGGGCTCGGCGTGGCCGTCTCCACCTCGACCAGGCGTATCCGCCTGGCGGCGAGGTCGCGCAGTACTTCCGTCAGTGCGGGGACGTCGAACACGTCCTGCAGGCACTCCCTGACGGTTTCGAGCGTGATCGGGAAACCGGGAAACTGCGCCGCGATCTCGAGCAGCTGGGCCGAGCGCTGCCGCTGCTGCCACAGCGGCGTGCGCCGCCCTGGCTGGCGGCGGGGCAGCAGCAGCGCCCGCGCGGCGCACTCGCGGAACCGGGAGGCGAACAGCGCCGAGCCGCCGACCTCGGCGGTGATGATGTCGCCGATCTCCTCCGGGTCGAGCAGCGCGATCCCGGCGGGCGGCGGCTCGTCGGAGTCGGGTACCCGGATGATGATCCCGTCGTCGGTGTGCAGCGCCTGCACGTCCATCCCGCCGTAGCGCTCCCGCAGCCGCGCCGTGATGGCCAGCGCCCAGGGAGCGTGCACCCGGTCGCCGTAGGGGGAGTGCAGCACCACCCGCCAGTCGCCGAGCTCGTCGCGGAACCGCTCCACGACCAGTGTCTTGTCGTCGGGCACGTGCCCGGTGGCCTCCCGCTGGTCAGCCAGGTAGGACACCAGGTTCCCGGCCGCGAGCGGGTCAAGGCCGCTGGCGGTCAGCGACGCGGTAGCCGCGTCAGGCGGCATCGCGGCCAGCTCGCGCACCTTGGCGCCGAGGGCCTTGCCGAGCTCGGCCGGCCGCCCCGGCGTGTCGCCGTGCCAGAACGGCAGCTTGCCTGGCTGGCCAGGCGCTGGCAGCACCAGCACCCGGTCAGGGGTGATGTCCTCGATCCGCCAGGACGAAGCACCAAGCACGAACACGTCGCCGACCCGCGACTCGTACACCATCTCCTCGTCGAGCTCGCCGACCCGGCGCGGCTGACGTGACTCAGCCGCGGGCAGGAACACCCCGAAGTAGCCCCGGTCAGGGATCGTCCCGCCGCTGGTCACCGCCAGCTTTTGCGCCCCCGGCCGCCCGTGGACGACCCCGGCGACCCGGTCCCACACGATGCGCGGGCGCAGGCCGGCGAACTCCTCGCCCGGATAGCGCCCGGCGAGCATGTCGAGCACCGCCTCGAGCACCGACCTGGTCAGGGACGCGAACGGCGCGGAGCGCCGCACGACGGCCTCAAGCTCGTCCACCGCCCAGTCGTCGAGCGCGGTCATCGCGACGATCTGCTGCGCGAGCACGTCGAGCGGGTTGCGGGGGATGCGCAGCTCCTCGATCGCGCCCGCCTGCATCCGGTCCGCGACCACGGCCGCCTGGACCAGGTCGGCGGCGTACTTGGGGAAGATCACCCCGCGGGAGATGTCGCCGACGTTGTGCCCGGCCCGGCCGACCCGCTGCAGTGCGCTGGCCACCGACGGCGGCGACTCGACCTGGATGACCAGGTCGACCGCGCCCATGTCGATGCCCAGTTCCAGGCTCGAGGTGGCGACGACGGCGGGCAGCCGGCCGCCCTTGAGCGCTTCCTCGATCTCGGACCGCTCCTGCCGGGACACCGACCCGTGGTGCGCCCGCGCGATGACCACGTCCGCGGCCGGCGCGCTGGCCGGGTCGCCGGGGATACCGCCCGCGGCGACGAAGGCCCGTTCCGACGCCAGCTCGTTCAGCCGGCCGCACAGCCGCTCCGCCAGCCGCCGCGAGTTGGCGAACACGATCGTGGAGCGGTGCTGCTGTATGAGGTCGAGCACCCGTTCCTCGACGTGCGGCCAGATGGAGCGGCGCGGCACCGGGTCGTCGTCGTCGAAGCCGCCGGGACCGCCGGGACCGCCGGGATTTCCGGGACCTCCTGAACCTCCTGGACTTCCGGGGCCGCCGGGCCGTGCGGGCGCGTCAGACAGGTCGCGCATGTCCTCGACCGGGACTACGACCTCGACTTCGATCTGCTTCGCACTGGCCGGCGCGACGATCGTCACCGGCCGCGCGCCGCCGAGGAACGAGGCAACCTCGGCCGGCGGCCGAACGGTGGCCGACAGCCCCACCCGCTGCGCCCGCCCGGCGCCCGCGCGTCCCTGCGGGCTGGCCGCGCGAGCCTGGCGGCGAACCGCGCCAGTCTGGGGAGCGGCAGCGCGAG
>DASYAD010000323.1:0-1851 GCA_036501515.1 Trebonia sp. | reverse complement strand
CGGTCGTGCAGGGCATCGTGCTCGTCTACGGCATCGGGGTGCTGCTGGTCAACCTCATCGTCGACGTAGCGCTCGCGCTGCTCGACCCGCGTTCCACGATCAGGGAGAGCTGATGCCGCGCGGTTATCCCCCGGGGGGACGACCCCCCGTTCTCCCCGCAAGGCCCGCCCGCGGCGGCAGGAAGCGGGTCTTGAGGCGAGCCCTGCACAGCCCGCTCGGCATCAGCTCGGGGATCTTGCTCGCGCTGATCCTGCTGCTGGCGATCTTCGCGCCGGTTCTCTGGTCGGCTAAGGCGTCGGCCATCGACGTCGTCAACCTGCTGCAGGGACCGTCGGCCAGGCACTGGCTCGGCACGAACGGCCTTGGCCAGGACGTCTTCTACCGGATCCTCGTCGCGACGCGGCTGTCGGTCGGGCTTGCCATCGCCGCCACCGCGATCGGCGTCGGGTCCGGCCTGGTGCTCGGCACCGCACCGCTGATCGTCGGCCGCCGGGCAGGCCGGGCCATCACCTCGGTCATCAACGTCGCGGTGGCGTTCCCCGCGCTGCTGCTCGCGCTGTTCTTCGCGGTGATCTTCGGTATCGGCGCGGAGGGCGCGCTGCTGGCGATCGGGCTCGCCTCCGCCCCCGCGTTCGCCCGCCTGGTGCGGACCCTGTCCGCCTCAGTCGCGGGCCTCGACTACATCGCGGCGGCACGGATCGCCGGCGTCTCCCGGTTTCGGCTGGTCACCCGCCATGTCCTGCCGAACATCGGCGAGCCCCTCATCGTCAACGCCACCATCGCCGCCGGCGACGCGCTGCTGTCGTTCGCGGGCCTGTCCTTCCTCGGACTCGGCGTCCAGGCTCCCGCTTACGACTGGGGCCAGCTGCTCAACGACGGCCTGCAGGGCATCTACACCAGGCCCGCCGCCGCCCTTGCCCCCGGCGTCGCGGTCGTGGTCGCGGGCCTCGCGTTCAACCTGTTCGGCGAGGCCCTGGCCGTCGGCCTTGGCGCCTCCGCACCGCGCTTCGGCAAGCTGCGCTCCGCCCTGGCGGCGGCCACCGCGAAGTCAACGGCGCCAGAGCAAGGAACATCATCCAGAACGGAAGCGGCTGACTGCGTCCTGCGGGTATCCAACCTGGAAGTGTCGTTCCCTGGCGACGTGCTTCCTGTCCGCGGGGTCAGCTTCACGCTGCACCGGGGTGAGGCGGTCGGCGTGGTCGGCGAGTCAGGCTCAGGCAAGTCCCTGACTGCCCTGGCGGTCTCCCGGCTCCTCGAGGATCCCGCGAACGTGTCCGCCGACCGGCTTGAGCTGCTTGGCCGGGACCTCCTCGGGCGCGAGCCGCGCGGATCCGCCGGCGTCATGTCGGGGCGGGAGATGCGGCGGTTCCTCGGCACCAAGGCGGGCCTGGTCTTCCAGGACCCGATAACCTCGTTCAATCCCGTCAAGCGGGTGGGCCCGCAACTCGCCGAGGTTGCCACCGCGCATCACGGGCTGACGCGGCGGCAGGCCGGCGAGCGGGCCGTTGACCGGCTGCGCGCGGTGCGGATCCCGCGGCCAGAGCACCGCGCCAGGCAGTTCCCGCACGAGCTGTCCGGCGGGATGCGGCAGCGGGCGATGATCGGCATGGCCGTCATGGGCGAGCCGGCCCTCGTCATCGCCGACGAGCCGACCACCGCGCTCGACGTCACCGTGCAGCGTCAGGTGCTGCGGCTGCTGAAGTCGATCCAGGCAGGTGCCGACGGGTCGAGTGCGATGGCGCTGCTATTCATCAGCCACGACATCACCGTCGTCGGGCAGGTCTGCGACCGGGTCCTGGTCATGTACGCGGGAAAGATCGTGGAGAACCTGCCCACCGCGGACCTCGCCGA
>DASYAD010000322.1:0-25859 GCA_036501515.1 Trebonia sp. | reverse complement strand
GGAAGCCACCGCGTCGGCGACGGCGACCGCCGCTGCCAACGCGGCCCACCTCGCCCGGCTGCTCCGCGGCCGCGGTTACCCGCCCCTCAGGTAACCGCGGCAGCGGGATGCCTGGCCCCCGACGAGTCCCGGGATGATGTGGTTTACCGGGGGTATGTCACCCGCTCGGGCGTCATGACATGCCCGCATTGACAGGGAATGCTGAGACTGTGATCGAAGACGCTGCGGTGACCGGCCTGCAGTCGGGGCCGGCCCGCGGCGGACTCGCTGGGGGAGCTCCCGGGGGGGAGTTTGGGTGTCCCGGGCCGGTCTACCGGCCCGGGGCACCCAAGCTGGGGTGATCCGGCTCCGCGCGAGCGAAAGACCGGTACGGCGTGATCTCGCCCGGATTGATGACCCCGTCTTCGATGGCGCGGGCGAGCAGCGCGTCCTTACTCGGCGCGGTCCGGCCGGTGGCCGCGTACTTGGCCCGTGCGCGGCTGATGTACTGGCGGACGGTGTTCTCGCTGATCGACATGCGCCGGCCCACCGACGCCTTCGACATGCCCTGGAACCACAGCAGCAGTGCCTGCTGCTCCTGCTGCGACAAGGCGGGCCGGTCCGGGCGCTGGTCCGCCAGCATGGCCCTGGCCTGCGACCTGGTCACGTACGGGCGGTCAGTGGCGGCCGAGATGACCGCCTCGACCAGGTGGTCGCGGCCCTCGTCCTTGGAGACGTAGGCGTGCGCGCCGCTGTCCAGCGTCTCCATCACGATCGCGGGATCGGTGTGCCCGGAGAAGGCCACCACCCGGTACCCGGCTGCCGTCAGCGCGGGAATCTGCGCGGTGACCAGCTCGCCGGCCAGCTCCAGGTCAAGGATGACCACGTCGGGCGCAGGCGGCGGCGCGGCGCGGAACTCGGCCAGGTCGCGGGCCGTCTGCGCTAGCCGCACCCGCCGGTCCGGATCGGATTTGATCCAGGACGCCACACCCTCGGTGACAACGGGGTGGTCTTCGATGATCGCGACCGTCACCTGCTGTTCCATCGCGCCTCCGCCCAGAGCATGCCGGCGTCCTGCTGATGTTCGATGGCCACCCCGGCCCCGGCGGCGGGCAACCGGACGACCGCGCCGGTATCGGCGACGAAGCTGACCGCGATCCCGGCGGCCACCGCCGCCAGGGTAATGCGCGCCTGGCTGCGCGCGTCGGTCAAGATCGCGATGGCCGCGTCGGTGATGACCCGGCGGGCCGGCGCAGGCACCTCGGGCAGCGCGCCTGCCGTCTCGATCTCGACCGCGACCCCGCGCCGCTCGGCCACGTCGGCGCTCGCGTGCAGCTCGTGAATCAGCGAGCCGCTCACGTCGTCGCCCTCGGCTAGCAGCCGCCGCAGCCGGGCGGCCTGGACCGCGCACCGGTTGCGGGTACGCGGGTCGCCGGGGTCGGCGATGCCCGCCGCCAGCTCGGCTACCAGCGGGACGGCGCTTTCCTGGAGTGCCAGCCAGCGGGCGTGCCTGGCGGCCCTGATGACCTCGGCGGTGGCGGCCCGCTCGCGCGCGGCGTTCTCGCTGGCGGCCGCCGCGGCGGCCTGGCCGGCGGCGTTGCCGAGCGCCCTGACCCCGGCCGCGACCGCCACCTGGGCCCCGGTCGACCAGGCAAGCAACGCGAGGAAGCCGGCCAGGTCGGCGCGGGTCAGGCCGTCCCACACCTGCACGCCGAGCAGGGCCAGCGCCTCGGCGGCGAGGAACCACGCGAGCTCGGAGAACCGCCGGCGGAGCAGGACAAGCACGCCGATCCAGCCGGCGCTGCCCCAGGCCCAGTTGACCGCCAGCATCTGGCCGGCCGGGCTGGCCGCGGCCGAGGCGGTGCTGGCGCCGAGCGCGGCCAGCGCGACCGCCCAGGCCAGTCCCCGTCCCGGCGTTCCGCGCAGCGCCGGGACCGCGCCGGCCGCGATCGCCGCCGCCATGACCAGCCACATGGCCACCTGAAAGCCGAACGAGCCGTAGGCCGCCCGGTTTTCGAGCAGCTGCCCGCCCCCGCCGCCGAGGTGCCAGCCGGCGACCAGGAACAGCACCGCGATCGTGAACGCCCGCTGGTACCGGCCCGACAGCAGCGCGCTCGGCTGCAGCGCGCTCGGCTGCAGGGCGCTCGGCTGCATCGCGGTCATGCCGGCCAGCTCACGGTGACGGTGGTGCCCGCGCCCGGGCGGCTGGCGACGGCCGCCCGGCCGCCGGCCGCCTGCATCCGCCCGGTGATCGACTCACGGATGCCCCGCCGGGACGGCGGGGTGTGCGCGGGATCGAACCCGCGGCCGCGGTCGGTGATCTTGACGACTGCCCAGCCCGCGCCGCCGGTGACGGTGACTTCTGCCTGGCCGGTGCCCGCGTGCCGCTGAACGTTGCGCAGCGCCTCGCCGACGCAGGCGACCAGCTGGTCAGCGACCGGCCGGGGCAGCGTGACAGGAACGAGCTTCAGCCGCACGGCCAGCTCGCCGGCGCTGGCGGCGGCCCGCTCAAGCTTCGGTGTCAGGTCGGCCAGCGGTTCCGCTGCGCGTGGGCCTGCCGGGTCGCCCGCAAGCCCTTGCAGCACCCGCAGGTCCCCGGCCGCCTGCGCGGTCAGCGCCGGCGACCGTCCGGCGAAGGCGCCGGCCGCGACCATGGTCAGGGTAGACAGGACGGTGTCGTGCAGCTGACGGTGCTGCTCTTGCTCGTCAGCCCGGCGCGCCTCCTCCGCCCTGATGTGCCGCTCGGTCTCCAGGCCGGCCGCGACGACCACGTCCGCTTGCCTGGCGCCGCCGCGGACCACCGCCACCAGCCCGGCCGCGACGGTCGCCTCCACCAGCAGCAGCCAGGCATGGACCGGGTACCCGGAGCCGAGTCCGTAGGCGATGATCACCAGAACCGCGACGGGAACCCCCAGCCGTGGCCGCAGGGCGAGCTGCAGGATGTAGATCGAGGTGCAGGCAAGCGGGAGCATCCACGTCGTGTCGTCCCTGATCAGCTCCACCGGGACCAGGTGCTGCTGCGCCAGCGTGAGCGTGCCGATCACCACGGCATCGGCCAGGGCCACCGCCGGGGTGAGCCCGTACCGCCGGACGCTCCAGGTGAAGAAGACCGACCACAGGCAGAGCGCGGTCAGCGGCGGGCCCAGCCACCAGCCGGAGGTCTGCCTGGACGCGGCCAGCACGGCGACGGCGGTGAACAGGACCGCGCCGCCGAGGCGCAGGGCGATCGCGTACCAGCCCGCCAGCCGGTTGAGGGCCTGGTCAGACGGTCCCGCTGCTCGCGGGCGGCGTACCCGCCTACGGCGTCTCGCGGGGGGCCGTATGCGCACCCCGACGAAATCAGCGGCCGGTTCCACCGGATCAGTATGCGCCAGGACCACGCCGCCGGGAATGAGAACGTTCTAACATCTGGTCTGGTAGCGGAACAGTTGCGGCGCGCCCGGTTTTCAACCGCGGCGGTGGTCAGGCAGCGCGGGGATGACCTGCTCGCCGTAGGCGTCCAGGGTGCCTTTCTCGTCGTCGTGCATCAGGTAGACGGCGAACTGGTCGGCGCCGATCTCGGCCAGCTCGCGCAGCCGCTCGACGTGCGCCGAGGCCGGCCCGAGGAGGCAGAAGCGGTCCACGATCTCGTCGGGCACGAAGTCCGTGGACGGGTTGCCCGCCTTGCCGTGGTGCGCGTAGTCGTAGGCCTGGCGGCCGGCGATGTAGTCGGTCAGCGCGCCAGGCACCGGGCCGTCGGTGCCGTACCGCGCGACCAAGTCGGCGACGTGGTTGCCGACCATCCCGCCGAACCAGCGCAGCTGGTCCCGCTGATGCGCCAGGTCGGTGCCCACGTAGGCGGGCGCGGCCACGCACATCGTGATCGACTTCGGATCCCGGCCGGCGGCCTGCGCCGCGGACCGCACCGCGCCGAACGTCCAGCGGGCGATGTCCGGGTCGGCGGTCTGCAGGATGAAGCCGTCCGCCTGCTCGCCCACCAGGCGCAGCGCCTTCGGCCCGTAGGCGGCCATCCAGACCGGCAGCGACGCGCCGTCAGGCACCCACGGGATGCGCAGCGGCTGTCCGTGGTGGATGACCTCCCGCCCTTCGGCCAGCCCCTTGATGACCGACATGGCCGAGGACAGGGTCGCCAGCGTGACCGGCGCCTGGCCGATGTACCGGCGGGCGGAGTCGCCGCGGCCGATGCCGCAGATCGTCCGGTTGCCGTAGGTGTCGTTCAGCGTCGCGAACATCGACGCGATCACCGACCAGTCGCGGGTGCCCGGGTTGGTCACCATCGGCCCGACTGTCAGCGTCGAGGTCTCGGCCAGGATCCGCGGGTACAGGACGAACGTCTCCTGCCAGAGCACGTGGGAGTCGAACGTCCAGCCGTAGGAGAAGCCGGCCGCCTCCGCCCGCTTCATCATCGCCACCACGCCGGCGGCCGGCGGGTTCGGCTGCAGCACCACCCCGAACTCCATGTTCCCCCCAAAACGATCAGCGTGCGCGGTGCGGTGAAACCGGCTCTCGTTCGGTAAGAAGGTCCTTTTAACAACCCTGATACAGAACGGGGGCCGGGTGACAGCGGTCAGACCAGGTACTGATTGAGGCCGCGCGACAGGAAGCTCCCGTGTCCCGCCGACCCGCGGAACTCCCCGTCCGACGTCACCACCTGGCCGCGGGAGATCGTCACGTCGACCTTGCCGGTGATCTCCATGCCCTCGTAGGCGGAATAGTCGACGTTCATGTGGTGGGTGGCGGCCGACAGCGTCTGCCGGGCGGCCGGGTCGTACACCACGATGTCGGCATCCGCGCCCGGCGCGATGACGCCCTTGCGGGGGTACAGGCCGAACATACGGGCCGGGGTGGTCGAGCAGGTCTCCACCCACCGCTGCAGGGTGATCTCCCCGTTGACGACCCCCTGGTGCAGCAGGTCCATCCGGTGCTCGACGCCGGGGATGCCGTTGGGGATCTTGGAGAAGTCGGACCGGCCGAGCTCCTTCTGCTCCTTGAAGCAGAACGGGCAGTGGTCGGTCGACACGACCGCCAGGTCGTTGGTCCGCAGCCCGCGCCACAAGGCGGCGGCGTGGTCCTTGGTCCGCAGCGGCGGCGAGGCGACGAACTTGGCGCCCTCGAAGTCCGGTCTGGCCAGGTCGTCGAGCGTCAGGTACAGGTACTGGGGACAGGTTTCTGCGAACACGTTCTGCCCCGCGTCGCGGGCCTCGGCGACCGCCGCGAGGGCCTGCGCGGCCGACAGGTGCACGATGTACAGCGGGCAGTCGGCCACCTTGGCCAGCGTGATCGCCCGGCTGGTGGCCTCGCCCTCCAGCTCGGGCGGCCTGGTCAGGCCGTGGTTGACCGGGTCGGTGCGCCCGGCCGCCACCGCCTGCGCGACGAGCTGGTCGATCGCGATGCCGTTCTCCGCGTGCATCATGATCGTCGCGCCGCTGCGCGACGCCTGCTGCATGCCGAGCAGGATCTCGCCGTCGGTCGCGTAGAACACCCCGGGATACGCCATGAACATCTTGAAGCTGGTCACCCCGGCGCCGATGCAGGTGTCCATCTCCTTGAGCGTGGTGTCGTTCACGTCGGAGACGATCATGTGGAAGCCGTAGTCGACGGCGCAGTTGCCGTCGGCCTTCTCGTGCCACTTGTCGAGGGTGGCGAGCAGGCTGGTGCCCTTGGCCTGGACCGCGAAGTCGATGATCGTCGTGGTGCCGCCGTGCGCGGCCGCCTTGGTGCCGGTCTCGAACGTGTCGACAGAGAACGTGCCGCCGAACGGCATCTCCATGTGCGTGTGTGCGTCGATGCCGCCGGGAATCACGTACTTCCCGGTGGCGTCGATCATCGTGTCCGCCGCGGGCTCGGCGTCGGCGGCGGCGGTCTCGGCCGCGTACGTCGCGGTGTTGGTCGCGTCGTCGCGCGCGAACAGGGCGGCGATCTTCTCGCCCACCACGAGCACGTCGGCGTTGAGCGTCCCCTCGGCCGTCACCACCGTCCCGCCGGTGATGAGAATACTCACGGGGCCGTCAGTCCCTCGTAGGAGTCGGGGCGGCGGTCCCGGTAGAACTGCCACAGGTCGCGCACCTCGGTCAGCTTCGCCAGGTCGAGGTCGCGGACGATCACTTCGTCCGCGCTGTCGGAGGCGGCTTCGCCGACGAGCTGGCCGCGCGGGTCGACGAAGTAGGACTGCCCGTAGAAGTCGTTGTCGCCGAGCGGCTCGATGCCGACCCGGTTGATCGCGCCGACGTAGTACTCGTTGGCGACGGCGGCGGCGGGCTGCTCCAGGTTCCACAGGTAAGACGACAGCCCGCGGCTGGTGGCCGACGGGTTGAAGACGATCTTCGCGCCGGCCAGGCCGAGTGCCCGCCAGCCTTCCGGGAAGTGCCGGTCGTAGCAGATGTAGACGCCGATCCGCCCGACGGCGGTGTCGAACACCGGGTAGCCGAGGTTGCCGGGCCGGAAGTAGAACTTCTCCCAGAACCCCTTGACCTGGGGCAGGTGGTTCTTGCGGTACTTGCCGAGGTACGTCCCGTCGGCGTCGATGACGGCGGCGGTGTTGTAGTAGATGCCCGGCTGCTCTTCCTCGTACATCGGGGCGATGATCACGATGTGGTGCTGCCGCGCGACGTCCGCCAGCAGCCGGGTCGTCGGCCCGTCGGGTATCCCCTCCGTGTAGCCGTAGTAGTCGGCGTCCTGCACCTGGCAGAAATACGGCCCGTAGAAGAGCTCCTGCAGGCAGACGACCTGTGCTCCGCGTGAGGCGGCCGTCGCGATATGCGCGACCGCGGCCGCGGTCATCGATTCCTTGTCCCCGGTCCAAGCCTGCTGGACGAGGGCCGCCCGGACGATTTCCGGCATCGAGCCTCCCGAAACTAGTCTGCCAAAACACCACTGTCCGCCCGTGGAGGTTCCCCTGGCTATTGGACAGACGTACATTTCCGTGACCGATGATGCCACTGGAGCAGACGTCTCGCTAGGAGGCGCTCCCGCCGGCCGCGCGGGTGATCAGGTCACGGCCGTGCTTGCGCAGCTCGGCGACCGAGGTCAGGCCGAGGAACTGCATCGTTGACTTGAACTGGCGGCTGAGCAGGTCGAGGGCGCGGTCCACGCCGGCCTCGCCGCCCGCCATCAGCCCGTACAGGTAGGCCCGTCCGAGCACCACCGCGTCGGCGCCGAGGGCCAGCGCGACGGCCGCGTCGGCGCCGTGCCTGACGCCTGAGTCGACGAGCACGGTGACCGAGGGCCCGACCGCCGCGCGGACCGGCGCGATCAGGTCGACCGGAGCGACGGTGCGGTCGAGCTGGCGGCCGCCGTGGTTGGACAGCTGCACGCCGTCCACCCCGAGCTCGACCGCCCGGCGCGCGTCGGCCGGCCCGAGTGGTCCCTTGAGCAGCAGCTTTCCGTGCCAGCGGGACCGCAGGGCTTCGACGTCTGACCAGTTCAGGTCGGCGTCGAAGAAGTCCGCCGTCTGCATCACGGTGGTGGGGGCCCGCCCGGCGAAGTTGGCGTAGTCGAGCGCGGGCCCGGTCAGCAGGTGGTACCAGTAGGACGGCTTGACGGCGACCGACGCCACCGTGGCCGCCGTCAGCGCGGGCGGGATCGACAGCCCGTTGCGCAGGTCGCGCACCCGGTTGCCCGCCACGATCGTGTCAACGGTCAGCGCGAGGGTCGAGTACCCGTTCGCGGACGCCCGGTCGACCAGGTCGAACGCCTGCGTCCGGTTCCTGGTCAGGTAGAGCTGGAACCACAGGTCGCCTTCCGCGGCCGCCGCCCGCAGCTCTTCGATCCCGGTCGAGGCCATCGTGGACAGCGTGTAGGGGACCCCGTGGCGCAGGGCCGACCTGGCCGCGCCGATCTCGCCGTCCGGGTGCAGCATCCTGGTGTACCCGGCGGGCCCGAGCAGCATGGGGACCGGCAGGACGCCGCCGAGCAGCGGCGCCGCGGTGTCCGCGGCCCCCACGCCGGCCAGCACCCGGGGCAGGAACCGCCAGGACCGGAACGCGGCGGTGTTCGCCGCGACGGCGATCTCCTCGTCGGCGGCGCCGTCCACGTAGTCGAACACCGGCCGGGGGATGCGCCGCCTGGCCGCCCGGCGCAAGTCGGCCACGTCGAAGCAGCCCGCGAGCCGCCGGGCGGCCGGGTCGAGCGTCACCGGGCGCAGCTGGACCAGCCTGCGCATCTCCCGCACCTTCATGCTGGCGACGATACGCCGCGGCCGCCGGCTTGCGTAGGTCGCCGAATCCCAGCGCCTGACCTGTCCGCGCTGTGGCCGTCCCCATGTATATTAATTCCATCGGAAAAGTGGGTATTGATAGAGGTAGGGTGCGTCGCATGACGAAAATCGCGGTCGTGACCGGCAATCCCAAGGCGGCTTCACGCACCCACTCGGTCGCCCTCGCGGTCGCCGACGCCCTGGCCAAGGAGCTGCCCGACGCCGAGACCGACCCGGTCATCGACCTGGCCGGGTACGCGCCGCGGCTGTTCGAGTGGTCAGACGAGGAGCTGACCGGGCTGACCGCCCAGGTCGCCGCGGCCGACATCGCGATCTTCGCCTCGCCGACCTACAAGGCGGCCTACACCGGGCTGCTCAAGGCGTTCCTCGACCGCTACGGCAGCAACGGCCTGGCCGGCGTCACCGCGGTCCCCGTGATGACCGGCGGCTGGCCAGGCCACCTGCTCGCGGTGGAGGTCCACCTGCGCCCGGTGCTCGTCGAACTGGGTGCCACGGTGCCGGCCCGCGGCCTGTACGTGACCGAGCCCGAGCTGGCCGACCTGCCGGCCGCGGTCGGGAAGTGGGCGGCGGCGGCCGCCCCGCTGATCGCGAACTCGGTCAAGCGCTAGCCGGGCACCGCTTTACCGGGGAGCCGCGCGGCTTTACCAGGAGTACAGCGTGTGCGCCCAGCCGTCGGCGGGCTCGGTGGCGGCCTGGGCGTCCATCGCGCCGTAGCGGCCGCGCCAGAACAGCAGCGGTGTCGCGCCCTCGCTGTTCGTCTCGACGTGCTGAACCCGGCCGATGACAATCTCGTGGTCACCGCCTGGCATGGCCTGCTCAACCGTGCACTCGACGACCGCGATCACGTCCGCCAGCCGGGGCGAGCCGGTCGGGCCCCGGTGGTGGGTGACCCCGTCCCACACGGCGGCCAGGCCGCGCTTGGCGAAGTTGGCCGACAGCTGGCGCTGCCGCTGGCCGAGCACGTTGACCGCGAACGCGCCGTGGCTCCTGATCGCGGTCAGCGTCGCGCTCTTGAGGTCGAAGCAGACCAGCACAAGCGGCGGCTCAAGGGAAAGCGAGGTCACGGCGTTGGCGGTGGTGCCGACGGGCTCGCCGTCTTCGCCGACCGAAGTGATAACGGTGACCCCGGTGGCGAAGTGGCCCATCGCCTCGCGCAGGTCAGCCGGGGAAACCGCGGCCGGGCCTGGCTCGCCAGGCTCGGGGGAAGCGTCATCAATAGTCGTCATGATTCGCAACTGTCCATAGGTAGTAGAGCACTTCATTCAACAAGTAATTCCTAATCTAACGACATTTGCGGGCCGCCGGGCGGACCCGGGCCGCGGGCCGCCGGGCGTCGGCGGCGGGCACCGGGGCATACTCGGATGCAGGCGGAGGTTTCTGCTTTGGTCGGTTGGAGCGATCATGCCGGAGGCGGTTATGAAGGCGGTACGGTTCGACGAATACGGCCCGGTGAGCGTGCTCGATGTACGTGAGGTCCCGGTGCCTGAGCCCGCGGCCGGCCAGGTGCTGGTCAGGGTGAAAGCGGCCGGGATCAACCCGGGCGAGGCGAAGATACGCGACGGCGCGCTTGACGCGATGTTCCCCGCGACGTTCCCGTCAGGCGAGGGCAGCGACTTCGCCGGGGTGGTCGAGAAGCTCGGCCCCGGCGTCACCGGGCTCGCACCAGGCGATGACGTGATCGGCTGGGTCGACACCAGGTCGAGCCAGGCCGAGTACACGATCGCGGAGGCCGCCAACCTGACGGCCAGGCCGTCCGGCCTGCCGTGGGAGATCGCCGGCGCGATCCCGGTCGCCGGCGGCACCGCCTGGGCGATGGTCCAGGCGGTCGGCGTCAAGCCGGGCGACACCGTTGTCGTGGCCGGGGCGGCGGGCGGCGTCGGGGCGATCGCGGCGCAGCTGGCCCGGCGGGCGGGCGCGACCGTCATCGGCCTGGCCAGCCCGTCCAACCACGACTGGCTGAGCAGGCACGGGATCGTGCCGCTTGCCTACGGTGACGGCGTGGCCGAGCGCATCAGGTCCGCGGTGCCCGCGGGCCAGGGGATCGACGCGTTCCTCGACACGTTCGGCGGCGACTACGTGGAAATCGCACTCAACGACCTCAAGGTCAGCCCGGAGCGGGTGGACACGATCGTCCGCTTCGACGCGGCCGCCAAGTACGGGATCAAGGCCGCGGGCAGCTCTGTCGGCATGACCCCGGACGTGCTGGGCGAGCTGGCCGGCCTGGTCGCGGCGAAGGAGCTGGAGATCCCCCTGGCGCACACGTACCCGCTGCGCGAGGTGCGCGACGCCTACACCAAGCTCGCCCGCGGGCACGTGCGCGGCAAGATCGTGCTGATCCCCTAGCGCCGGCAGGCGTCTTGCGGCAGAGCGCCGGCCGGCGTTCCGTAGCACCAGGCGAGCGCCCCTGGGAACCGGCGGGCAGTACGGGTATCGTTCTTGCGCCACCCCCGGCAGTACCCCCTCGCTTTGGGAGCAGCACGAATGACAGCCCGGCAGCAGCTCGCGCGTCTGCTGCCACTGGCACTGCTGGTCGTTCTGGTAATCGTGGGACTGCGCGGCGTAGTGGCCGCGCCTGCCTGGAACGGGCCGCTGCGGTCTTACGGCGTGCCCGTCGGTATCGCGGCCGAGGTCGTCTTCTGCGTGCTCCTCGCCGTGGTCCGTATCAGAGAGCGGGCAGCGCGGCGGGCGGCCGCGCGGCTGCCCTACAGCGACACGGCCGGCCAGGACATCCAGCCGCCGCAGGCGCTCAGGTTCGTGCTCAGCTGGCTGCTCGCCGCCTGCGTGACCGGCGTCGCGGTCGTCTTGCTGACCGACCTGCACCTGCACTTCTTCAGCAAGCCGCGGCCGCTGCCGTCCCAGTCCGCGCTGCCGAAACACACGTTCACGCCGCCGCCGGGTAGGCCAGCGAGCGGCGGGACCCTGCACATCCCGGTGGGCCCGATCCTGTACACGCTGCTGGTCATCGCGATCGTCGCGGCCGTCGTGGTGAGCATCTGGTGGTCCACGCGGCTCCGCCGCCCGGCCCAGCCGCTGGTCATCGAAGACATCGTGGACGCCGAGCAGCTGCGCGCGGCGGTCGCGGAAGGACAGGCCGCGCTGGCCGCGATCGACGACGCCCGGGCCGCGATCATCGCCTGCTACCTGGCGATGGAAGGCCGGCTGGCCGACCGCGGCACCGCCAGGGCCGCCGCCGACACCCCCGATGAGCTGCTGGCCCGCGCGGTCGCGGCGGGCACCGTGCGCGGGGCCGCCGCCGGACGCCTCACCGCGCTGTTCTACGAGGCCAGGTTCTCCAGCCACCCGCTCGGCGGCGCCCAGCGCGACGCCGCGAGCACGGCCCTCGACGAGCTGGCGGCCGAGCTGGCCGCCCGGCAGGCGGCCGACGCCGCCAGCACGGCCGCCGGATCTGACCGCCCCGCCGGATCTGACCGCACCGCCGGATCTGACCGCCCCGCCCCCGCCGGCGGTGCCACGGGATGAGCTGGCGCCGGGCGGTACCGGAACTGGTCATCGCCGCTGTTACCGTCACCGCCGCCGCGCTGGCAGCCGCCGCCGTGGCGGGCTGGCCCGGGGTCGAGGTGGTCGCGGTCACCGCCGCCGTCATCGCCGTGCTGCTGCTGCGTGCCGTCGTGCCCGGGGCCGCCGCCGAGCCGCTGCGGCAAAAGCGGGACAAGCAGCGCGCCCGTAGCATCCAGGGCTACTCGCAGCGCAAGTTCGTCGTGGTCAGCAGCCTCGCCAGCCGCCCGATGTACGAGTCCGAGCTGCGGCCCGTCCTCGAGCACGTGCTCGCCGCCCGGCTGGCGGAAAACCACGGCGTCAACCTCTACACCGAGCCGGCGGCGGCCGCGGCGGCGTTCTGCCGTACCCGGGGCGACGCGCGCCTGTGGCCGTGGATTGACCCCGCCCGTGCCCTCGACGCCGACGCGCGCGCACAGCGCAAGTACGGTATTCCCCGCCGGACCCTCGCCCGGTTGATCACCCGATTGGAGCAGCTGTGACCCCCGAAGAGACCGCGCGGAACGCGCGGGCCGTCCTCGACCAGCTCGAGCTGGCCGTGGTCGGCCGCAGGCGGACCCTTGAGCTGGTCCTGCTCGGTATCCTGGCGGGCGGTCACGTGCTGCTCGAAGACCTGCCTGGGCTGGGCAAGACGCTGATCGCGCGGTCGTTCGCCCAGGTGCTCGGCCTCGACTTCGCCCGCATCCAGTTCACCCCCGACCTGCTGCCGAGCGACGTGACCGGCGCGCCGCTGTACGACCAGCGCAACGGCGAGATGGTGTTCCGCCCTGGCCCGGTGTTCACCCAGCTGCTGCTGGCCGACGAGATCAACCGGACGCCGCCGAAGACCCAGGCCGCGCTGCTCGAGGCGATGGGCGAGGGACAGGTCAGCGTGGACGGTGAGTCGCGCAGGCTGCCTGAGCCGTTCATCGTCCTGGCGACCGACAACCCGATCGAGTACGAGGGCACCTACGAGCTGCCGGAAGCCCAGCTCGACCGCTTCCTGATGCGGCTGCGCCTCGGCTACCTGACCGCCGCCGACGAGACCGACATGCTGCGCCGCCGGGTCGCCAGGGCCACCGAGCAGGTGACGCTGACCCCGGTCACCGACGCCGCGGGCGTGCTCGCCATGCGCGAGTCGCTTGAGGGCATCGAGATCGGCGACGACCTGCTCGAGTACGTGATGGCGATTGTCGCCGCGACCCGCAGGGACCCGCAGATCCAGGTCGGCGCCTCGCCGCGCGGCGGCCTGGCGCTGGTCCAGCTGGCCAGGGGAGCGGCCCTGCTGCGGGAGCGGGACTACGTGATACCCGACGACATCAAGCAGGTCGCCGTCCCGGCCCTGGCCCACCGGATCACCCTGCGCCCCGAGCTCTGGGTGCGCCAGGTGTCGGCCGATGACATCGTGTCCCGGCTGCTGGCCGGCGTGCCCACGCCGAAGACTGACCCCCGGGCCGTGCCGGGCGCCGCCCGGGCGGCCGTGCGGTGACCGCGCCGGTCTCCGCGACGCCGACTGGCCCGCCCGCCGCCGCGGCCGGCCCATCGGCCGCGCAGGGCACGCCGGACGTCCCGGGCGCGCCCGCCGCGCTTGGCGCGTCGGTACAGGTGCTGGCCGAGGAAGCGCCGGTCGCCTGGCGGCCGTCCAGGCACGCCCGCCGTCTGCTGACGCTGGCCGGCGCCGCCCTGCTGCTCGGGCTGCTCACCAGGAACCCGGCGCTGGCCGCGGTGGCGGGCCCGCCGCTGCTGCTGCTCGGCATGTCCAGGCTCGGCCCCGCCCGGCCGGGCAAGTCCGGGATCCGCGTCGGCCTGACCTCGGCCAGGATCTACGAGGGCGAGCCCGTGGCCGTCGATGTCACGGTGGACGCACCCGGGCACGACGCGCGCTGGTCGTTCGCACCCGGCCGGGGGATCGACCCGGGCAGCGCGGTCGCCGTCAATGGCGCGGCCGCCCGGTTCACGTTCGCGGTGCCCCGCTGGGGCAAGCGCGGCGTCGGCGCGGTCACCCTCTCGCTGCATGACCGCTGGCGGCTGAGCGAAGGCCGGGTCACCGTCACCCTGCCGTCCGTCGACTGCTACCCGTCCCCGGCCGTCCAGCGGACCGAGGTCGTGCTGTCCCGGCTGCCGAACCGCCTGGGCGAGCACCGGGCCCGGGTGCCAGGCGACGGGACCGAGTTCAACGGGATCCGTGAGTTCGTGCCTGGTGACCGGCAGCGCGCGATCAACTGGCCGGCCTCCACCCGCCGCGGCCGCCTGCAGGTCAACACGTTCGCGGCCGAGCGGTCGCAGGACGTGGTGCTGCTGGTGGACACGACCTCCGACGTCGGCCAGCCGGGCGAGTCCGCCGTCGACCTGGGGCTGCGCGGCGCCGCGGGCGCGGCCAGGGCCTACCTCGCCGCCAGGGACCGGGTCGGCGTCATCACCTACCAGTGGGGCGGTGCGCACTGGCTGGCGCCCTCCCTCGGCCGCCGCCAGGCTTACAAGATCACCGACGTGCTGCTCGCGGCCGACAGCGGCTACGGCCGCGGGGCCGAGTTCCGCCGCCTGCCCAGGGCGGCGCTGCCGCCCGGGTCGCTCGTCGTCGCGTTCTCGCCGCTGCTCGACGGCCGGTTCGTCGAGGCGCTGCGTGACATGCGCGAACGCGGCTTCGCGCTGATCGTGGTGGACGTGCTGAATACCCGCCCGCCTGCCCGCCGCCGGTTCGCCGACGTCGCCGCCGCGAAGATCTGGCGCATGGAGCAGCAGGCGATCCGCTTCTCCCTCCGCGAGCTCGGCATCCCCGTGCTGCCCTGGGACGGGAAGACCCCGCTGGACATCCCGCTGGCCCCGTACGCCCGCCGCCCGCTGGTGACCCGCCGATGACAACGTCCGACCCGGCGGCGCCCGGCCCCGCGGTGACGCCAGACCCATCGGGGAACGACCCGTTGACTACGAACGACCCGTCGGCGACGCCCGCCGTGCGGCCCGTGCCGTGGCGCGCGGGCGGCCTCGCCGCCGTGGCGGGCCCCCGGCTGGCGGCGCTGCTGCTCGGGGCGGCCTGCACCGTCTGGGCCGCGACCCCGCTGCGGTCAGGCGGCCTGGCCGAGACCGCCCTGGTCATCGCCATCACCGCGGTGACGGCGGGCGCGCTGAGGCTCGCGTTCACCGAGATCCCGGTCCCCGAGGAGCAGTACTTCTACTCCGGCTGGCTGCAGGCCTGGACGATGTTCCTCGGCGTGCTGCGCGCCATGCCCTGGGAGGAGCTGGCGGCGGTCGCGCTGCTCTGGCTTGAGATACAGCACCCGGTCCGCCCGTGGCCCACCGCCGCCCTGGGCGCCGCCCTGGTCGCGTACCTGCTGACCACCCACATCGCCGAGTCGGGGGCCGAAGCGGGCCCCCTGCTGCGCCGCCAGGCCAGGCTCCTCGCGGCGGGCGCCTGCCTGCTCGCCCTCGGGGCGGGCCTCGCGATGATCCCGGCCGCGGCCCCGGGCGCGGGCTCGGCCGTCCTGCGGGTCATCGCCGCGGTCGCCGTCGTAGCCGCCGCCGCCCTGGTCGTCCCTGGCTGAGACGGGCCAGGCCGCCCGCTCACCCCGCCGGGAGGCCGGTTCGCGTCACCGGGGCGCCGTTCTCCCGCTCACCCCGCCGGGACCGCGGCGATCTCCGTCAGCAGCGCCTCCTTCTGCGCCTCGGCGAGGAAGGAGGCGCGCACCCCGTTGGCCGCCAGCCCCGCAAGCTCAGCCGGGGAGAACCCGAGGTCGCGCCCGGCCACCAGGTACTCATTGCTCAGCGAGGTGCCGAACATCGGCGGGTCGTCGCTGTTCAGCGTCACGAACAGGCCGGCCTCGACCATCCGCCGCAGCGGGTGGTCCGCGATCGACGGCACGCACCTGGTGCACACGTTCGACGTCGGCGAGACGTCGACTGGCAGCTGCCGCTCGGCCAGGCAGGCGACGAGCGCGGGGTCGTCGAGCGACCTGATGCCGTGTCCGATGCGGTCCGCCCGCAGCGCCGTGACCGCCTCCCAGACGGTTTCGGCGCCGCTGTTCTCCCCGGCGTGCGGCACCCGGGGCAGCCCGGCCGCCCGCGCGCCCCCGAACACCGACCTGATCAGCCCCGTGAACGGCGCCCGGCCGGCTTCGATCCCGCCGATACCGAAGCCGGCCAGCCCCTGCGGCGGGTTCTCGAGCGCCAGCCGCAGCGCCGCCTCCGCGTAGTCGTCCGCGTGCTGCCCTGGGAACTCGATGATCCAGCCGATGCGCACCCCGTGCTCGGCCAGCGCGTCCCGCGCGCCGGCGTCAAGCGCCGCGGTGATCACCGCGTCGGGCATCCCCTGCCGCTGGAACGCGTAGGGGCCGAACTGGAACTCCGCGTAGCGCACGTTCTGCGCGGCCAGGTTGCGGGCCGTGCCGCGCACCAGGTCGGCGATGTCCTCCGGCTCAATCAGCAGCCTGCTGACCGCCGTGTAGACGTCGATGAAGTGCGGGAAGTCGCGGAACGAGTAGAACTCGCGCAGTCCCGCCCCGGTAGTCGGCACCCCGCGGTCCGGGTGCCGCCGTGCCAGTCCGAGCACGGTCTCGACCGGTGCCGAACCAACCAAGTGAACGTGAAGTTCCACCTTGGGAAGGGCGGAAATGAACGCTTCAAGGGAGCTCATGCCAAAAACGCTAACAGCGCTTAGATCGGTTGCCTGATTTTCTAACACTAAAAAGTCAAGTTCATCAGTCGCCGAACGGAAGCGTGTTTCACCCGGCCTCCCGCCCTCACCCGCACTCAGGCTCACCCGTAGCGGCCCGCCCCCGCAGCCATTCGTGATCCCGGCCGCAACGGCAGGCAACCTTCCGCCCGCAGCGGCATTGTTTAGATACGTGGACCCCCTCATGGACGCACCACCGGACCGGCGCGCTCCCGGTGCCGCCAGGCAGCAGGTCGCCGCGCTGTACCAGGCCCACGCGCTCGGCCTTATCAAGCTGGCCAAGGTGATGCCCGGTGACCAGTCCGCGGCCGAGGACATCGTGCAGGACGCCTTCCTCGGCCTGTACCGCGATCGCCTACTGACCGTCCTTGGCACCGCAACGGGGCAATTTTGCTTGCTGCGGCAAGCAACCTCTCGTGGCCAGATGTCGTCTCTGATACGTGGAGTCTCTGACGGATACGCCCGCCTCGCCCCCCTTCCGCGCCAGCGCGGCCGCCCAGCCGCCCGCGCTCTTTCACGCGCACGTGACTGTCCTGGTCCGGCTGGCGGTACTCATGCTCGGCGACCAGGCGGCGGCCCAGGACGTGGTGCGGGAGGCGCTGTTCGGCCTGCGCCGCCGCTGGGACGTACCGGGCGGTCAGGACCGTGCGGTCGCCGACGCCCGCGCGAGCGTGCTTGACGGGTGCCGTGACGCGCTGCGCAGGCGGCCGCCGCACCTGCTGCCCGGCGTGCCGCTGAGCGCGGAGCACCGTGCCGTTCTCACCGCGCTGCACCGCCTGCCCGGCCGGCAACGGGAGGCGGTCGTCCTGCGGCACTGCCTCGGCCTGCCGGAAGACGAGGCGGCCGAGGCGATGGGGGTCAGCCGGGAGACGGTGCGGTCCGCGACGCACTGCGGCCTGGCCGCTCTCGCCGGACTGCGTCAGGAAACCCGGCCTCGTCAGTAAGACCGGATCGTGCCGGGCTGCGGCCCGCTCGGTGCGTGTGCCCGGGCCACGTCCTCGCGCAGGTCAAAGCCCAGCCCGGGACGCTGCGGCGGCGTCAGGTAGCCGTCGCGCCATTCGAAGGACGACTCGGTGAACTGCGCGTGCACCCCGTCGAAGCGCTCGACCGCCTCCATGATGAGGAAGTTAGGGCTGCACAGCGACAGCTGCAGCGCCGCCGCGGCGATCAGCGGCCCCCCGTAGACGTGCGGCGCGACCTGCAGGTAGTGCGCCTCGGCCATGCTCGCGATCTTCTTCGCCTCGAGGATGCCGCCGACCTGGCCGACGTCGAAGTTGAACACCGCCGCGGCCCGCTGCTCGATGAGGCGCGCGAAGTCGAACTTGGTCGTCAGCCGCTCGCCGGTGGCGATCGGGATCGTGGTGCCGCGGGCTACCTCGGCCAGCGCGGTCATGTTCTCCGGCGGGCAGGGTTCCTCGAACCAGAGGGGATCGAACCGCTCGAGCCGCCGGGCGATCCGCAGCGCGCCGGCCGTCGTCATCTGCCCGTGCGTGCCGATGATGATGTCGCAGGCCGCTCCTAGCTCGTCGCGGATGGCGCTGATAACCCGCTCAGCGGTGTCGGCCGCCGAGAGGGAGAACTGCAGCGGCACGTTCTGCCCGAGGCTCTGGTCGTGGGTCAGCGTGAGCGAGAACGGGTCGACCTTCACCGCGGTGAAGCCGAGGTCCGCGTAGTGCCGCGCCCGCGACGCGGCGTAGGCCGGGTCGAGCCAGACGTCGCGGCTGAGCGGCGCGCCGTCGCCGCGGCGCCCGTCCGGGTCGTCGTAGACGTAGGTGTACGTGCGCACGCGGTCCCGCATCGCCCCGCCGAGCAGCTTGTACACCGGCTGGCCGCAGTCCTTGCCGATGATGTCCCAGCAGGCCATCTCGATCGCGCTGAGGATCCCGAGCTTGGTCAGCTCCGGGTAATGGCTGTACCCGGCCCGCCCGTACACCTTGTCGAACAGCAGCTCGGTGTCGTACGGGTCATGCCCGATGACCGCCTGTTCGATGATGTCGGCCACCATCGCGGCCAGCACCGGCAGCCGGAAGCCGGTGCCGAGCAGCATCATCTCGCCGTAGCCGCGGGTGCCGCGGTCGGTGTCCAGCCGGACGAACAGCCAGTTGCGCCCGCCCCGGTACGGCGGCGGGCAGACGACAGGGAAGACCTCGAAGCCAGTGACCTTCATAGGGACCTTCTACGTGCCCGCCGTCTACGGCGCCAGGCTTCCAGCCGGCCGGCTTCGCCCTGGTAGCCGCCTTTGGCGCCTGCCCCGCACTCGTGACCGCGATTTCTGCGGCCGCTGACAATGACGGGGGAACTTCGGGGCGAGCCGCCCGGCCGCGCGCCCTGCCGCGTCCGGGAACCTGACGGTGAGGGGAAGCCGCCCTACGTTCGGGATAGTCCTCGAACTTGACTTTCCGTGGTCACTCTTTGGCGGCCTTCGCCTTGGCCGCCGCTTTCAGCGTCTGCTTGTAGGCGCGCACCCGGGCAAGGGACTCGGCGTCGCTGATGTCGGCCACCGAGATGTGCGATCCCTCCGCGCCGAACGGTCCGGCCGCCTCGCGCCAGCCCGCGGGCCGCACTCCGAGCTGCTTGCCGAGCAGCGCCACGAAGATCTTCGCCTTCGCCTCGCCGAATCCGGGCAGCGCGGACACCCGCTCGAGCAGCTCGGCCCCCGATGTCGCGGTCATCCACAGCGAAGCGGCGTCCCCGTCGTAATCCGTCGCGATCAACCGGGCCAGGTGCAGCGTCCTGGCCGCCATCGCCTTGGGGAACCGGTGCAGGGCCGGGCGCTCGGAGAACACCGCGACCAGCGCGTCCGGGTCGAAGTCGGCCAGCTCGCCGGCCGACGGCTCGTGGCCAAGCCGCCTGGCAAGATCGCGGGGCGCGGAAAATGCCCGTTCCAGTGGGACCTGCTGATCGAGTAGCATCGCGATTAGGAGTGCAAGCGCGTTCCGTGACAGCAGTTCGTTAGCCTCGTCGTCAACTGGCAGCGAGATCGGCACGGCGGTCCTCCAGGGTAACCAGATAAGCTGGGTCCACGGGTAACACGCCCCGGTGGGTCCGGATGGATGGAGTCATCATGAGGTCGAGCACCAAGGTCGGGATCGCCGGGGTCGTTCTAGGGCTGATCTTGCTGGCCATTCTTCCATGGTGGGCCGCGGTCGGGATCATCATCATCGCGCTGGCCATCCCGGTGGGCGGCTACATGGCGCTTGACCCGGGCCAGCGCCGCCGCGCCCGGGCGATCCGCGCCCGCCGCAACGACGGGTACTAAGCCGCCCGCGTAGCGCGGCACAGCGTCACCAACGGCACAGCGTCACCAACGGCCTAGGAGCAGTAGCGGCCTGGGCCTTTGGCGTGTGCGGCGGACCAGCGTCCCCAGCCGCGCGCCGTCACCCGCTGCGCGCCGTCACCAGCAGCGTCGCCAGCCGGCGCAGTGTCACCAGCGGCACAGCGTCGCCCGTTGGGCGGGGTAGCCAGCGGCGGGGCATTACCCGCCGCGCGGAATCGCCAGCGGCGCGGCGTCACTGGCGCGCAGCGGTTAGCCCCGGCCAGCAGGCCCGCCAGGTGCCGGCCGGCCGGGGTGCCGCTACCGTCCTTCGGACACCCGCGTGATGTAGGTGATCCCGACGAAGGACCGGTAGATCTCGAGCGGATCGTCTCCCTCGATCCGCACCGACCGCAGGCCGCTCCGGCTGACGCCCTTGACCCAGGTGGCGACCTCGGCCATGTCGGCCGTCTGCGTTTCCACGTCGAGACGGGCTGGCAGCGCGATGTCCGGCAGCGGGATCGACCCGAGCCGCCGCACCGCCGTCTCCGCCCCGGCGTAGATCAGCTCCCGTGCCTCCTCCGGGTGGACCTGCACGGCGGCGAACCGGGTGACGGAGCCCTTCACGGTGACCTGCTCGACCTGCTTGGCGAACGGCTCGGTCTCCGCCATCGTTACCTGGTCGCCGGTGACCAGCGCGATCGGGACTCCGTGCCCGAGCGCGACCAGCGCGTTGATCCCGGACTCCCCGCAGGCGGTGCCGTTCAGCGTGACCCGGGAGATCACCGACGGGTTGTAGGTGTGCGAAAGCACCGACGGCTCACCAGAGACCGACCCGTGGTACCCGACAAGGAACACGGCGTCGAACGAGGCGTCGAGCCCTTCCATCATGTAGCGCGGCTTGTGGCGGCCGGCGATGTAGGCCGCCCGCCCGTGCAGGCCGGCCGGGTTGAGGTTGTTCATCGCCCCGTGCGAGTCGTTGCAGGCAATCTCGGTCGCCCCGCCGGCCAGCGCCCCGTCGATAGCCGCGTTGACCTCGCCGAGCAGCAGCGCGCGCCCCTCTTCGTAGGCCTGCCCGGGCCCCCGGCACTGCGCCCAGTCGACAATCCCCGCGACGCCCTCCATGTCGAAAGAGATAAAGACTTTCACGCCCCCATTATCCAGAACGCCAGCAGCTTCCCCCGCACCGCAACCCGCCCGTTTCCGCCCAGCGCCCCGCTCGCGACTTTCTATCAGTTAGATAGTCACATATCGGGACAAAGAGGGCGGAGAAATGGCTCTAAGTGATAGGAAGTGGAAAAAATGCTCGAACTGATAGGAAGTGGCGGGCGCTTACCGGCGGCGGGTGGGGGGGAGGGGCTGGGTGGCGCTGGTGCGGGTGCCGGGCGGGTTGGGGCCGAGGGGGGAGCGGAGCCGGGCGGTGGCCACGATGCGGGCCGCGATCACGATGATGATGGCGATCGGCAGTGTCTGCGGCAGCGCGCTCTGCGGCACGAACGCGACCGCGGCGAACGCGGCCGCCACGCCGCCGAAGGCAACCGCGAGGGCGGCGACCACCCGGCGGCTGAGCACCGTACGGCGGGCGAGTTGCCGTGCCTCGCGTGGCAGCCGGGTGATCATTACCACGAACGCCCCCACGGTGGCCACCGCCAGGGTGCCGAAGCCCGCCGCGAGCGGCAGCCGTCCGGTGCGGGTGATCGCGGGAATCCACAGCAGGACCATCGCGACAAGCACGAACAGGTAGATCATCCGGGACACCGAGCGCACGATGACCACGTCGATGTTCCTGCTGTAGATGTGCTCGCCAGGCGTGGTGCGCGCCGCGTTGATGAAGTGCTTGATGGCGCCGACGGTGTCGTGGCGCCGCAGCCGGATACGGCCGAGCTCGTTCATGGCGCCGCTGTGCACCGGGTCGAGGGCGAGCGCGCGCTCCTGGTGCTTGCGCGCGCCGTCCAGGTCGCCGCGCGCCAGCGCCACCTTGCCCGACAGGAAGTGCACGTCAGGCTCGTTCGGCGCGAGCTTCCTGGCCTCCGTGGCCGCGGTGGCGGCGATCGCGGGCTGGCCCGCCGCGAGCGCGGCCTGCGCGACGCAGACGTGGGTCTGCCAGTAGGCGGGGGCGAGGCGGCGCGATTCGGCGGCGGCCCGCAGCGCCTCGGCGTGATTGCCGAGGTGCATCAGGGCGTTGGAGGCCAGCCGGTGCGGCCATTCCTCGGCCGGCTCGATCGCCGCGGCCCGGTTGGCGGCCTCGACGGCCTCGGCGAACCGGTCCGCGCCCAGGTGCGCCCGGGCGAACAGGCACCAGGCCCGGCCGCTGCCCGGGTCGGCCGAGACCAGCCGGGCCAGCAAGGTAGACGCCTCGTCGTAACGGCCGAGGTCGAGCATGGTGGCGGCCCGCGCCAGTTCCTCTCGTATCTCCGTCAAGACGCCTATTCCGTTAGATCAGTCGCCGCTTGCGCAGGTATGCCACCAGATCATCGTATGCGCCGCCCTCATTGGCGAACAGCGCGACGTTCCGCGCGGTCTCGAACCAGGTGCCGAGCGACGGCCTGACCTCGGCGACCGCGGCTTCGAGGTCGGCCTGGCCGATCAGCCGCGGCTCGCCGCGCCGCACGGAGTCGAGCAGTGCCCGCTCGGCGGCGGTTTCGCAGACGTGGGCGATGTCCGCGCCCGAGTAGCCGTCGGTAAGCCGCGACAGCTTGCCGAGGTCGATGCCGGCCACCGGCCGGTCCCGCAGGTGATAGCGGAACACGCCTTCGCGAGCCGGGCCGTCGGGCGGCAGGACGAGCAGCGTGCGGTCGAAGCGCCCCGGGCGCCGCAGCGCGCTGTCCACGTCCCACGGGTGGTTGGTCGCCGCGAGCAAGAACACCCCGGTGTTGTCCGAGGCCACGTCGTCGAGTTCGAGCAGCAACTGGTTGACGGCCGAGCGCATCGGCGTGTTGCGCAGCTGCGAGCGCTTCTGCCCGATGGCGTCGACCTCGTCAAGAAAGACCACGCAGGGCGAGTTGCGCCTGGCGACCTCGAACAGCTCGTGGATGTTCCGCTCTGAGCGGCCGACGAACATGTCGATCAGGTCGGCGAACGACACCGTGATGAACCGCGCGCCGAGCTCGCCCGCCACCGCACGGGCGATGAACGTCTTGCCGCAGCCAGGCGGTCCGTAGAGCAGCAGCCCGCCGCGCAGCGACTTGCCGTAGAGCTTGCGCAGCTCAGGGTTGCGCATCGGGGCGAGAAAGGCCGCCTCAAGCCGCTTTTTGACCTCGTCGAGGCCCGCCACGTCGGCCAGCGTGAGCCCGGTGTGCTCCGCGTCGTATGCGCGCGCCTCGTCGATCCCCGCGGAGACCGAGCCCGCCTCGCCCACGAACATCGCGGGGAGCACGTCGCGCAGCTCGTCTTCCGCCTGCGTCCAGTCGTAGCCCTCGGTCGGCTCACCCGGGTTGGCGGCCGCGGCGGGTTCGGGGGTACCCGCGTCGGAGTCCTGCTCGCCGACCCCGGTGCCGGAGCCGGTCCCCGCTGAGCCGGTCCCCGCCGAGCCCCCCGGGCTTTCCGCTGGGGGCGGGGATCCCGGGGCGGGGGAGGCGGAGCCGCGCACCCGTTCTGGCGAACCGTCGACGTCGGCCTTCGGTACCGGCGGGCCAGCGGCCTCAGCCGGCGCGGTGAGCATTCTTATCGCCTCGGCGTTCCCCGGATCGCGCTGCAGTATCGAGCCGAGGTGCCGTACCGCCTCGTCGCGCTGGCCGGCACGCAGTAGCATCGTCGCCAGGTGCAGGCGAAGCGGTACGTCGTCCGGCATCGCGGCCACCGCGTTACGCAGGCTGTCCAGTAGCGGTTCAGGTTCCATGCGTCCGTTCCGGGCTGTTGGGTCGACTCCTCCACACTACGATCCCCGATGGTCCAGTGCGTACCGTTCTCCCTGGGGGAAACCTCTGGAAACGCTAGCGGCCACCGCCCGCGGGCAGCGCCGACGCCAGCTCGCGAAGCCGCTCGTGGGCGCCGTCGTAGGCGCGCCCTGGCAGGTACCGCTTGGGCATCTTGGCGATTGAGGTGTAGTTCGTGTCACACACGTTGGCGAGCGGCGACTCGACCGCCTGGGTGACGAACTGGTAGGCGTCCATCGGGTCGAGGCCGCACAGCGCCGCCACCCAGGTGACCATGTCGTGCTGCGCGATCCGGAACGCGTCCTCAAGCGGCCGGGCGGATCCGGCCGACATGATGTAGCGGTCGTTTTCCAGTCGCGGCCACGGGGTCGCGGTGACCGCCGCGCTGCCGCCTTTGACCAGGTCAACGATGATCATCGTGTTCATCGCGCACTCGACGGCGACGCCGCAGGTCTCGCCTTCGCCCTGGCGTGCATGGCCGTCGCCGAGCGACAGCAGCGCTCCGGGCACGTTGACGCCCAGGTAGCAGGTCGTTCCTGCCCGCATCTCCGGGGTGTCCATGTTTCCGCCGAACGCGTCGGGTACCAGCGCGGACCGCACCTCGTTCTGCGCGGGCGCCACCCCGACGGTGCCGTGCATCGGGTCCATCGGCAGGTCGGCGGTGAAGTCCGACTTGCGCGCGGAGAACCGGCACAGCCCGCGTTCGCGGTCAAGCTGCCAGATCCACATGATCTCTTCGAGCGGTCGCGTGAGCAGCGCCGTCAGGTGCGTCCCGGTCAGCGCGCCGAAAAGCGGCACGGTCGTGGACGCGGCCCAGTCCCTGGCGGGTGTCAGCGAGACGAAGTGCACGGCCACCGTGTCACCCGGCTCGGCCCCCTCGATCCAGAAGGGCCCGGTTTGCGGGTTGAGGCCGGTGATGTTGAGCCTGCTGATGAGGTCCTCGGCGGACTGGACGCGCCCCGCGAAGCAGTCCTCGGTGTACAGGTCCAGTACGCACGGTGTGCGCAGCCGCATGACGGGAGCGGCGCCGCCGAAGGTCCAGGCGTACTCGCCCGGCCCCGGCCGGTAGGTGATGACCTCAAGGTCAGTCATGATGCGCGCACCCTCCTCGGCTCAGCATTCCCCTTTAGCTCAGCATGCCCACGGTAAGCAGGCACGGTCGGCGGCGGTCGAGGCGGTGTTGAGCGCGCTGACCGTGGCACTGGGGACCGACCCGGACGTGATATCGGACTGGACGCTCTTGAGCTCTGTGAGCAGGCCGTTCAGTGCGGACTTGACGGAGTCGCCCTGGGTCTGGGCGATCGAGTTCTTCAGATCGGCGATCGTCGTCGTCATGTCCTGGGTCAGCTGGCGCTGCGAGGACTGGGCGTTCAGGTCGCCGATGGTCTTGTTGTACGCCGCGAGCGTCGCGCCCGAGTACGACTTGCAGCCGGGATCGGACGATCCGAGCAGCTTCGGCGCGACGATCACGCCGGCCACCGCGGCGACCGCGAGCACGCTCGCGCCCGCGATCAGTGCCTTGTTCTTGTTGCCCTGCGGCCTGCTGCCTGACGGCCCGTCGTTCCCGTTCGGCGGGTACGGTGCGTGACCCCAGGCTTGAGCCCCCGCCGGGACATCCCCGGCCGTCGCCGTGGCGCCGCCGGCCATGGTGCTGCTGGCGGCCGTACCGCCCGCCGCCATCGCGGCGCTGCCGTTCTGGCCCCAGCTGGTTTCGTCCCAGCCCGGGCTACCTGGCCGGCCGCCGTTCCCGTCCCGGACGCCGGCGGGCCCGCCAGCCGGCGGACGGGCACTGAGCCAGGCGAAGGCGTCGGTGATACGGCGGCGCACCGGATTACCAGGACCGCCGGGGCCACCGGGACCGAACTGGCCTCCGGGACCTCCGGGACCGCCGGGACCGAACTGACCTCCGGGACCGCCGGGACCGAACTGGCCTCCAGGTCCACCGGGACCTCCGGGACCTCCGAACTGACCTCCGGGGCCACCAGGACCAAACTGGCCTCCGGGGCCTCCGGGGCCTCCGGGGCCTCCGGGGCCACCGGGACCGAACTGGCCTCCGGGGCCTCCGGGGCCACCGGGACCGAACTGGCCGCCGGGGCCTCCGGGTCCACCCGGTGCGCCTGGCAAGAAACGCTGGTCATAGCCCGGCTGCGGCAGCATGGCCGGCGTGCCGCCGAACTGCTGAGCTGCGCCGAACTGGGGTCCGCCAGGGCCTTCTGGTCCACCGAACTGGGGTCCGCCAGGTCCCTGAGGGGCGCCGAACGGCGTGCCACCGGGACCTTGGGGTCCGCCGAACGGTGTGCCACCGGGACCTTGGGGTCCGCCAGGCCCCTGGGGTCCGCTGAACGGTGTGCCACCGGGACCTTGGGGTCCGCC
>DASYAD010000321.1:0-8571 GCA_036501515.1 Trebonia sp. | reverse complement strand
GTGCTGGTCAGCGGCCGTCGAGGAGCGGCTGGCGCGGGTCCCACGGAGTGCCGCCCGCGGCGTCCCGGCGGCGGCGGGCGATGCCTGACAGCGCCTCGAGCACCACTCGGTTCGCGAGGAACGAGGTGATCTCCGCGTGGTCGTAGGGCGGTGAGACCTCGACGACGTCGAGCCCGACCACGGGGAGCTCGTAGGCGATGCGCCGTACCGAGTCGAGCAGTTCCCGCGCGGTGAGCCCGCCCGGCTCCGGCGTCCCGGTTCCCGGCGCGTGCCCTGGGTCGCAGACGTCAATGTCGACGGAGAGGAACACCCCGTCGCAGTCGTCAGTCGCGGTGGCAAACGCCTCGGTGAGGCAAGGGCCGAGCCCTCGTTCAGTAATCTCGGTCATCTCATAGGAGCGCATCCGCTTGCCCGCCATCCAGGCCAGCGTCTCCGGCCCCGGCCAGTAGCCGCGCAGCCCGATCTGCAGGAACCGGTCGCCGCGGACCGCGCCGGACTCGATCAGCCGCCGCATCGGCTGGCCGTGGCCGATCAGCGACCCGAACTCGATGTCGCCGGTGTCGGCGTGGGCGTCGAAATGGACGAGCGACACGCGGCCCTGGCCCAGGTGCTGGGCCACGCCCGCGGCGTCGGGCCAGGTGATCGTGTGATCGCCGCCGAGCACCAGCGGGATCGCGCCTGCGGCGGTCACCTGGTGGACTGCTTCCTGCAGGTCGCGGACCGAGCGGGCCGCGTCGCCCGAGAACATCTCGACATCGCCCGCGTCGTAGACCCGCAGGTCCTGCAGCGCGTCGACGCGCAGCGCCAGCGACGGCCGCGACCCGTCGTGCGGCAGGTAGCAGGTCTGCCGGATCTGCTGCGGTCCGAAGCGGGTGCCCGCCCGGTGCGAGGTGCCACCGTCGAACGGCGCCCCGAGTATCACCACGTCGGCATCGGCGTAGCTGGCCGGCTCCGACCAGTCGCAGCGGTCGACGCCAAGGAAAGTGATGTCGGGGCCGAACTGCGATCCGTAGCGGGTCATTGCGTTTCCCTCAGGTAGCGGTCGATGAGTGCGTGCAGCCGCCGCCGGCCGAAGCTGGGCCCGTGCCCGGGACGCACCACCCGCACGGGCAGGTCCCGCAGCCGGCCCAGGCTGGCCCGGTACCGTGCGGGATCGGATCCGGCGATGCTGTCGAGGAGCACGTCGTCGTAGACCACGTCGCCGCTGAACAGCGTACCGTCACCGGGGTCGAACAAGGCGATGCTCCCGGGGCTGTGGCCGGCGCAACCAGTCAGGCACGACCGCGAGCGGAGGTGCGCTCAGCACCGTCATTCGACGGTCACCGCCTGGCGGGCAGGCGCGGCGTCGCCGGGCGCGGCGCGCAGCGGCCGGCCGGCCGGCGGCGGTGGCCCGGCCCGGTCGCTAGCGCTCGGCATGCGGCCCACCCGCCGCTCTTATTGGTGTATAGACCAATTGCGTATTGGTGTGAGAGTCAATACGATGTCGGACGTGACGTCAAGACCCCAGGCGCAGGCGCGTCGCAAGCCCGCCGGCCAGCGACTGGCCGAGATCACCGAGTCCGCCGCCGCCATCGCGGTCAGCGAAGGCCTCGACAAGGTGACCGCGAAGCACGTCGCCGAGACCCTCGGCGTGTTTCCCGGCCTGGTCACCCACTACTTCGCGACCGCCGACGAGCTGGTCTCGGCGGCCTTCGCGCACGCGGCGGCGGCCGAGCGCGAGGAGATCTTCTGCCAGGCCGCGCAGGCCGGGTACCCGGTCGACCAGGTCCGGCGGCTGCTGGCCGCCTGGCTGCACAAGGACCGGGATCCGGTGAGCCTGCTCTGGCTTGACGCCTGGCAGGCCAGCAGGCGCCGTCCGGCCCTGCTGGACGAGGTCGCCAGGCAGATGAACGCCGACCTCGACCGGCTCAGCGCGCTGATTGAGGGCGGCATCGCGAGCCGGGACTTCCCCGTACGCGGTGCCCGCGACATCGCGCTGCGGATCCTCAGCCTCGTCGACGGCCTCAGCGTTCAGGCCGCGACCCGGGCGACCCTCGACTACACGGTGGTCCGCGCGATGGTGATCAGCACGACGGAGTCGCTACTCGGCCTCGGGTCCGGCGCCCTGCGGTGATCCGCCGGTGTCACTGGCTCCGGGGGCAGGGCTCCCGGGGGCAGGGCTCCCGGGGGCGGGGCCGGTGATCGGCCCTGGCCGCCAGCGGGTGCCGAGGGTGCCCGCCGCCGCCTGGGTTCCGCTCAGGCCGCCGCCAGGTCCGCGCAGCACGTAGGCGATCCCGACCGCGACCAGGGCGCCGATGAACGGCCCGGCCAGGTAGGCCCACCAAGCGGTCCAGTCGCCGAGCACCAGAGCGGGCCCGAGGGACCTGACCGGGTTCATCGAGGCGCCGCTGACCGGCGCGCCCCATAGCCCGGCGAGCACGATGTAGCTGCCGACGCCGATGGCGGCGAGCGAGCCGACCTGCTGCGCCCCCGACGCGGTCCCCAGGATCACGCTCACCAGTCCAGCGGTCAGCACCGCCTCCCACAGCATCGCGGTGACCGCCGGGACACCGCTGCCCGGCAGGGTCAGGCCGGCGCTGCCCTGCCTGCCGAGCATCGCCCAGAGCAGCAGCGTGGCCAGGACGGCCCCGGCGGCCTGGGAGAGGATGTAGGCAGGAACCCGCTTCCAGGGGAAATCGCGGCGCAGCGCGAAGGCGACGCTGACGACGGGGTTGAGGTGCGCGCCGGACACGGTGCCCATGAACAAGATGATGGCCGCGACCATCAGGCCGGGCGCGGTCACCCGGGCGCCGAAGGGTACGGCGTCGCCCCCGAACCGCGCGTTGACGATTCCCCCGCCCACCGCCACCAGGACGAGGAAGAACGTCCCGAGCACCTCGGAGAACAGCCGCCGCCACTCGAAGCGGTCGTCACGGAAGTCATACTGCTGGGCCAGCGAGTTCGGCTGCCCCATGGACCGCAGCGCGACCTCGGCGCGATGGGCCGCCTCCCGCTGGGCAAGCCCGGCCGACCCTGGGCCGGGCCCGGCCGGCCGGGCCCGGCCTGCGCGCCGCGTGGCCATCTGGTCTCCCTCCCGCGCCGGCCGGCCGCTCAAGCCGGCCGGTGATACTCCGTCCTAGTGGTACCACCGGGCGGGGGCACGATGTGCGGCGCCGTCACCCCACGGCGAGTTCCTCGCGCAGGTAAGGCCTGATGTTGCGCATGGCGCGGGCCACGTACTCCTCCTTCTCGCCGACGGGGGCGACGTAGTGCAGCGCGCCTTCCGCCGCCTCCGCGCCCGCTGTCCTGGCGATGACCCAGCCGGCCAGGTAGTGCGACGCCAGGCAGCCCCCGGCTGTCGCGACGTTTCCCTTGGCGAAGAAGGGCTGGTTGAGCACTTCGACGCCGGCCTCCGCGACCCAGGGCTTGGAAATGAGGTCGGTGCAGGCGGGTATCCCGTCGAGCAGCCCCAGCTTGGCCAGCACGAGCGTCCCTGAGCACTGGCCGGCCAGCAGCTGCCGCGACGGGTCCAGCCGTCCCAGCGGCCCCATGATCGCGGGATCGGCGACCACCTCGCGGGTCTGGGTCCCGCTGCCCACGACGACGACGTCCGCGGCGCAGGCTTCCTCGAGGGTGGCCATCGACTCGATCACCACGCCGTTCATCGAGCGGACGCGCGGCGCGGGGGCCGCGACGGACACCCGCCAGCCCGGCTCTTTGACCCGGTTGAGCACCCCGAGCGCGATCAGTGAATCGAGTTCGTTGTAGCCGTCGAAGGTCAGGATCGCGATGTGCACGGCGGGTTCCTTTCACTGGTGAACGGCTCACGCTAGCCAGCCGCGTCTGTGACAGTCAAAGAATTGTCCTGCATACAATCGGTGCCGTGCCGATCTCGCGCTACAAGGCCGTCGTTGACGCCTACGCCGCCGATATCCGGGCGGGCCGGCTGCCCGCGGGAACCCGGCTCCCCACCCACCGCGGCCTCGCCGCCCGTGAGGGCTTCGCGGTCGTGACCGCGTCGCGGGTCTACGCCGAACTGGAAGCGATGGGCCTGGTAAGCGCCGAGCAGGGCCGGGGCACGTTCGTTCGCGACATCGCACTGCCCCCTGGCCACGGAGTCGACCAGCAGTCGGTGGGGGTGGACACCGTCGACCTCAGCTTCAACTACCCGTCGCTGCCCGGCCAGGCCGACCTGCTCCGCCAGGCGCTGCGCGAGCTCGCGACATCGGGCGAGCTCGAGGCGCTGCTGCGTTACCAGCCGCACCGCGGCCGCCTGCACGACCGGGCCGCCGTCGCCCGCCACCTGCGGCTGCGGGGACTCGACGTCGGCGCGGAGCGGATCTTGATGGTCAACGGCGCCCAGCACGGGCTGGCCACCACGCTGATGGCGATCTGCCAGGCCGGGGATGTCGTCGCGGCCGACGCCCTCACCTACCCGGGGTTCAAGGTGCTGGCCCACGCGCTTCATCTGGAGCTGGCGCCGCTGGCGGCGACCGCGGACGGGCCGGACCTCGACGCGCTCGAGCGGTTGTGCGCCAGGCGCCGGGTCCGCGCCGTCTATGTCATGCCCACCCTGCACAACCCGCTCGGCTGGGTGATCACCGCCGGCGCCCGCGCACGGCTGACCGGGATCGCGCGGCGGCACGGGCTGCTGATCGTCGAAGACGCCTCGTACGCCTACCTGGCCCAGAGTCCGCCGCCGCCGGTCGCGGCCCAGGCGCCTGACATCACCGTGTACGTGTCAGGGCTGTCCAAGAACATCGCCACCGGACTGCGGGTGGGATTCGTCTCCGCCCCGGAGGCCCTGGTCCCCGCGATCGAGCGCGCGATCCGCGTCACGACGTGGAACACCCCCGCCATCACCACTGCGATCGCCTGCCGCTGGCTCGACGACGGCACCGTCGGCCGGCTCGAAGCGGAGAAGCGGGTGGACGCGGCGCTCCGGCAGTCGGCCGCCCGCGAGGTCTTCGCGGGCACCGCCCTGGTCGGCCACCCCTCGTCCTACTTCGCGTGGCTGCCGCTGGCCCAGGACGCCCGCGCCGACCGGATCGCGGCGCTTCTCGCGCGCCGGCGGATCTCCGTGTCGACGGCGGAGGCATTCGCGACGACCGCGCACGTGCCGCAGGCACTGCGGCTCGCCCTGGGCTCGGCCGAGCTGCCCAGCCTGCGGCAGGCGCTGCGCGACGTTAAGGACGCGGTGGACGCGGACGCCTGCCGCTGAGCGCGCGCTACCGTTCGCCTGACTGGTACCGACCGTGATCCAAGTCCGGGCTCGGTCAGCGCCGACAGGTCAGGCCCGCTTTCGAGGGTCACGGCGGCCGCGCGGGAGCCGGTTCAGCCCTTGCGCAGCCGCTGGACGGTGTCCCAGACCTCACGCGTCTGCGCGGCCGTGTTGGCCAGCCCGGAAGCACCGTCGGTGGCCAGGTACTCGAAGTTCTGCAGCCGCATCCCGATGCTTCCCGCTTCATGGGCGGGCACGGCGGCCCGCAGCGCGTCCGTCACGCTGGTGCCGTTCGCGAGGTAGGACGTGCACACCAGCAGGTCGTCTTCCCGTGTCCATGAAACCCGTGCCATGACTGCCGCCCTAGTGCGTTACCAGCTGTGAAGTATGTGACCGCTACCTTAGCGCCGCCCCGAATCGCCCCGTACGCCGTATTCGGCTTGATCGCGGACATGGACCGCCGCCTGTCCAGCCCGTGCGCGTGCCGCCTACCGAAACGCTCTCCTGGCCGGGTAAACAGTGCGGCGGTAGATTGGCCGGCCATCGGGCATCGAGATCAGCCACGTCACAGGAGCCAGGACATGACCGGAAGAATGCACGGCAAGGTCGCGCTCGTCACCGGCGCGGCCCGTGGTCAGGGACGCAGCCACGCGGTGCGGATGGCCCAGGAAGGGGCCGACATCATCGCCGTCGACATCTGCGCGCAGATCGACTCGGTCCCCTACCCGATGGCGACCGACGCCGACCTGGCCGAGACCGCCCGGCAGGTCGAGGCCTTCGACCGCCGGGTCGTCACCGCCGTCGCCGACGTCAGGGAACGGTCTCAGCTGGCCGCGGCCGTGCGGGCCGGGGTCAGCGAACTCGGGCACCTCGAGGTGGTCGTGGCCAACGCCGGGATCAGCCCCGTCGGGCGGACCGCCGTCCCCGCCATCGCCTGGTTCGAGACGGTTTCCGTCAACCTGTCCGGCATCGTGAACACGCTGGAGGCCGCCTTCCCCCACCTGAAGGCGGGTGCGTCGATTGTCTGCACCGGGTCGATGGCCGCGCTCATGCCGGGCTCGATGGAACGGGCCGGCTTCGGCGCCGCCGGGTACTCCTACTCCAAGCGGGCGGTCGCCCGCCTTGTCCACGACCTCGCCCTGCAGCTGGCGCCGCTGTCAATCCGGGTCAACGCCGTCCACCCGGGCAACATCGACACCGTCATGCTGCAGAACGAGGCCATGTACAAGCTCTTCCGCCCCGACCTTGAACACCCGTCGCATGACGACGCGCAGGCGGCCTTCGGCTCGATGCACAAGCTGCCGGTCAACACCCTCGACCCGGCCGACATCAGCGAAGCGGTGCTCTACCTGGCTTCCGACGCCGCCCGCTACGTCACCGGCCAGCAACTCAAGGTCGAGGCCGGCGCGCTGCTGGCGGTGACCAGCTCCGGCGCACCCGAATAGCCGCGGCGGCCGACGGCCGGCCGCGGCTGTCTCCCCGTCACGTCCGCGCTGGTTGCGAGCCGGCCGCAGCGGGCAGGCTCCCGCCCGGCAGGCGCTTGGCCGGCCGCCGGCAGCCGTCAGGCCGGCCACGGACAGCTACGGGAGGCAGCGAGATGGGTGCGACGGTCGCCGAGGTCATGGTGGCGGCGCTGAAGTCGTCGGGAGTCCGCCGGGTGTACGGGATTCCGGGCGACTCGCTGAACGGTTTTACCGACGCGCTGCGCCGCGACGGCGAGCTGACCTGGGAACACGTCCGCCATGAGGAGGCCGCTAGCTTCGCCGCCGCGGCTGAGGCGGCGCTGACCGGAGAGCTGGCGGTGTGCGCGGGCAGCTGCGGCCCCGGCAACCTGCACCTGATCAACGGGCTCTTCGACGCCAACCGCAGCGGTGTGCCGGTGCTGGCGATCGCGGCGCAGATCCCGGCCGAGGAGATCGGCGGCGAGTACTTCCAGGAGACGCACCCGCAGCTGCTGTTCCGTGAGTGCAGCGTCTACTGCGAGCTGGTGAGCGTGCCCGCCCAGCTGCCGCGGCTGCTTGAGATCGCGATGCGCGCGGCGGTCCAGCGGGGCGGTGTGGCCGTGCTGGTGGTGCCGGGCGAGATCTTCTTCGCCGAGGCGGCCGGCCAGACGCGCGCGGTGCCGGTCACCGCCGCCCCTTCCAAGGTCATCCCCGGTGATGAGACGCTGACGCTGGCCGCCCGGGTGCTGAACGACGCCAGCCGGGTCACGATCCTGGCCGGGGCCGGCTGCGCCGGCGCCCACGCGGAGCTGCTGCGGTTCGCCGAGACGGTCAAGGCCCCGGTGCTGCACGCGTTCCGCGGTAAGGAGTTCGTCGAATACGACAACCCCTACGACGTGGGCATGACCGGGCTGATCGGGTTCAGTTCCGGCTACCGGGCGATGGAGCACTGCGACGCGCTGGTCATGCTGGGCACCGACTTCCCTTACCGGCCCTTCTACCCCGGCGGCGTGCCCGTGATCCAGGTCGACGTCCGGGGCGAGCGGATCGGCCGCCGGGTACCGGTGACGGTGCCTCTCGTCGGCACCGTCAAGGACACCATCGAGGCGCTGCTGCCGCTCCTCACGCCCAAGACTGACGCCGCCCACCTGGACCGGATGACCGCGCACTACCGGCGGGCCAGGACCCGCCTTGACCGGCTGGCCGTGCCCAGCCACGGCGACGCCCCGCTGCACCCGCAGTTCGTCGCCGCGACGGTCGACCGGCTCGCTGACGCCGACGCCGTCTTTACCGCCGACGTCGGCACGCCGTGCATCTGGGCCGCCCGCTACCTGCACATGAACGGGACGCGCCGGCTGATCGGCTCGTTCAACCACGGGTCGATGGCCAACGCGCTGCCGCACGCGATCGGCGCCCAGGCCAGCCAGCCAGGCCGTCAGGTTGTCGCGCTGTCGGGCGACGGCGGGATCGCGATGCTGCTCGGCGAGATCATCACGCTGCGGCAGCAGCACCTGCCGGTCAAGATCGTCGTATTCAGCAACGGCGCGCTCTCGTTCGTCGAGCTGGAGATGAAAGCCGCCGGGATCGTCACCTACGGCACCGATCTTGACAACCCCGACTTCGCCGGCATCGCCCGCGCGGCCGGGCTGCACGGGGCGCGGGTGGAGCGTTCTGACGAGCTCGAGGACGCGCTGCGCGCGGCGTTCGCGCACGACGGCCCCGCGCTGGTCGACGTCCGCGTCGCCCGCCAGGAGCTCTCGCTGCCGCCGAAGCTCAGCTACGGCCAGATCAAGGGCTTCACCCTCTACGCCACCCGCACGATCCTGTCCGGCCAGGGCGGCGAGCTGGTGGAGCTGGCCAAGACGAACCTGCGCGACGTGGAGGCCGAGTAGCCCCGCGGAAGGCGAGCCTGGTGAAGCACCTGGACGC
>DASYAD010000320.1:0-3598 GCA_036501515.1 Trebonia sp. | reverse complement strand
CGGCGTCGCGGCCGGCCTGGTGCGGTTCCCGCCCGTCAGGTTGTCGGCGGTTCCCGCGCTGCTGCACGGGCCGTGGCGGCCTGACGTGCTCGTGGCCGCCCTCGTCCCGGCCGTCGGCACCTCGGCCTCCGGACGTTCGTCACGACGCGGCGGGTACGCGTTCGGCAGCGAGGTGTCGTGGCAGCGCGCGGCCATCGGCGCGGGTGCCACGGTGGCCGCGGTCATCTCCCGCGGCGCGCCGCGCGCCGACGCCGGCGAACCGCTCGACTCCGGCCGGGTCGTGGTGGTGGGGGAGGAGACGGCACCGCCCGGCGTGCTGCGGGACACCTCACCGAAACCCGAGCACGAGGAGATCGCCCGCCGCGTCGCCCAGCTCATCCCCGAAGGCGTGCGGCTCCAGGTCGGCCCGAGCCCGGTCGGCGACGCGCTGCTGCGCGGGCTCACGGTGCCCGTCGCGATCGACTCCGGCCTGCTGCCCGACTCCGTCACCGACCTGGCGAGCCGCGGGCTGCTGGTCGGCGACCCGGTGGCTACCTACCTGGCCGGCGGCCCGCGGCTCTACTCGTGGGCGGACGGCCGCCCGATCCTGCACCCCGTCGAGTACACCCACGACCTCGGGCGCCTGTCCGCCGGGCCGTTCATCGCGGTGAACACCGCCGTCGAGATCGACTTCGACGGCCAGGTCAACGTGGAGGGGACGGCGAGCACGGTGCTCGGCGGAATCGGCGGCCACGCGGACTACGCGGCGGCGGCCGCCCGCTCGGTCGGCGGCCTGTCCGTCATCACGGTCACGACACGGCACAACGGCAGGCCGACGCTCGTCAGCCAACTGTCCCGCCCGGTCAGCACGCCGTCGCATGACGTCGACATCGTCGTCACCGAGCGCGGCGAGGCCGACCTCCGCGGCCTGTCCCGCCCCGAGCGCCGCAAGGCCCTCAGCACCTTGTGGGACATCTGACGGCTAAGGCACATGCTCGGCCATGCACTGCCGGTGTGTGCACCGCGCGTCTCCTTGGCGAGTCAACTGTCACATAAGGCGCATTGCGCGCTAGGGCAGCCAAGGGGGACGGATGGCGCAGCGGGAGGATTACCCGGGGGGACGCGGACCGGGGTACACGAAGGCCGCGAAGGCCGCAATCCACCGGGGCAGCGCGTGCGGGCCGCCAATCGTCGTCTCTGTGGCCACGACCGGGATCTTGAGGCGTTGCTTGAGCCGGACGTAGCCCTCGACGTCATCGCCGCCGGCACGCCCGCCGCGGTCGGCCTGCCCGAGGGGAGGTTCCTCACGGACGGCATGGGGCTCGTGACGAGGATCGAGGGCCTCGGGGAGTGCCGCAACGTCTGCCGGGCGGAGGACGTCTGAGGGTGCCGGCCTCAAGGCGGTGACCCAGGACGGGAGCATCGCGGGCGGGAGGTTCCATTTTCAAAGGACGGGGAAAGGCAACAGCAGCCTTGTCTGATCGACTACAGCGGTGGTCCCACAATATTTGACGGAGGCCATGATGGAGCAGCTGCTCGAACTTGAGGAGCGGGGATGGCAGGCTTTGTCGTCGGACGAGCCTGTCAAGTTCTGCGAGGAGTGGCTGGCCAGCGACGCGGTGATGATCGTCCCCGGGGTGATCATCGACCGGGAAACCTTCTTGCGGGCGGTAGGCATCGAGCAGCCGTGGGCGAGCCACCGGATCGAGGATGCTCATGTACTCTCTTTGACCGATGAATCGGCGGCCTTGATCTACCGGGTGACGGCTCGCCGAGCCGGTCAACCAGACTTCATCGGTCTCCTGACGAGCATCTATGTCAAGCGGGCCGATCGTTGGAAACTCGTCCTGCACCAGCAGACACCGGCGCCAACATAGCAGGAGGGTCCCCGCTGCCTTCAATCTGGTGGACGACCGCTCCAGATTGCGCGTCGATGCGGAAGGTGCCGAAGTAGCCGAAATAGTTCGACCACGCCACGCTCGTCTGACCTCGTGCCACGCGGCACGGACCGTGGCACTCAGGCCCGCGAAACGGCCCAGGTCCTTGCCCGTTGAGAGCCGGGTCAGGCGGCGTGCGTTTTGCCCCCCGCGTGCAGGCCGGCCCGGCGGCCGGAGAAGATGCAGTCGGCGAGGGACAGCCCGCTGATGTAGCTGTTGGAGCAGATCGCCCGCTGGGCGTGCCGGCCACCGCGCTGGCGCAGACCGTCGCCGCGTACAACGACGGCATCCACCGCGCCCGCCGCGCCGTAGCCGACGATGATGACGTCGTAGCTGCCGTTTCCCTGCTCCATGGTCGTGCTCCCTTCGCCGGGCGATCCCGTTTCGCGCGCCCGCGCCCTATATATGCCATAGTATGACATAAATAAAGGTAAAGGAGTTACGCTGATCCATGACCTCACCGACGCGAGGCCGGGGCCGCCCGGCGACGATCACCGCCGAGGAGCTAGCGCGCATAGCGCTGACGCTCTGGGACCAGCATGGCTACGAGAACGTCGCGATGAGCGCGGTGGCCGCCGCCGCGGGCGTCAACGAGCGGACCCTCTTCCGCTACTTCGCGTCTAAGAGCGATCTCGTCTGGCAGCCCATCGGCACGTCGTTTAGCGACCTGCCGCGCCATCTCGCCGCCACCCCGGCGGCAGAACCGCTCATCGCCCGGATCCGGCTCGGCGTCCTCGCGTCGTTCGAGCTGCCGGAGGACTCCGAGGTCACCCGGCTGCGAATGCGGATCATCAGCCGGGCCGCCGAGCTGCACAGCAGCTCCTCGCCTCAGTTCACCGCATGGCGCACGATTATCCAGGAGTTCGCCGCGCAGCACCTGGGCGTGCCTGCCGCTGACCGTGCCCCGCTTCTCGTGGCGTCCTGCGTCCAGGCGGCCACGATGTCGGCGCTGATCTGGTGGGGCGCAGGCGGCGAGGGCACGCCGTCCGACGCGGTGGACCTCGCCCTGCGGGACCTTGAGAACGGCTTCGCGCAGCTCTAACCGGATTCGCGGTCACTCCGCGGAGTTGACGGGTTAGGGCTCGGGGTCGCGGCTGCGCAGTTCGGTTTCCAGCAGGTCCATGGCCTTGACGAAGGCCCGCTGCTCGCTGGGGGAGAGCTTGTCGAGGACGCGGGCGATCGGGCTCGCCGCGCCGTCGAGCCATTCGTCGATCAAGGTGGCCTGGGCGTCGGCGATGGCGGCGATGGTGCGTCTCCTGTCGGCGGGGTCGGGGCGGCGCTCGGCGAACCCGGCGCGGTCCAGGTCGGCGAGCACCCCGCTGACGGTGGGCAAGGTGAGGCCGAGCCGGGAGGCGAGCTCGCCGACGGTGAGCGGCCCGCCGCGAAGCTGCTGGAGCGCGGCCGCGTGCCGTGGGCCGAGCGAGGCGGGTGCCGGCGGCGCGGTACCGTCCTGCCAGCGGCGCATCCCGCGGGTGACGCGCGGGAAGATCTGCATCAGGCGCAGGCACAGTGCGGAGTGCTGCGAGATGCCCGTGTTGTCCGCCATGGCCCTCCGTTGACACTGCTATGGTCGGCATATATGGTTCCGACATTAAAATAGTTTTGACATCAGAACAAAATTAACACCTGGAGGTCACGGTGACTACATCAGGACAGCCGGCGGCGCTCGCGGCGCTGCTCGG
>DASYAD010000319.1:0-1771 GCA_036501515.1 Trebonia sp. | reverse complement strand
CGAGGCGATCTCCGCGTACGCGCCGATCCCGGAGAGGGAGAAGTTCCGCATCGAGTACTGGGAGCTCGAGGAGGCCAAGCTGCGGCGGCGGCCCGCGCCTAAGCCGCTGGCCGGCCGGGTGGCTTTCGTGACCGGCGGCGGGTCGGGCATCGGGCGGGCGGCGGCGGAGCGGCTGGCGCGCGAAGGGGCGTGCGTCGTGGTCGCCGACCGGTACGCCGAGTCGGCTGGTGAGGTGGCTGCCGGGATCGGGTCGGCTGACGCAGCGGTGCCGGTCACCGCGGACGTGACCAGTGAGGACGAGGTGGCGGAGGCGTTCGCGGCGGCGGCGCTGGCGTTCGGCGGGGTGGACCTCGTGGTGAACAACGCGGGGCTGTCGATCTCGAAACCGCTTGCCGAGACGTCCGTGGCGGACTGGGACCTGCTGCACGACGTGATGGCGCGCGGGTCGTTCCTGGTGTCGCGGTCGGCTGCCGCGATGCTGCAGGCGCAGGGGCTCGGCGGGGACATCGTGTACATCGTGAGCAAGAACGCGGTGTTCGCCGGGCCGTCCAACGTCGCGTACGGCGCGGCGAAGGCGGACCAGGCGCATCAGGTGCGGCTGCTCGCCGCGGAGCTGGGCTCTATTGGCGTGCGGGTCAACGGGATCAACCCCGACGGCGTGGTGCGCGGGTCGGGGATCTTCTCCGCCGGGTGGGGCGCGTCGCGGGCCGCCGTGTACGGGGTGCCCGAGTCCGAACTCGGCGCGTTCTACGCGTCCCGGACGCTCCTCAAGCGGGAGGTGCTGCCCGAGCACGTCGCGGCCGCCGTGTTCGCGCTGTGCGGCGGCGACCTGCCGCTCACGACCGGCCTGCTCATCCCCGTCGACGCGGGCGTGGCGGCGGCGTTCTTGCGATGACTTCGGCCGTCGGTTCCGTCGTGGTGGCCGGCGTCGATCTCGGCGCGTCCGGCGGGCGGGTGCTCGCGGCGCGGGTCTCGCCTGACGGGGTGTCGCTGCACGAGGTCAGCCGGTTCCCGAACGAGCCGGTGCTGGCCGGCGGCACGCTGCACTGGGACATCCTGCGGCTGTACTCGTCGGTGGTTTCCGGGCTGCGGTCCGCGGCGGCCTCGTTTCCCCTGGCGAGCGCCGGGATCGACTCGTGGGGCGTGGACTACGGGCTGCTCGATTCATCAGGGGCGCTGGTCGGCAACCCCGTGCACTACCGGGACGTTCGCACGAACGGGGTCTCGGTGCCGGTGCCGGCTTCGTCGCTGTACGCGGTGACGGGGATCCAGCACCTGCCGTTCAACACGATCTACCAGCTCGCGGCGTCGCTGGGGACGCCTTTGCTGTCGGCGGCGTCGACCCTGCTGCTGATCCCCGACCTGCTCGCGTACTGGCTGACCGGGGCTGTCGGGGCCGAGGTGACCAACGCCTCGACGACCGCGCTGCTCGACGTGTCGTCCAGGACGTGGGCGGTTGACGTGATCGACGCGGCGGGAATTCCGCGCGGGCTGTTCCCGCCGCTGCGCCAGCCGGGCGACGTCATCGGGCCGGTGGGCGAGCTGCCCGGGGTGAGCGGGGTGCCGCTGATCGCGGTCGGATCGCACGACACCGCCTCGGCGGTGGCGGCGGTGCCTTCCGCCGGGCCGGCCTTCGCCTACATCTCCTCGGGGACGTGGTCGCTGGCGGGGCTGGAGCTGACCGCGCCGGTGCTGTCCGAGGAGAGCCGGCTGGCCAACTTCACCAACGAGGCCGGAATCGACGGGACCATCAGGTACCTGCGCAACGTGA
>DASYAD010000318.1:0-2200 GCA_036501515.1 Trebonia sp. | reverse complement strand
CTGCCCATCCCGTAGGAGTCGAGCACCGCGATGAACCGGCGCGACCACCACTGCTCGCCGATCGCGCCCCGCTTGCTCTTGGCCTTGATGCCGCCCTCGACCGCGATCGGGCCAGCGGACTCCCACTCGTACCACGGGCTCATGCCGACACCGCCTCGGGCGACAGGGTCAGTACCTCGCGCAGCGCGGCGGAGGACAGTTCGGTGAGCCAGCTCTCGCCGGTGCCGACGATCTGCTCCGCCAGGGCCTTCTTCTGCTCGATCATGGCGTCGATCCGCTCCTCAAGGGTGCCGACGCAGACGAACTTGCGCACCTGGACGTCGCGGCGCTGGCCGATGCGGAAGGCGCGGTCGGTGGCCTGGTCTTCGACCGCGCAGTCGAGCGCTCCCGGCCCGGCTCGGTGATGACCGGCTACAACAAGGTCAACGGCGACTACGCCCGCGTCGACCCGGGGATGGACCCGGCGGAGGCGGCGATGCTGGCCCGCGGCTGCGATGTGGCGATCGTGTTCGCGATCCGCGTGGAGGGCGAGGGCTTCGACAACCCCGGCCTGGCGCTGCCGTGGGGTCAGGACGCGGTGATCGAGGCGGTCGCGGCCGCCAACCCGGACACCATCGTGGTGCTGGAGACCGGCAACCCGGTCGCCATGCCGTGGCTGGACAAGGTGCGGGCGATCGTGCAGGCCTGGTATCCCGGCCAGGCGGGCGGGCAGGCGATCGCCGAGATCCTCACCGTGACCAACACCGGCGGACGCGCCGGCGCCGACACACCGCAGCTTTACCTCACCGACGCCGCCGGCGACCCGCGGATGCGGCTGCTCGGCTTCGACCGGGTCGAGTTGCAGCCCGGCGAGTCCCGCACGGCGACCGTGACGGCCGACCCCCGGCTGCTGGCCCGGTACGACGCAGACGCCGGCCAATGGCACATCGCCGAAGGCAGTTACCAGATCGCGCTGGGCAGGCGGCCGACGATCTCGTGCTCACCGCGCGGGCGCAGCTGACCGGACGCCGGTTCGGCCGGTGAGGGAGGACGATATGGATTCGCGGGTTGGCTGGCGGTACTGCAATTCGTAGAGGTGGCCGCCCTGAATCATGATGGTCACCTCGAAGGGCACTGTGCGCCATCCAGGCGTGGCAGGCCATCGCGGGCGGCAGGTACCACATCCCCCGCAAGTTCGCGGAGTACCGGTGACCGCCCCGGACGGCAATGAAGGCCGCCGCCGCATCGCCGAACTGACCGGAGACGAGCAGACAGAGGACGTGCGGACCCAGCAGGATCAGCCCGGCATTCACGCCTCTTACTCGAGGCTGAAGGATCACGCGATCATCGACGTCCCAGCGGTCACGGGGACTGCGGGCTTGCCTCGCTAATCAGCTTCCGGAGATCGTGAGGGCTTGGCGCGTTCAGCCATGGCTTCGGGCGCGCATGCCAGGTGGCAGGGCCGTCATGATGGAACACGTACCAGATCTGCCAGCCGAGATACTCGTTTTGCAGTTCCCGTCGCATCTGGTCAAGTTCCTCAAGCAAGCTAAGCGCCGACATACCCGGAATCTTAATGCCTAATTTTGATCGATACCCGGTAACACGCCGAGGAATCGAAAGAAGGTTTGGTAAGACTGCGACATCGGCGATCAGCAGGGTAGGCAAGAACTATCCAGAACGGACCCCGGTTTCGAGCGCTCCGCCCATATCGCGGTCTAGTCGCGGCTGCTCGGTCGCGAGCTGAGCGTAGGCCGGGGTGAGCAGTTCCCTGAGGTTCTTGCCGCGGACCTGGACGGGCGGCGGGTCCGACATGCGGAGCAGCAGGTCGGGCGGGGTGGGGGGGCTTGTCGGCAGGGCGCGCAGCCGGGCCTGGCTCAGGCCGGGTGACCAGAAGTCCGCGAGCGACTCCGCAAGCGGCGGCCCTGTCACATCCGACAGCACCGTCAGAGCAGGGCTGTCACCCGCGGGTCGGCTGGCCGGGCGGCCGGACGGGGCGCGGTCGCCGGCACCGCCCGACGGCTTGCCGCGCAGTGCGCCGAGGAGGTCGCCGCGGGCCTTGCCGCGCCAGGCCAGCAAGGCGAACGGGTCGTCGTCGAAGGCCTCGGCCAGCACGTAGCACACCGCGGCGAGATGCTTGCACGGGACTTCCCAGTCCGGGCAGCTGCAGTTCATCTCCAGGTCGCGGGAAGACCGCGGGAACAGCGGCGTGCCGGCATCC
>DASYAD010000317.1:0-2029 GCA_036501515.1 Trebonia sp. | reverse complement strand
CTCATCGAGACGCGGATCTTCTCGCAGGTCGTCTACCTCCGGTACCGGCGGCGCTAGGACCGGGTGAGCGTCCGCTGCTCTTTCCTTATCTCCCGAACGTAAGCGGCTGGCTCGCTCGCGGCCCCTGGCACTAGGCCGGCGAGCTGCTCGTAGGCCTCCGTCATGTCGACGCGGTATGGCTCAGTGCTAAGCCTGCCGCACGCGGCTGACCGCTGAATCCACGCGGCTGGCCACGGAGCCGAGGAACTCGGCGGCGCGGGACTGTGACTGGCCCTCTTCGGGGATCAGCGCCCACGCCGCGGCATAGGCGGGAACCGCCACGTGACCAAGGACGGCGATCGCGGCCAGGCCGACCCGCGTGGCGGTCACATCAGTGCCGAGGTAATCCGCGACGCCGGCGCCCACTCCGGCGAAGAGCCGGTCCTGCGAGGAACGCCGCACCGTCCGCTGTCCGGTTCGGTTCCCGCCGCGGACGAGGCCGCGAAGGGCGCTGAGCACCTCGGCGTCGAAAATCGAGGGTACCTGGAAGGCCGCGTCGTCTCCGGAGAGCAAGTCGGCTGCCTGGCTGCCCGGTGCGGTCAGCGCGGTCACCGCCACGGAGGCGTCGAGCACGTAGCCGCTCACGGTTCCTGCCGGTCTCGCGCGGCGCGCACCGCAGCGACGGCATCGTCCATCCTCACCGTGGACCCGCTGTCCTTGGCCCGTCCCTGCGCCCGCTTGACGATCTCGGCCATGCTCGGCCGCTCGGCCAGTTTGGTCAACTCGCCCGGCAGATAGGCCTGCATTGACTGCCCAGCAGCCGCGGCCTTCCCGGTTAGGCCGGCAGATTCACGCCGGTTAGGCGGGCCAGCGCGGCCGTCAGCTCGTCCTGGAACTGGTGCGAGCGCGCCGCCTGGGGCACCTCGCGCGGCCGCTGGTGGTAGAAGTACTGGCCACTGACCGTGGCCGCCGGATCGTCGCTGACGGCAAGCCACGCCTGCGTCACGTGCCCGAGCGAGAGGTCATCGGGGGCACCGGGGCCGCCCATCTTCGTCGGCACCCAGCCAGGCTCAACCGCGTTGCTGAACACTTCTGGCCAGCGCCGCGCGATCGCGAACGCCAGCACGGTGTCGAACAGCTTGCTGTCGGAGTACGCCTGCGAGCCGTTCCAGCGCCGCCGGTCCCAGTCCAGGTCATCCACGCTCGGCGTACCGCCGCGCGCCATGCCGCTGCTCAGGTACACGAGCCGACTTGGGCGTTCCATGAGGGCCGTGAGCAGGTACGGCGCGAGAACGTTGATGGCCAGCACGTGCGCGTGGCCGTCGACAGTGGTGTTCTTGCGCTGCTCGCGGTAGCCGACGCCGGCGTTGTGGATGATCGCGTCAAAGCGACCGAGCGGGTTGAGCTGGTCGGCAACCGACCTGGTCTCGGCCGCGCTGCTGAGGTCGCCGACAGCGACGTCGGTCAGGCCGGGAGCCGCCTGGCGCAGATCGGCCTCCCGGGCGCCGTTGCGCGCGTGCCCGACGACCTCGTGCCCCTGACTGAGGAGCAGCGTCGCGGCAGCCAGGCCCAGGCCATCGGCGGATCCGGTGATGAATACCCGAGACACGATGAATCCCCTCTCCTGCTGGAGAACAGCACCGTACCGCGACTTAGTCGGCCGGCCGCCGTGAAGATCGCTCAGCCGTGCCCTGGGCAGCCGTTGACAGCCTAGGTTAATAGTATTAACTTGAAGCTATGACCATTAACCAACTTGCAAGCTCCGCAGTTCCGGCCACCGCCCGTGCCGCCGGCCTCGGCAGGCGGCACCGGCTGTTCACTGTCACTGGTGCGGTCGGCATCGGCTACACGCTGTCCTGGATCGCGGGCCTGACGGTACCCGCGCCAAGCCCGAAGTTCAGCGCCTCCAGCGCGCAGATCGTCTCGGCCGTCGCCGGGCACGCGCCGGCGCTCGCTGTGCAGTACGCGCTTACCGAGGGACTCCCCGCGGCGGGCATCGCGGTGATCGCGATCGCCTTGGCCAGGCTCACCGGCTCGCGGCTCGTCATGG
>DASYAD010000316.1:0-36904 GCA_036501515.1 Trebonia sp. | reverse complement strand
CGTCATTCGACTTCTTGTCCGCGCGTTCTACTATTCGTCCAACATTTCTCAAACGGTAGGCGGTGAAGCGGCCAAGTGCTTCTCCGATGGCATCTGCGGTCGGCCCCAGAACCCGGAGCAACAGATTTGATGTGGCCTTTTGCATCTCAGGGCTTTCCTTACCCATTGCCTTCGCGACAATGGCACCCGTGATTGGCTCAACCACTTCGCTTCCTCCTGTTGCATACGTCCGAGTGCGCGAAAAGCCCCGGGCACCCAGAGACCAAGCGCAAGCTACCAGGTTCGGCCTCAGTCTGCCCCGTCCTTCGCGCAGGTGCCGGGGCTCTCGCCGGACAAGATCAGTGTGAAGAGCGGCGCTTGCGCCGTCCGCAGGACGCGAACGCAGTGAGCGCTCTTGACGGTGATCTTGGGCGGTAGCACAATTTCGGCACCGGAGGGCGGGCCACCCGCGCCGGTCAAACTTAGCGCGGTGACGGAGACCGCGTAACGGCGAGCAACCACATACCCCGGGAAGCGGGGCCAGCCGCCGGCCCCCTACGCGCGTGCTGGCAGGCGATGGATCGGTCGTGGCGCGGCCGAGGCACACCCAGGGTAATACGCATACCCGCAGGTCAGGAACCTCAAAGTAGCCTACTTCTATGAATAGTTTGCTCACTGACCAGAACCACGGCTACGAGGACCCGGACACCCCGATCGGCCGTCAGTTCCCCGTCAACCGCCCGGTCAGCGTCGGCGCGGGCTCGTGGCTCGGCGCGGGAGCGATCATCCTGCCAGGGACCGCGATCGGCCGCAACGTGGTGGTCGCGGCGGGCTCCGTGGTGCGCGGCGAGATCCCCGACCGCAGCGTGGTGGCGGGCATTCCCGCCAAGGTCGTCCGCGAGCACACCGCGGCCGGCTGGCAGCCACCGCGGGCCCGGGCCGGGGGCTAGACCTTGCCCGGGGCTGCGCCGAGCGTCGCCCGGAGCGAGGCGACGGTGTCCTCGAGCCGGACAAGGCCGTCCTTGAGTTCGGCTGAGGCGAGCGCGGCGGGCAGCCCGGCCAGCCCGGCGGCGGCCTCCTCGACGGCGGAGACCAGGCCGGACAGCGCGCGGAGCTGCTGGTCCTTCAGGCACAGGTCGACGTAGACAGAAACCTTGGCCCGCAGCACCCACGGGTCGAACGGCTTGGAGATGTAGTCGACGCCGCCCGCCGCGTAGCTGCGGAAAGCCAGGTCGGGATCGGCGCCCGCGGCGGTCAGGAAGATGATCGGCGCGCCGGGCGTGCGGGCGTGCTCTTTGATCTGCGCGGCGGTCTCGAAGCCGTCCATGCCGGGCATGACGACGTCGAGCAGGATGACCGCGAAGTCATCGCTGGTCACCGCCTCGAGCGCGGCCTCGCCTGACCTGACGCAGACCAGCTCTTGCTCCAGGGACGACAGGATCGCCTCAAGCGCGAGCAGGTTCTCCGCGCGGTCGTCGATGAGCAGGATCTTGGCTTCGGATGCCACGTCACCGAGTCTTTCACGTTTTCCGCGCCGCTTACCCTTCCAGCAGCCGCGCCACGCCCCTGACCAGCAATGTCACGATTCCGGCAGCGCAGAAGGACAGGATCGAGGCCGACATCCAGCTGGCCGGGGTAAACCCGATGTCCTGGCCGAACGAAGTCCACGCGGAGGCCCACCAGGACACGTACCCGGGGTTGATGAGCTGGTAGACGACGAAGCCGGCGGCCCAGGGGAGCAGCATCACCCAGCGGGAGCGGGCGTGTTCCGACAGGTCCCAGTGCTGGCCCGGCGCCTCGGATCGGGGCCGGACGAAGTAGTCCGCGATCAGCACCGCCGCCATGGGCACGAACACCGAGCCGAGCAGGGTGAGGAAGTTCTCGTAATCGGCGATGTTCAGCCACAGCGCGCCCGCGGTGGTCAGCGCGGTGATCACGCCCGCCAGGATCCGCCGGTCCCACAGCGGCCGCAGGTTCTGGATCGAGATCGCGGTGGAGTACACGTCGGCGAACGACTGGTCGAGCTCCCGCGCCGCCAGGATCGCGAACCCGAGCGAGCCGAGCGGCAGCGCGATGAACGCGCCGAAGATGTCGTCGGAGTTCCCGTGCGCGACGGTGACCAGTGCGATCAGCCCGATGACGTAGCAGAGCACCTGGGTGACGCTGTAGCCGGCCATCGCGCCTGCGAAGGCCGCGCGCGGGCTGCGGGAGTGCCGCATGTAGTCGGCGGCGAGCGGCGCGAACGAGATCGCGACGGCCACCACCGTGTCGGTCGCCGCCCAGTAGCCCGTCCACGTGCCGTGCGTGAAAGAAGGCAGCGGATGCCTGATGAGCTGGACGAACAGGTAAATCATCACGATAAGCACGGCGGCGGTGGCGTAGCGGCGCAGCACGCGGATGGCGCCGAGCGGCCGGATCGTGAGCAGCGCGGTCGCCGCGCCGGCGATCAGCACGTAGCCCCACTTCGGCATCGCGGGCGTGATCGTGTGGGCGGCCGTCGCGATCGTCACCAGCTCGAAGATGCTCCAGCCGAACAGCTGCAGGATGTTCAGCGCGGTCGGCAGGTAGGACACCCGCGTGCCGAATAGCCCGCGCAGCAGCACCATGGCCGGGGCGCCGGTCTGGGCGCCGGGTATCCCGGAAAGCGCGAGCACCAGGGTGCCGAGCACCGTGCCGACCACGATGGCGGTCAGCGCGGCGGCGAGCGACAGTTCCGGGGTTCCGGTGCCGCCCGGCTGCAGGACGAAGATCGCGCCGGTGAACCCGAGCAGGCTGACCCCGAGGTTGCCCCACAGGCCGAACTGGTCGAGCAGGCCGAGCGACTGGGGAACGGGGTCGGCCAGCGTCTTCCCGACCTCGGAGCGGCGGTCGCCGGGGACGGTGACGAACGGGGTTTCTTCGATGTTCTCGCTGGCGTCAGCGGAACCGGTGGTCGCAGCCACAGCAGCCTTCCTACGCCGGAATTACCCGGACAGGTTCGGACGGTCGGTGGCGCTAGCCACCCTCTCAGCCCGGTCAGCCCGAGCTCCCGTGTATTCAGTTGGGCTCATTGTAACTCGCTGTCCGGCTAACTGGCTGTCCGCGTCCTGTTCCGCCTGTCCGGCGGCGGCCGGGCGGCCGGGACGGCGCATCTTGCGCGCTCCCCCCGGCATCCGGCCTGAGTCCCCGAGCGCACGGCGGAGCAGGAACTCGATCTGGGCGTTGGTGGACCGCATCTCGTCGGCCGCCCACTTCGCGAGGGCGTCGTGGACGGCCGGGTCGAGCCTGAGAAGGATGCTTTTGCGTTCTGCCATGGCGCTACGAGTAAAGCGAGCCGGTGTTCACGACCTGCTGCGTGGCCTGCTCACTGCAGAGGACGACGAGGAGGTTGGACACCATGGCGGCCTTGCGCTCCTCGTCGAGCTCGACGACGTTCTCCTCGTCGAGCCGCTGCAGCGCCATCCTGACCATGCCGACCGCGCCCTCGACGATCTTGGACCGGGCGCCGACGACAGCGGAGGCCTGCTGCTGGCGGAGCATGGCCTGGGCGATCTCCGGCGCGTAGGAGAGCCGGGTCAGCCTGGTCTCGATGACCTGCACGCCGGCCGCGAGGACGCGCGCGTTGAGCTCGGCCGACAGCTTCTGGGTGATCTCTTCGGCGTTCTCACGCAGCGACATCGCGTCGGTGCCGCGGCTGTCGTAGGGGTAGCTGGACGCGATGTGCCGCACGGCGGTCTCGGCCTGGATCGCGACGAACTTGGCGTAGTCGTCGACCGAGTAGGTGGCCTGTGCGGTGTCCTGCACCTGCCAGACGACCACGGCGGCGATCTCGATCGGGTTGCCGTCGGCGTCGTTGACCTTGGCCTGCGCGGTCTCCAGGTTCCTGATCCTGGTGGAGACGGGGATCCGGTTCGAGAACGGGTTCACCCACTGCATGCCCGGCTTGCGGATCGTGCCCTTGTAGTTGCCGAAGAGCTGGACGACGTGCGCCCGCCCGGGCGCGACGACGGTGATGCCGCGCCACACGACGAAGAAGATGATGGAGAGGATAACGCCGAGCACGGTGAAGATCCCCTGCGCGGCGCCGTGGTGCACCGCGCTCAGCCAGAACAGCAGGACGGTCACGACCAGCAGCAGAAGGTCGCCGATGAGCACCAGCGGGCCGGGGATATACCAGGCCGCGTGCTCGCTCATCGGCTGGCTGGCTGAGCGGATCGCGGTGACTGGGTCGGTAACTTGAGTCTGGGCTGACATTGCCCACCTCCGAAGAAGGATTCGCTGATACTAGTCACATATCATACTGATATCAGTTTTTTCCGCAAGAGGTGGCGGCGCGAATCTTGGCCGCTTCTCAGGCGGGCTCCTGCCGCAGGGCGCGCTCGACCAGGACCACGGCCTTGGCGGTGGTGGCCAGGCGCCGTCCCTCGGTCCGGTAGGTGTCGAGCACGGCGTCGATCACGTGCGGCGGCACCGCCGCGCCCAGCTCGGTCCGCGCCGTGCGGTAGCCCGCCCTGGCGCCCTCGACGCAGGCCTGCGTGTGATGCCTCGCCATCGCGGCCAGCGCCGCCGGATGGCGCCGCAGCACGCCGTGCAGCCGGAAATCCGGCGGCACGACGTCAAGAAGCCAGGCGATCGCGGTCGCCTCGAAGTCATCGCTGCCCGGCGGATGAACTCCGGTTGGCCAGCCCGGCGGTATGTACGCAGCCATGCGGCGATCATAACAGCAGATCGAACGGCAATTCGAGGATGTTCCCCGTGCTTTGCTTGTGCCTCACACCACAGCGTTGTTATGGCTTTCGTTGTCACCTGAGGCGATATGCGTCCGGTGATCGGACGGTCCGGGAAAGAGGCGGATAAGCGATGATCGGGACCGCCGCGTCCCGCGTCCTGGGCCGGGAGCAGCGCTACCGCTGGTCCACGCCCGGCGCTGACGTCGCGGGGGAGCGGTGACAGCAGTTGCTGTGCCTTGACGGCGGCCTCGGTACGGGTGGCGACGCAGAGCTTGGCGAGGATGTTCGACACGTGCACGCTCGCTGTCTTAGGCGAGATGAACAGCGCGGCGGCGATCTCCCGGTTGGACCGGCCCTCCGCGACCAGCCTGAGTACTTCGATTTCCCGGTGGGTGAGCACGGGATCGCCGCCGTCCGCGTCCGGCGCCGGGGCCGCCCGGCTGGTCAGCTCGGCGATCTGCTCCGCCAGCAGGCGCGCGCCCAGCCGGTCAGCGATGGGGGCCGCGCGGCCAAGCCGGAGGGACGCCTCGCGGGTGGCCCGGCCGGCCAGCGCCGTCCTGGCGGCCTGCATGAGCGCCACGGCGGCCGGGAACGGCTGCCCGATGGCCTCCCAGGCGGCGGCGGCCGCGTCCGCGGCCGTGAGCGGGTCGACCGGGGTGATGTCCTCCCCGGCACTCTCCTCGCGGTCAGCGCACTCCGGTGCCCCCGCGAGCGCGGTGAACGACAGCTGCCAGGCGCGCTGGACCGGGCCGAAGGCGCCGAGCTTGCCCGCGGCTGTTCGCAACTGGTCGAGCAGCGCCGCGGCGTCCTCGCCCGGAGCTCGCACGGCCGCCATGGCGGCGGTGACCAGCAGCGGCCAGAGGTACCGCGGGCTGCTGGCCGATACGTCGTAGCGGCCGAGCAGCTCGGTCGCGACGGCGACGGCCGCGGCGGGGCCGTCCGCCGACAGCGCGAGGGCCACGTCGAGCTCCGCCTGCGGCAGGTGATACTGGTCCTCGTACACCGCCCGGGACAAGATCGCCCTGCTCGACGCCGCGCGCCTGGCCGCGGTGGCCAGGTCGCCCCGCGCGGCCGCGAGCCAGCCGAGGATGATCCACAGACTGGCCCTGGTCAGCGGGGGAGGGGCGAGGTCGAGGGCATGCTCAGCCACCTCGGCCGCCTCGTCCCACCGTCCGAGGTAGTACAGGGGCTCGGCGACGTTGATGGCGAGGAACGCGCCGCCGGTGCGGGCGAAGCCGTAGCGCTCGGCCTCGACGATCCCCTGGCGGGCGACCCGGGCCGCCTGCTCGAACTCGCCCGCCCCGCACAGCAGGTGCGACTCGAGTATCACTACCTTGAGTGACCGGTGGAAGGCGTCGGCCCTAGTCAGCACGTCTCTGGCCTGCGCCAGCAGCTGCATTGGCTTGCCGTCGGGCACCGACATCGCGCTCGGCCCCGCCTCCAGCATCGCCAGCATGGACAGCGCGTGTCCTTCCGCGTCCAGGTCGCCCGCCTCGCGGGCGTACCCGAGCGCCTCCTCCGCCCAGCTGCGGAACTCCGGATCGCGCTTGGTGTCGTTGCAGTGGCCGGCGGTGAGCAGCAGCTCCGTCCGCGCCTTGGTGGACAGGGAGGCAGGCACCAGCGCGAGCGCCCGCCGGGTGTCGTCAAGCTGCGCGCCCATGCCGAGGTCGCGGCGGAACGTGGAGCGCCGGTTCAGCAGCAGGGCGAACCGCACCGGCTCGGCCGTCTCGTCGAGCTCGGCGAGCGCGAGCTCGCTGAACGCCAGGCCGCGCTGCTGCTCGCCCGCGTCGCTGGCGGCCCGCGCCGCCTCCTCGAGTACGCACACGTGGTCGGCCTCGATGAGGGCCGAGGCGTCGGGGACCTGGTCCCAGAGCTCGAGCACGCGGTCGAGCATCATCAGCCGCTCGGCGTGGGCTACGCCGTTCGACACCCGCACGGCCGCGCGCCACGAGTTGACCAGCGCGCCCGTCGTGTTGTGGGCCGAGTACCAGTGGTGGGCCTTCTCGATGTCGGCCCGCCCGCGAGAGACCAGTTCGCAGTCCGCCTCGATGGCGCGGGCGAACCGGGTGTGAACGGCGGAGTGCTCGCCTGGCAGCAGGTCCGCGTGCACGGACTCCTGGATAAGCGCGTGCCTGAAGGCGTAGCCGTCAGCGTTCGGCACCAGGACGTTGGCCGCCACCGCCGGGCGGATCGCCGCCGCCAGCTCGGCGGGCCCGCGGCCGGTCACCTGCGCGAGCAGGGCATCGCTGGTCACGCCGCTGCCCGCGCTGGCGATCCGCAGCACTTCCTGGGAGTCCTCAGGCAGCTGCCGCACCGCCTGCAGCAGCAGGTCGGCCAGCGTGTCGGGCACCGCGTCGCACGCGCCCGCGCACGCCAGCAGTTCCTCGGTGAACAGCGGGTTGCCCTCGGCCCGCTGGTAGATGGAGTCGGCAAGCGCGCGGTCAGGCACGTGGCCGAGCACGGCCGTCGCCAGTTCCTCGGCCTGGCCCCTGGTCAGACGGGGCAGTTCAGCCCGCTCCACCCAGTCGATCCTGGCCAGCTCGGCCAGCAGCGGCCGGAGCGGGTGGGTGCGGTGCAGTTCATCAGAACGGAACGTCACCAGCATCAGCACGCCGCGCAGCGTCCGCTGGTAGCCGATGAGGAAGGCGAGCAGGTCGCGGCTGGAGCGGTCCGCCCAGTGGGCGTCCTCCACGACGACGACCACCGGCCGCTCGTCGGCCAGGCGCTCGAGCAGGTTCAGGAATCCCTCGAACAGCTGTGCGCGCGACTCTTCGGCGGTGCGGATGCTCGTCCGTGCGTCGGCGGCGGAGCCTTCCCGCTGAACGTCGGCGCCGGTGACGCGGTCGGCCGCGAAATCGGGCAGCAACCGGGCCAGCTCGCGCGCGGGCCGTCCGCTGCCAGCAAGGATCCGGGCGATCTCGTCGGCCCCGGTCTCGCGGACCAGGTTGCGCAGCATCGCGGTAAACGGGCTGTACGGCAGCCCGTCCGCGCCAAGTTCCAGGCACGCCCCGGTAAGCACCCGGACTCCGGCGTCCCGCGCCGCGGTGGTGAACTCGCCGATCAGCCGGGTCTTGCCCATCCCCGCCTCACCGCCGACGAGCACGGCGGCAGGCTCCCCCTGGCGGACCGTGCCGAGCGCGGCCTCCAGGACGGCCATCTCGGCTGCCCGCCCAACCAGGACTGGGCTAGTCCCGCGTCTGCTCATAACAAGTTCTAGCATCGCACGCGGGTCTGACATTCCGGCCCGCCCAAACGGGGGCGGACCGGAATGCGGCCTCAGTTTCTTGTCCCCTTGCATCGCGGTGACAGCACGCTGGCCGCGCGGGCTAGCGGCCGGTTCCGGCGTGCCGTCCGCGCTCCGCTTCCTGCCGCTGCGCCGGGATCGCGTCCCGCGCGCCGGCGTCGAGCAGCTCGTGGGCGAAGTCGGGGATCGCCGGCACGGCGGCCTCCGGCTCTGCCCGCTTACCGCGCCTGCCGAGCGCGGCCGCGATCCGGCTGCGCGCCTCGCCGGCCCGCCTGGCCGACTGCTGCTTCTCCGTCATCCGCTGCCTGGCCATCTCGTACATCAGGTTCCCGTTCATATGTACAGGTTCGCGCTAAGGTCCCCCCCTCCCGCTATTGGTCGTTCGCCGTATCTTCCGCCCTCCTAAGGCTTAGCCAGCGCCTAAGCCGCCTAGGACCCGCCTAAGACGCCTAGTCCGCCAGTCCGGGCAGGCCCGCCGGCGGCTTCTGGCGCCTCATCGGGGCCCGCGCCCAACAAGGATCCAAGCGGCAATAGACTGGTGGCTGCCGCGCTTCATGCGGCCAGGCCACGACGAGCCGAACCACGGCCAGTCCGCGTGGCAGCCCCGATGCCGGATGAGCGAGACTCACGCATGCCCGCACAGCAACAGCAGGAGATCACCATGACCAGCGCCACGGAGCTGGCGACCCGCGACGACATCCGCAATGTCGCCATCGTCGCGCACGTCGACCACGGCAAGACCACGCTGGTCGACGCCATGCTGTGGCAGTCGAACGCGTTCGGCGCGCACGCCCACGTCGCCGAGCGGGTGATGGACTCCAACGACCTGGAGCGCGAAAAGGGCATCACGATCCTCGCGAAGAACACCGCGGTCAAGCACGGCGGCCTGACGATCAACATCATCGACACGCCGGGCCACGCTGACTTCGGCGGCGAGGTAGAGCGCGGCCTGTCCATGGTGGACGGCGTGGTGCTGCTCGTCGACGCTTCCGAGGGGCCGCTGCCGCAGACCAGGTTCGTGCTGCGGAAGACCCTCGAGGCGAACCTTCCCGTCATCCTCGTCATCAACAAGGTCGACCGGCCAGACTCGCGGATCGCCGAGGTCATCGACGCCTGCTACGAGCTGTTCATCGACCTGGACGCCAGCGAGGAGCAGATCGAGTTCCCGATTGTCTACGCGTCCGCGCGAGCCGGCCGGGCCAGCCTCAACCGGCCGGAGGACGGCGGGCTGCCGGACAGCGAGAACCTTGAGCCGCTGTTCGACGTCATCCGCGGCACGGTCCCCGCGCCCGTCTTCGACCCGAGCGCACCGCTCCAGGCGCACGTCACCAACCTGGACGCGAGTTCTTACCTCGGCCGCATCGCGCTGTGCCGCGTCTACAACGGCACGCTGAAGCGCGGTCAGCAGGTGGCCTGGTGCAAGCACGACGGCTCGATCGACCGGGTGAAGATCAGCGAGCTGTTCCTCACCGAGGCGCTCGAGCGCGTGCAGGCCGACGAGGCGGGCCCCGGTGACATCGCGGCGATCGCCGGCATCCCCGGCATCATGATCGGCGACACCCTGGCCGACCTGAACGACCCGCGCCCGCTCCCGCTGATCACCGTGGACGAGCCGGCCATCTCGATGACGCTCGGCACCAACACCTCACCGATCTCCGGCCGGGACAAGGGCACCAAGGTGACCGCCCGGCTGGTCAAGGACCGGCTGGACCGCGAGCTCATCGGCAACGTGAGCCTCCAGGTGGTGCCGACCGAGCGGCCGGACGCCTGGGAGGTCCGCGGGCGCGGCGAGCTGGCGCTGGCGATCCTGGTCGAGACGATGCGCCGGGAAGGCTACGAGCTGACCGTCGGCCGCCCCTCCGCGGTCACCAGGGAGATCAACGGCAAGGTGCACGAGCCGGTCGAGCGGCTGTCGGTCGACGTGCCTGAGGAGTACCTCGGCGCCGTCACCCAGCTGGTCGCCGTCCGCCGCGGCCGGATGGAGACGATGACCAACCACGGGACCGGGTGGATCCGGCTGGCGTTCCTGGTCCCGTCCCGCGGCCTCATCGGCTTCCGCACCCAGTTCCTCACCGAGACCCGCGGGACCGGGATCGCGCACCACGTCTTCGAGGGCTACGAGCCGTGGGCGGGCGTCATCAGGGGACGGGCGACCGGCTCGCTGGTCGCCGACCGTACCGGCGCGGCCTCCACGTACGCGATGTTCAACCTCCAGGAGCGCGGCTCGCTGTTCGTGACGCCGACCACGGAGGTCTACGAGGGCATGATCGTCGGCGAGAACTCGCGCGATGACGACATGGACGTGAACATCACCAAGGAGAAGAAGGTCACCAACATCCGCCAGTCCAACCAGGAGGAGCTCGAGCGGCTGGTACCGCCGCGGATCCTCAGCCTGGAGCAGGCGCTCGAATTCTGCGCCGAGGACGAGTGCGTTGAGGTGACGCCGACGTCGGTCCGCCTTCGCAAGACGATCCTTGACGCCAAGGAGCGGGGCCGCGAGCGCGGCCGAATCTCCCGCGAGCGGTAGTCGCCGGCGGCTGCCGTAAGCAGACCCCGGCGGCTGCCGTAAGCGCAAAACCGCTGGCTGATGCCCCGGCGCGACTGACCGGTATAGTCCGGGAAGCGCGCCGGGGTTTCCTTTTGCCCGGTTTGCCCATAAGTACATAAACGTACTTATGGCGCTACGACACTGTGTGCCGAAATGTCGCGATATCGAACATCGGTATACCCATATCTCCGGTATCGGCACTACTGCCACGCGGTGCCCGCATAGGCTACGGATGCGCTCAGGGGCACATCCGGGGAGTGTCTCGTGGTGGCGCGCGGAGGGGATTGCCGACGCAGCTGAGGGGCGTGCGTCGGCCGGCAGGACGCGGACCGCCCGCGGGGGGCGGGCGGGAAGCTGGGGCGCGGCAGCGCAAGACGGTCCAGGGACGGCGTCCGCGCCGTGACCGTCTTTAGGGGGTGTCGCGCCCTGTTTACCCTCCGCATAACGGGTTCTGGGCGCGGGTATGCATTCCCCCGCATACGGCGGCCGTTGCGCCGCGGTAATTCCGGGGGGAAATCATGAGCCAGCCGCTGGCTTCGTTTCAGATTAGCCAGAGTTTCCAGAATCTGCTCGACACGGTATTCCACTCCATCCCCAAACTCCTGGTATTCCTGCTAGTGCTCGTCGTCGGCTGGATTGTCGCGAAAGTCCTCGCCAGGCTCGTCGACCTGCTGCTGCGCCGGGTGAAATTCGATCGCTTCGTTGAGCGCGGCGTGGTCGGCCAGGCGCTGGCACGCTCGGGCACGGACGCGACGACGCTGATCGCGCGGATCGTCTATTACGCCCTCCTGCTGGTCACCTTGCAGCTGGCTTTCGGTGTCTGGGGCCCGAACCCGATCTCGGCAATGCTGAACGCGGTCGTCGGCTGGCTGCCGAAGGCGGTCGTCGCGATCATCATCATCGTGATCGCCTCGGCGATCGCACGGGTGGTCAAAGACCTAGTCGGCGGGGCGATCGGCGGCCTGTCCTACGGCCCGTTCGCGGCAAGCGCCGCCTCGGTCGTCATCATCGCGCTCGGCGTCATCGCCGCGCTCAACCAGGTGGGCATCGCCGCCGCGGTGACCCTGCCGGTCCTCTACACGGTGCTTGTCACCTGCGGCGCGATCGTGGCCATCGGCGTCGGCGGCGGCCTGATCAAACCCATGCAGGACCGCTGGGAGCGCATACTGACCGCGGCCGAGCGGGAGACCAGCACCCAGGTCGCCGCCTACCAGCAAGGCCGCGCCGACGCGATGAGCGCTCCCCGGCAGGGCCAGCGGTCCCCGGTGGTGCCCCAGACGGCGCCGGCGGCAGGCTCGCCCGAGTCTCGCGGTTACGCCCAGGGACCGGCAGGCGCGCAGCAGGACCCGCGGCCGCAGCAGGGGCCGGGTGCGCAGCAGGACCCGCGGCCGCAGCAGGACCCGGCTAACCCAGCGGGTCCTGATAACCCGCAGGAGCCAGGTGACCAGCGGTGGCCGCGTGACGAGCCCTAGGGGCCTCGCGGCCCGCAGGCTGGCGGCCGCTAGCCGGCCGCGGTTCTAGCAGAACACTCTTCAGCAGAACGGGCGCGGCTGACACCGGACGGGTCAGCCGCACCCGTTCGCGTTTCGCGGCCCCTCAGGACAGGCTGAGCCCCTGCGCCTCGATGAACAGACGGCAGACGGCGGCCAGCCGCAGTGACTCCCAGTCGAGGGCCGCGGCCGGCTCGTCCTTCCACGGCTCGCGCGGGCGGCGGTGCGGCGGCCACCAGCCGCGAGCGATCGCGGCCTCGGTGAACCCCTGTGCGTAGCTGGCCAGGGCGACGGGGGTAACCGGCCGCCCGGCGCGGCTGAGCGCGTCCCTGATCTCCGAAGCATGCTGGTCCACCGACGCGCGGGCGCCCGCCTCGCCGGCGGACTGGACCAGACTGGACTGGCCCGCTTCACCCGCGATCCGAAGCACTATTTCCGGCAAATGCACATACATAGCCTCAGAAGTGGACATAACGACAAGTTACGTCACTAGGCCGGCGCCCAGGGCCCGATTCAGGAAACCTGTCCCGCTTCATCGCCGGCGTTGCGACTTGAAGCTCCCGGACAGCAAAGATTACTTTCCGTGCATGAATAAGTTGCGGAGAGTGACTATGCTGCGCACTGCGGTAGCAGGCGGCGTGGCGGTGGCACTCTCGTGCGCCGTCGCCCCTGACGCCCACGCGGCGCAAGCCAGGACCGTGCAGCCGGTCCGCGGGCTGGATATATCGGCCTACCAGCACACCGGAACCCCGATCAACTGGCCGCGGCTGGCCAGGGACGGGGTGCGTTTCGTGTCGGTCAAGGCGTCCGAAGGGACCTACTACCTCAATCCCTATTACGCGTCAGACACGCGGGCCGCCAAGGCGGCCGGGCTCGCGGTGCTGCCGTACGTGTTCGCGAACCCGGCCAGTGCCGGCGGCAAGGCGACCGCCCGGTTCGCGATCAAGGCCACGGGGATCACCCGTCGCAACGCCGGGCTGCCGCTGGTGGTCGACCTGGAGAACGATCCCTACAAGAAGAACGCCGACTGTTACCAGGAGGCCAGCGCCACGTCGATGAACCGCTGGATCGCCGGCTTCGTCAACCAGGTCCGCGCGCTGACCGGACGCTACCCGGTCATCTACACGACGGCCGCCTGGTGGCGCGAGTGCACCGGGTCCACCGGCCAGTTCCGGCACGACCCGCTCTGGCTGGCGGCGTACGGCGGCAACCCGGCGTCGGTCCCTTCGCCCTGGAGCCGCTGGGCCTTCCTGCAGTACGCCGACAACGGCTCGCTGCCGGGGATCGGCCCCGTCGACCTGGATTACTACAAGCCGACGGACGGGCTTCCCGCGCTCTGGCCCGCGAAGCAGACAGCCAAAGAGAAGGCCGCCGCGGCCAGGAAGAAGGCAGCGGCAGCCAAGGCGAAAGCCGCGAAGGCGAAGGTAGCGGCGGCGAAGCATCCGGCGGCGAAACGTACGTCCATAGTGAAGGCCAAGGCAAAAACGTAGCGCCGGTGCCCCGGGAAATCCCCGGTCACCGGCGCCGCGCCACGCGATGCGGCAGCCAGGCGGCCGCCTTGGTGACTGCTTACCGCTTGCCCGGCACCGCCGGGGTGCCTTCAGGTTCTGGCCGGCGGCTGATCTTCGAGCCGAGCCACACCAGCGGGTCGAACCGCCGCCCCGCGACGCGCTCCTTCATCGGGATGATCGCGTTGTCGGTGATCTTGATGTGCTCAGGGCACACCTCGGTGCAGCACTTGGTGATGTTGCACAGGCCGAGGCCGAAGTCGTCCTGCGTGATGTTGCGCCGGTCGGCCTCGTCAGCCGGGTGCATCTCGAGCTCCGCGACCCGCATCAGGAACCGCGGACCCGAGAACGCGGTCTCGTTCTCCTCGTGGTCGCGGATCGCGTGGCAGGTGTTCTGGCACAGGAAGCACTCAATGCACTTGCGGAACTCCTGCGACCGGTTCACGTCCTCCTGCTGCATCCGGAACTCGCCCGGCTTGATGGCCGGGTCCGGAGTGAACGAGGGGATCTCACGCGCCTTGGCGTAGTTGAACGACACGTCGGTGACCAGGTCCCTGATCACCGGGAAGGTCCGCATCGGCGTGACCGTCAGCGTCTCCTCCTCGGTGAAGGTAGACATCCGGGTCATGCAGCCGAGCCGCGGCATGCCGTTGATCTCCATCGAGCAGGAGCCGCACTTGCCGGCCTTGCAGTTCCACCGCAGAGCCAGGTCAGACGCCTGCGTTGCCTGCAGCCGGTGCAGCACGTCGAGGACGACTTCGCCCTCGTTGACTTCGACCTTGTAGTCCTTCAGCGCCCCGGTGCCCGCGTCGCCGCGCCACACCCGGAGCTTCGCCAGGTACCCCATCAGTGACCCTCCTCCAGCGCCGCCGCCTCGCGGTGCCCGGCCAGCTCTTCCTTGGTCATGTACTTCTTGAGCTCGGAGATGTCGAACAGGTCGAGCAGGTCCGGGCGGATGACCGGCAGCGGCTGGTGCACCATCTCGATCTCGTTGCCCTTCAGCGACAGGATCAGGTTCACCTTGCGCCACTCGGGCGACATCCCCGGGTGGTCTTCCCGGGTGTGGCCGCCGCGCGACTCCTCGCGCTCAAGCGCCGCCATCGCCACGCACTCGGCCACCAGCAGCATGTTGCGCAGGTCCTGGGCGTAGTGCCAGCCCGGGTTGTACGCCCGCTCGCCGGGCACCGACAGCGCCGTGGCCCGCTCCTTGAACTTCTCAAGGGCAGCGAGTGCGTCCTTGACCTCCTGCTCCCGGCGGATGATACCGACCAGGTCGTTCATCGTCTGCTGCAGCTCGGCGTGCACCTCGTAGGGCGACTCGCCGTCAGCCCGCTCGAACGGCGCGATCGCCTCGGCGACCGCCGCGTCCAGGTCGGTCTGCGCGATGGCGGGCTTGGCGGCGCCAAGCGACTCCAGGTAGTCGGCCGCGCCGTCGCCGGCCCGCTTGCCGAACACCAGCAGGTCAGACAGCGAGTTGCCGCCGAGCCTGTTCGACCCGTGCATGCCGCCTGACACCTCGCCGGCCGCGAACAGGCCGGGCACCGACGAAGCGGCCGTGTCCGGGTCGACTTCGACTCCGCCCATCACGTAGTGGCAGGTCGGGCCGATCTCCATCGCTTCCTTGGTGATGTCCACGTCCGCCAGCTCCTTGAACTGGTGGTGCATGGACGGCAGCCGGGACAGGATGTACTCGGGCGACCGCCGGGAGGCGATGTCCAGGTAGATGCCGCCGTGCGGGGTGCCGCGCCCGGCCTTGACCTCGGAGTTGATCGACCGCGCGACCTCGTCCCGGGGGAGCAGCTCCGGCGGGCGCCGGTTGTTGTCCGGGTCGGTGTACCAGCGGTCGGCCTCTTCCTCGGTCTCCGCGTACTGCGCGCGGAACACGTCGGGCACGTAGTCGAACATGAACCGCTTGCCCTCGGAGTTCTTCAGCACCCCGCCGTCGCCGCGGACCGACTCGGTGACCAGGATGCCCTTCACCGACACCGGCCAGACCATGCCGGTCGGGTGGAACTGGACGAACTCCATGTTCATCAGCGACGCGCCGGCCAGCAGGGCCAGCGCGTGCCCGTCGCCGCTGTACTCCCAGGAGTTGGAAGTGACCTTGAACGTCCGGCCGATGCCGCCGGTCGCGAGGATGACGGCGGGCGCCTCGAAGAGGACGAACTTGCCGGTGTCGCGGATGTAGCCGAAGGCGCCGGCGATCTTGTCGCCGTCCTTCAGCAGCCGGGTGACCGTCGTCTCGGCGAACACCTTGATCTTCGCCTCGGGGTCGCCGAACTCGTAGGAGTCGGCCTGCTGCAGCGCGACGATCCGCTGCTGGAGCGTGCGGATCATCTCCAGTCCTGTGCGGTCGCCCACGTGCGCAAGCCGCGGGTACTCGTGCCCGCCGAAGTTGCGCTGCGAGATCTTGCCGTCCTTGGTCCTGTCGAAGAGCGCGCCCCACGCCTCAAGCTCCCAGACCCGGTCCGGTGCCTCTTTGGCGTGCAGTTCCGCCATCCGCTGGTTGTTCAGGAACTTCCCGCCGCGCATGGTGTCGCGGAAGTGGACCTGCCAGTTGTCCTTCGAGTTCACGTTCCCCATGGCCGCGGCCGCGCCGCCCTCGGCCATGACGGTGTGCGCCTTGCCGAACAGTGACTTGGAGATGATCGCCGTCTTCAGACCCCGTGCCCGGGCCTCGATCGCCGCCCGCAGCCCGGAGCCGCCCGCGCCGATCACTACGACGTCGGAGGAGAAACGCTCGATTTCGGTGTCGTTGGTAGCCATAGCTAAATCGCCCGTTCGTAGGCCTAGTTGAAGATCCGCGGGTCGCTGAAGGCACCGCTCGCGACCAGCATGATGTAGAGGTCCGTGAGCGCCAGCGTGGTGAGTGAGATCCACGCGAAGGCCATGTGGTGCTTGTTCAGCTTCGAGACCTGAGTCCAGGCCCAGTAACGGACCGGGTGCTTGGAGAAGTTCTTCAGCCGTCCGCCAGTGATGTGCCGGCACGAGTGGCAGGAGAACGAGTACGCCCAGACCGCCACCACGTTGATCAGCATGATGATCGAGCCGAGCCCGATGCCGAAGTTGCCGTCAGGCCCGCGGAACGCCTGCGCCACGTCCCAGGTCAGCAGGGCCGCGATCACGAACGCGGCGTAGAAGAAGTACCGGTGCAGGTTCTGCGCGATCAGCGGCACCTTGGTCTCGCCCGAGTACTTCGCGTGCGGCTCGCGGACCGCGCAGGCCGCGGGCGAGCGCCAGAATGCGCGGTAGTAGGCGCCCCGGTAGTAATAGCAGCTCAGCCGGAAACCGAGCACGAAGGGCAGCGATACGAAGGCGTAGGGAATGATCGGCGGAATGGCCGGGATCCAGTGCCCGAGCGCCGCCGAGCCGGGCACGCACTCGCCGCTCACGCAGGGCGAGTAGAACGGCGTCAGGTAGTGATACTGGGGCACGTAGTACCAGTGCCCGGTGAACACGCGGACGGTTGCGTAGGCCACCCAGATAGTCAGCAGGGTCGCGACGACGCGCCCGCGGTTGTACCAGGGGTCCTTGCGGAGCGTCCGCTCGGCGATCTGCGCCCGCGTTCTGCCTGGCGCCTCAGATATTTGTGTCAACCAGCGTCCTCGCTGCCTCGTGCGTGTCCTGACCGCGACGCGCAGCCAGGCAACCCTAGATTCGGGGGTGGGGGGCGGGCGCGCATGCGATGCCCACGAACTTATTCCAGTTAGTGACAGGATGCCGCATCAGGGAGCCCTTCCAGCATGTGAGCCTGGCTACACTCCCCGTTTCCACCAGGTTATTCGTGCAGCTTGGTGAGCAGGTTCACATCCCAGACGTCGACGGTGAACCCGCCGAACCGGAAGATACGGGCTGGGACGCCGAACGTGGCCCGCACCGTCGCGGCCGGCACCAGCTCGGCGGGGTCCCCGGGTCCCCCCGCCGGCGTGCCGGCCACCAGGAACGTCGCGTCGTGCCGGTGAGTGTCGTAGGCCGCGGCCGACGACTGGTACAGCAGCGGGACCACCCGGCCCCCGCGTACCGCGGTGCTGGCCAGCACCGCCTGCCCCCCGCTGTCGACGGTCACCGCGTTCGCCGCCGCCCCGCCGAGCCCGTACCGCAGCCCGTGCGCCACCAGCCAGTCGGCCAGCACCTGATCAGGCCCCGCCGCCGCCGGCTGCGCCGCCGAGTACCCGAGCGCGGCCGCGTACCCGGCCAGCAGCACAGCGAGCGGCAACGCCATGACCAGCAAGGCCGTCAACGGCAAGACACTCAACGGCAAGACGGTGAACGGCAAGACCTGAGACCCCGGTACAGAACGGGCGCGGCTCTCCCCCCGCCACCCCACGGCCACCCTCCACCGGGCCACGCCCCGCGCACTGCGACCACCCCGCCAACCGGGGGTATCCCGCGGCCCGGAAGCGTCCCGCGGCCCGGAAGCGTCCCGCCGACCGGGAGCGTCCCGCGGCCCGCAAGCGTCCCGCCGACCGGGGGTGTCCTGCGGACTGGGGATGTCCTGCTGACGGGGAGCGTCCCGCGAGCCGGGGGTGTCTCGCGGCCCGGAAGCGTCCCGCGGCCCGGGGGTGTCCCGCGAGCCCGCGCTTCCGCGAGCGGCCAGCCGCACGAGCCCGGGTCCGAGCAGCCGCCCGGCCAGCACCGCCCCGAGGGGGAGCACGGCCGCGATCTCACGCGCGTCGTACCCGGTGCCGAGCACCGTCCCCGGCTCGATGCTCAGCAGGTAGCTCACCAGGTTGGCGACGACCGCCACCGCCAGCACCGAGTTGACCAGGTCCGCGTTCGCGGGTTCGCGCACGGTCGCCGTGCTGTGCACACGGCCGCGGACGGCGAACGTTGACCCCGCGACCCCGCTGTCCGCGTCTGCCAGCTCGCGGCCGGCCACCCCGGTACCCGCGATTCTGGAGTTAGCGGGTCCGGTGCTCTCGACCCCGGTGCTCTCGACCCCGGTGCTCTCGACCCCGGTGTCCGTCTGCCTGGTGCCCGCGCACCCGGCGCCCAGCCGGTGGGGTCGCGGCGGGCGCAGGAACCGGCCGAGCGCGAGCCCGGTGCCGGCGATCGCCAGCGCGAGCCCGGCCAGGTGCAGGACGGCGAACGCGAGCCCGGCCGGCCCGGTCACCCCCAGGAAGTTCGCGCCGTAGACCTCGAGGATGCCCCACCCGGTCAGCCAGGTATGCGTCCACAGCAGCCCCAGCGGTGCCAGCGTGAACGGCAGCGGGTGCCCGCTGAACCCGCCGGCCGCGGCCAGCAGCCGCGCCCCCACCCAGGCCAGCCCCACTGACGCGATGGCCGCCGCCCCAAGCGCTCCCTCGTACCAGCAGCCAGCAGCACGTCCCCGCCCGGACCAGCATTCCGCGGCACCTCCCCGCCCGGACCAGCATTCCGCGGCACCTTCCCGCCCGGACCACCAGACCCCGGCACCTCTCCGCCCGGTCCAGTGGGCCGCGGTACCTTCCTGCCCGGTCCGGCGGGCCGCGGTACCTCCCCGCCTCCACCCCGCGGCGCCAGCCCGCGAGCTCCGCTTGCCGTCGTCGGCCTTCGACTTCCCATCACTGATGACCGCCTGCAGCGACTTCCCATCAGTTGCGGCTGTTTCCTGTTCCGTTTTGCCATGGTTTGTCGCACCGGAAGTGGTGGGAAGTGGTGGCCGGGTCCGCCGCCGCCTCGGCGCTCCTGCCCAGGGGCCCGACTTCCTATCAGTTAGGACCGTTGCTGGCGACTTCCTATCAGTTAGGACCGTTGCTGGCGACTTCCTATCGGCTAGCGCTACTTTCGCGCCCTTTTTGTCATAGTTTGGCACGCCCGAACTGATAGAGAGTCGCGTCCGTCTCCCAGCAACGGCCGCCCGGACCAGGCGGACCACGCAGACGACGAGCAGGGGCAGGACCGCGGTCAGCAGCGCGACCCGGTCGGCGAACTGGGCCAGGGCGAGCAGCGGGCAGAGCGCGGCGGGCACCCACCAGCGGCGCGGCGCGCGGTCGAGCAGCAGCCAGCCGAGCAGCAGCGGCACCTCGGTGCCGGTGTGATCGGGCGAGAGCAGCAGCACGAACGCCCCGTAACCGAGCTGCGGTGCCAGCATGATCCCGGCCGCGAGCGCCCCGCCAGTCAGTCCGGCCGACCCGTGGACTGGTCCGGTCGGCTCGGCAAGCAGTCCGGCCGAGCCGCGGACTGGTCCGGTCGACCGGCCGGTCAGTCCGCCCGGCCCGCGGGAGGCGGGTCCGCGCGCCAGTACGAACACGCACAGGACGAGCAGCGTGTACGTCGCCGCCGCGGCTACGTGTACGACGCCCGCACTGAACGGGTGTACCAGCTCGACGAGCACGTACTCGGGCAGTTCGGTCGTGTAGAACGACACATCGCTGACCGCCCAGTCGTGCAGCAGCCAGTTGCCCGCCAGCATGTCCCGCGCTTGCAGCGCCTGCGCGGCCCCGTCTGAGGTGACCGCGACCGTCCACGACACCCGCAGGTAGGCGACGAACAGCAGCCCCGCCGCAACGACGCCAGCGAGCGCCGCCCCCGTTGCCATCGCTCCGGACCTGCGGCGACGTCGGCGGGCGCCACGAGCCCGCATGCGCCCGCCCGTCCTTCCTCCGTCCCCCGCACCGCCGACGCGGCCAGGCCGCGCTTGTTCGCCCCGGGGCAGCGCACGCGCCGGCCCGGCAGTTCCCCCTGTCACGCGACCCCCGTCACGCCGTATCCCCGGCCCGACGCTCCTGACTCTGTCGGGCCACCTGACCAGTCGATACCGTCACCCTCGCGCGCGGCTGTCGCGCCGCCCATGTCGGGCTGCCCATGTCACGCCGTCCACGTCACACCGCCTACGTCACGCCGATCCCGCCGCGCTGACACGTAACGCCGCCCACGTCGCGCGCTGCCACGTCACGCCGCCCGCGTCCCGCCGTCCGCGTCGCGCTGCCGCGTCCCGCCGTCCGCGTCGCGCTGCCGCGTCCCGCCGCCCACGTGACGCCGTCCGCGTCACGCCGACTCCGCCGCGCCGTCCCCCGGCCATGACGGCCCTCTCCGTCGTGACGCCTGCCCTGCCCGGGCGCGGGCTGTGCCGCGGCCTTGGCTCGGGCCGGTCCTGCTAGTCCGTCGTTTCCGTGATGCCGAGTGCCTGCTTCAGGAACGCGACCTGGAACAGCAGCATGTTCTCCGCGACAGCCTCCTGCGACGTCATGTGCGTGATCCCGGACAGCGGCAGCACCGAGTGCGGGTAGCCGGCCGCGAGGAGCGCGGATGACAACCGCAGCGAATGTGCGACGAACACGTTGTCGTCGGCTAGCCCGTGAATGATGAGCAGCGGACGGACAGCCGACTTTACCGCCACCGCCGGGTCATCGATGAGCGAACTCGCCTGGTAGGCGCCGGAATTCCGGGCCGGCTCGCCCAGGTACCGCTCGGTGTAGTGGGTGTCGTAGAGCCGCCAGTCGGTCGGCGGCGCGCCCGCGACCCCGGCGTGGAACACGTCAGGCCTGCGCAGCACCGCGAGTGCGGACAGGTAACCGCCGAACGACCAGCCGCGGATGGCGACCCGGCTTGTGTCCAGCTCCTGGAACTCGGCGGCCGCCGCTCCCAGCGCCGTGACCTGGTCATCGAGGATTCCGGAGGCGAAGTCGCCGGCGATCGTCCGGTCCCAGGCCGGGCCCCGGCCCGGGGTGCCGCGGCCGTCCGCCACGACGACGGCGAATCCCTGCTCGGCGAACCACTGGGAGGTGAGGAACATGCCAGCCGTCTTGAGCACCCGCTGCGCGCCGGGCCCGCCGTAGGGGTCCATGAGGACCGGCAGCTTGCTGCCCGGCTGATGCCAGGAGGGAAAGAGCACGGCGGTGCGGATGCCCGCCGGGCCGGCCTCGATGAACCGCGGTGCCGGGTGCGGGAGGTTCGGCTGCTGCGCGAGCGAGAGGATCGCGGCGGTGACGGCGCCGCCGCGGACGATGCTGACCGCGGGTCCGCTGCTCGCGAGTGTGCGCTGGGCCAGCACAGTCGTGCCGCCGGCGCTGGTGGCGGCGTGCACACCAGGCTCGGTGGCGACCGCGCTGAGCCCCTCTGGGCCGTAGCGCCAGATGCCGAGCTCGGTGGACTCGGACGACCCGGCGAACAGCACGCTCGCGCCGTCGGTGCCGAGCACGGCGCGCACCTGCAGGCCCGCCGGGGTAACCGGCACGGCGGCGGCGAGGCCGGCGGCCGGGGCGATGACCAGGCCCCGCGTGTCGCCGCTGATCCCCGTCCACACGATGTCGCCGCCGTCGAGCTGAGCGGGGACGCCGTCGACGACGTCCGTCCAGTCCTGGTCGGTGTCCTCGCGGAGCAGCTGACCGGTGACGGCGTTGATGACCCGCATGGTCTTCTGGTCGCGGGTCTGCACGACGATCAGCAGGTCGTCGCCCCAGACGGCGTTGACCAGGTAGGGGAACGCGGCCCTGTCCCAGCCGGCTACCGCGGCCAGCGGCGGGCGGGCGGACGGCTCGGCCGGGCGCGGCGTCTCCGTCAGGCCCTCAGTGCCCGCTTGCGCCGGCGCGAGCGTGGCGATGAACAGCGACACGTCGGCGTTGGCGGTGCCTGCGGCGGGATAGCCGACCTCGACCGGGGCCTTGTCCGGGTTGGCGGGGTCGGCGATGTGCCAGCGGGCCACGGCCGACTCGTCCACGCGGGCGACGAGCAGCTTGCTGCCGTCAGGGGACCACCAGTAACCGCGCGACCGGTCCATCTCCTCGGCGGCGACGAACTCGGCGAGACCGAACGTCACGCCGTCCTCCTGCGCGGCGACGGTGTCCCGGCCGGTGGCCAGGTCGATGACGCGTAGCGCGCCGTCGTGCACGTAGGCGACGGCGCTGCCGGCCGGGTCGGGCCGCGGGTCGAGCGCGGGTACCCGCGCCGGGACCGGCCGGGGCGCCGCGGGTTCGCCCGCCGTGCCGCCAAGCGGCACCGTGTACACCTGGCCTGACAGGGCGAAGACGGCCAGCGTGGCGGCGCGGTCGGTGGCGAACGCCACGATGCCGGCCGCGGTTTCCCTGACCCGCTCGCGCCGGGCCCGTTCCTCAGGCGGCAGGTTTTCCTCATCCGCGCCGAGCGACCGCGGGTCGGCCACGAGCCGCTCCGCGCCCGTCGCCGCGTCGGCCTCCCAGAGGCAGGTCACCGGGTCATCGCCCGCCCTTGAGCGCAGGAACGTGACCCTGCCGCCGTCGGGTGATACATGGAACGCCCGCGGCACCCCGAGCCGGAATCCGCGCGTCCGTGCCTGCTGCCTGGGAAAGCTCTCCGTCATAGCACTCGACCCTATCGCCCCGCGGCACGCCAGCCAGGTCCACCTGGGGACACCCCGTCCCTGGTACCCGCGGCCGCTCCCGCATCCCTGGTACCGCGGCCGCTCCCGCATCCCTGGTACCGCGTTCGCTCCCCGCATCCTGGTACCGCGTCCGCTCCCGCATCCCCGGTACCCGCGTCCACTCCCGCGGTCGCGGTAGCGTCGACGTGTTGGGTCTGGCCATGGAAGGACACGAGGTGGAACGCAGCCTGCTGCTGGTGCACGCGCATCCGGACGACGAGTCGATCGGCACGGGCGCCACGATGGCCAAGTACGCCGCCGAAGGCGCGCGGGTCACGCTTGTCACCTGCACGCTCGGCGAGATGGGCGAGATCATCCCGCCCGATCTGCGTCACCTGTTCCCCGACGAGCTCGGCCAGCACAGGATCGTCGAGCTGGACCGTGCCTGTCAGGCACTGGGCGTGAAGGACCACCGGTTTCTCGCCGGCGAGGGCCACTACCGCGATTCGGGGATGATGGGCCTGCCCGACAACGACGACCCGCGCTGCTTCTGGCAGGCCAACGTCGACGAGGCGGCTACGGCGCTCGCCCGGATTATCGAGGAGGTCGAGGCCACGGCGATCGTTACCTACGACGCCAACGGCTTCTACGGTCATCCCGATCACATCCAGGCGCACCGGGTCACCAGCCGCGCCCATGAGCTGGCGGGCGGCCAGGCCAGGCTGTACGCGACCGCGATGCCTCGCACCGTGCTGGCCGGCGCGGTCGAGTTGCCGGCGGACTCCTGGTTCGTCCGCGACGCCGACCTGTCGGTGAGCGTCCCCGACGACCAGGTCACGACGCAAGTCGACGCGAACGCCTACCTGGATGCCAAACGCGACGCGATGCGCGCCCACGAGACCCAGATCACGCTGGACGGCGACTACTTCGCGCTGTCGGATGAGGTCGGCCGGCGGATTCTTGCCACCGAGTACTACACCCAGTTCGCGGGCCCGCGGCCGCCGCTTGCGGGCGCGCACGGCTACGAGCGCGACCTGTTTACCCGCTGACGTCGGTAGCCTGCTGCGTTATGGGGACATCGCAAGTCACCGCCGCGACGGACACGGCGCCCGGCGGCCGGCGGCGGGCAGTCACGGCGCTCGGCTACCTGCTGCTGCTCGTGCTCGGCGCCCTTCAGGGCTTTATCGGCAGCTTCCAGTACGGCCGGTCGCCCGTGCCGCTGGTGGCGATCGTTCTCGCCGTGATCATCTTCATCACCTGCGCGGGGTGCGGCTGGGGTATCGGCACGTTCGCCGCCGGCCTGCTGCCCGGCGTGGGCTGGATCCTCGTGTCGTTCCTGCTGGCGATGCCGAAATCCAACGGCAGCGTGATCATCACCGCCACCTCCGCGGGGGAGTGGTACCTGTACGGCGGGGCGCTCGGCTGCGCGGCCGGAGCTGTCGCGACGTTCTTCACCAGGGCCAGGCGCGCGATCCGGGCACAGTAACAGCCGGGACCGTGCGCCTGTCTTGTTCAGGCCAGCCCTGTTTCGGTTCAGGTCGGCCCGTGCATTGACTCAGGCCGACCCGTGCATTGACTCAGGCCGGCCTGCCCAGCGACTCAGGCAAGCACTGCCTCGCTGAACCGCTCGAGCCCCCAGGACAGCTCGTCTTCGGTGATGACCAGCGGCGGGGCGAGCCTGATGGTGGTGCCGTGGGTCTCCTTGGCCAGCACCCCGGCCGCCGCCAGCCGCTCGCATACCGCGCGCCCGTCAAGCGAGGCGAAGGTGACCCCAGCCCACAGCCCGCGTCCGCGTACGGACGACACGACCGACGACGGCAGCGAACCGAGCCCGGTCCGCAGCATGCCGCCGAGCGCGGCCGAACGCTGCTGGTACTCCCCGGTCCGCAGCATCGCGATCACCTCGCGGGCTACCGCGCAGGCAAGCGGGTTGCCGCCGAAGGTCGAGCCGTGCTGGCCGGGCTTGAGCACGCCGAGCACCGACCGCGAAGACACCATCGCCGAGACCGGGACGATGCCGCCGCCGAGCGCCTTGCCGAGCAGGTACGCGTCCGGAACGACGCCCTCGGCCGCACAGGCGAAGGTGAAGCCGACCCGCCCGAGGCCCGACTGGATCTCGTCGGCGACCATCAGCGCCCCTGCGGAGCTGCACAGCGACCGCACTCCTGACAGGAACCCGGGTGGCGGCACGACTACCCCCGCCTCGCCCTGGACTGGCTCGATCAGCACCGCAACGACCCGCTCGCCGTAAGCGCGGAACGCCGACTCGAGGGCCGGGAGGTCGCCGTACGGCACCGACACGAAGCCCGGTGTGTAGGGCCCGAAGTCGGCCCGGGCGTCCGGGTCGGAGGAGAACGACACGATCGTGGTCGTCCGGCCGTGGAAGTTCCCGTCGAACACGATGATGACCGCCTGGTCGGCGGGCACCCCGCGGGTGACGTACCCCCACTTCCTCGACACCTTGACCGCCGTCTCGACCGCCTCGGCGCCGGTGTTCATCGGCAGCACCATTTCCATCGCGCACAGCTCCGCGAGCTCCGCGCAGAACGGCCCGAACTGGTCGTGGTCGAACGCACGCGACACCAGCGTCGCCCGGCCGAGCTGCCTGGTGGCGGCGGCGACAAGGCGGGGGTGCAGGTGGCCGAAGTTCAGCGCCGAGTACCCGGCCAGCATGTCCAGGTACCGTCGCCCGTCCACGCCCGTCACCCAGCAGCCGGCGGCCGAGGCCACGACCACCGGCAGCGGGTGGTAGTTGTGCGCGCTGTACTGGTCGGTCAGCGCGGCCAGAGCCTCGGTTCCTGCGGTGTCGGGCAGGGTGTCGGTCATCGGGTCTCCCCTCGCAGTTCCAGCGTGCAGCACTTGGCCCCGCCGCCGGCTTTGAGCAGCTCGGACATGTCGACGGGAACCGGGGTGAAGCCGTGCGCGGTGAGCGACCGCGCCAGGCCCGCCGCCTGGGCGGCGAGGACCACGTGGCGCCCGTCAGACACCGCGTTCAGGCCCAGGACCTCGGCGTCTTCGTCCTTGGCTTCGATGAGCTCTTCGAAGACGGAGGCGAGGGCGGCGCGCCCGGCGTCGTCGAACGCGGCCGGGTAGTACATGGCGGTCGACCCGTCGAGCACGCACAGTGCGGTGTCCAGGTGATAGAAGCGCGGGTCGACGAGCCGCAGTGACACCACCCGGTGGCCGAAGACGGAGGCAAGCTGGCCGGCCGCCTCCTGGTCCGAGCGGAACCCGTACCCCGCGAGTATGGTGCCGTCGGCGACCAGGATGTCGCCCTCGCCCTCGTTGACGCCCGCCGCCTCGTGCACCCGGGAGTAGCCGTTGGACCTGAACCAGGCCAGGTACGCGGCGGCCTCGCCGGCCCGCTCGGGGTGCCTGAACCGCACGCCGAGCACGGTTCCGTCGATGACCGTGGCCCCGTTGGCCGCGAAGACCATGTCGGGCAGGCCAGCGACCGGCTCGATGACAGACACGGAATGCCCGAGCGAGGCGTACGCGGCCCGCAGCGCGGACCACTGCCGCAGCGCCAGGCCGGGGTCAACGGGAGCGTCTGGCCGCATCCACGGGTTGATCGCGTAGCTGACGGCGAAGTATTCCGGCGGGCACATCAGGTAAGACCGGGGCGTAGCCACCCGGTGCGTCACGTCGTTGCTCATAGCAGCAGGGTACGGAGCGCCGTCGAGAAACTAACAGAGCGTAATCATGCGTCTATTCGGCGATCCGTTGCGTCTTCGAGCGGAAAATCAGCGATTCATTGCGTGCAGGCGGGTCCCGGCGACGGCGACCCGCTCGTCGGTGGCGGTCAGCGCGACCCGGATATAGCCGTTGCCCTCAGGTCCGTACATCGACCCGGGACCGACGAGGATGCCGCACTCGGCGGCGAGCAGCTCGCACGCGGCCCAGCAGTCAAGCCCGGGACGGGCGGCCCACAGGTAGAGGCCCGCCTCGGAATGCTCGATACGGAACCCGGCCGCGCGCAGCCCGGCCGCGAGGATGCCACGGCGGGCGGCGTACCTGGCCTTCTGCTCGGCCGCGTGCGCGTCGTCGAACAGCGCCGCGGTCATCGCCGCCTGCACAGGGGCGGGCACGATCATGCCGGCCTGGCGGCCGACAAGCAGCAGCTCCTTCATCAGCGCGGGGTCGCCGGTCACGAAGCCGGCCCGGTATCCCGCGAGGTTGGACCGCTTGGACAGGGAGAAGACGGCGAGCGTGCCGTCGAGCGAGTCGCCGCGCACAGACGCGTGCAGCACCGAGACCGGGCGCACGTCCCAGCCGAGCTCGATGTAGCACTCGTCGGAGGCGAGGACGGCGCCCCGCGACCGCGCCCACGCGACCGCGTCCCGCAGGGCGGCCGGCGGCAGCACCCGGCCGGTCGGGTTGGACGGCGAGTTCACCCAGAGCAGCCTGGCCCCGGCGGGTGCCGCGGCGAGGGCGCCGCCCGCCACGTCATCGACCGGAGCCGAGCCTGCCCCGCAGAGCCGTGCTCCGATGTCATAGGTGGGGTAGGCGAGGGACGGGTAAAGCACGGTGTCGTCAGGCCCGAGTCCCAGCATGGTCGGCAGCCAGGCGATGAATTCCTTGGTGCCGATGACTGGCAGCACAGAGAGCGGGTCGACGTGCACGTCAAGTGCGCGCGCGAGCCACCCCGCGGCCGCCTCCCGCAGCTCCGGCGTCCCCGCGGTCAGCGGGTAGCCGGGTGCGTTGGCGGCCGCGATGAGTGCGTCCTTGATGACCGCGGGCACCGGGTCGACCGGAGTGCCCACGGACAGGTCAACCGCGCCCCCGGGGAAGGCGCGGGCCTTCTCGGCAATCGGCGCGAGCTCGTCCCAGGGGTATTCGGGGAGCCGTGCCGCGAGTGTCACTCTTCCGCGGCCTGCGGAGGAAGGGCCGCGACGAACGGGACGTCCTTGCCGATCTTACCGGTCTTCGATGCGCCGCCCGGAGAGCCAAGTTCCTCGAAGAAGTCGGCGTTGAACTTGGTGAAGTCCTTCCACTGCTCGGGGACGTCATCTTCGTAGTAGATGGCCTCAACCGGGCACACGGGCTCGCAGGCTCCGCAGTCCACGCACTCGTCCGGGTGGATGTAAAGCATGCGCTCGCCCTCGTAGATGCAGTCCACCGGGCACTCTTCGATGCAGGCCTTGTCGAGCACATCGACGCATGACTGCGCGATGACGTAGGTCACTTGAGCTCCTCTTTAGCGTCCTAACCCATTTCAGGTACCCACAGTATGAAGGTTCGCCTGGTCAGCTGGCGACAATACCCCCCGCTGACGTTCCCTGGTCTGACTGCCAGCTCGACTCGGTTAGCCGGGCCGTCCACTGGTACCCCGCGTAGCTGACCTGCGTGATCCCGTACGAACTGGCGTGTGCGACCAGCCAGTTCGCTACCGTCCAGCCTTGCCCGGAGGCGGCACTCAGTGCCACGGACTGGCCAGAAGCGGCCTTAGTGACTCTCGTCACCACCGCGCCGTCGCCCGGCTCGCCGAAGGTGTCGGCCAGTGACGTCAGCGCGCCGCTCAGGTTCAGCCGGGTGGAGACGTTCTCACTGGCCGCCTGCGCGCTCGGGGTGTACCAGCAGGTCATCGCGGCGGGCTTGGCGGTGTAATCGGCCGCGAGCTGAGTGCCTGACTGCGCGTACTGCTGGTAGGCGTAGCCGTAGGCGCTCTTCTGGACGGCCTGCGCGGCCGCGTAGACGGGGATCGTGGTGTAGTTCGGGACCTTGACCAGCGCGCCGAAGAACGCCTTGGCGGCGTACGACGGGTCTTCGAGCTGGGCGGTGCTGCCCCAGCCTTCTGACGGGCGCTGCTGGAAGATACCGACGGAGTCCCGGTCGCCGTAGGTCAGGTTCTCCAGCTTGGATTCCTGGAACGCGGTCGCGTAGGCGATGGTCACGGCCCTGCTTGACAGGTGCTCGCGCGCCCCTACGCCGGCGATGTCGGCCGCGTCGGCCGCCTGGCCGAAGTCCAGCGCGATCGCGTTGTCGCCGGTCCCCGCCTGACAGCCGGGCACGGTCAGCAGCTGGACCACGTACCGCTGGTAGGCCGTGTAGGCGGCGTAGGCGCCCACGGCGAGCAGCACCACGATCACCATGAGCACAATCAGCGGCCGCCGCCAGGGCGGACGTTGGTATCGGGCGGCCGCGGTACGACCGGGAGACGTCATCCGCACACGTCGAAGGTACCTGGTGGCCGGTGTTTCGGTAGGCTCGACGCTCATGAGTGAGCTGAAGTCTCCGCTGCCCGCTGTCGTCGACGAACTGTGGGACCGCCGTGCCGGGCTCGGCCCGGACGATTCCGCCGCGCGGGCCGAGATCGTGGCGGCCGTGGACCAGATCGACGCGGGCAGCGCCCGGGTCGCGTTCGTGGACGCGGAAACCGGCGAGGTCGTGGTGGACGAGCGGGCCAAGCGGGCGATCCTGCTCGCCTTCAAGGTCCTCCCGATGGTGCAGTCCCAGGTCGGTGACTTCCGGCAGCACGACAGGGTGCCGCTCAAGACGCGGCTCGACGGTGTCCGGGTGGTACCTGGCGCGATCGCCCGCTGGGGCGCCTACATCGCCCCTGGCACGGTGCTGATGCCGTCGTTCACCAACATCGGCGCGTACGTGGACTCGGGGACGATGGTGGACACCTGGGCCACCGTCGGCTCGTGCGCCCAGATCGGGCGGAACGTGCACCTGTCAGGCGGCGTCGGCATCGGCGGCGTGCTCGAGCCGCCGAACGCGGTTCCGGTCGTCGTCGAGGACGAGTGCTTCATCGGCTCACGGTCGATCGTGGCCGAGGGAGCCAGGATCCGCACCGGGGCGGTGCTCGGGTCGGGCACCAACATCACCAAGTCGACGCACGTGATCGACGTGGAGACCGGCGAGGAACTGCCGCGCGGCGAGGTGCCGGCCTGGTCGGTGGCCGTCAACGGCACCCGGTTCCGCAAGTTCCCTGGCGGGGACTTCGGGCTGCCCGCCGTGCTCATACTCAAGCGGCTCACCGAGGGCGAACGGCACGACAAGTCCGCGCTGAACGACATCCTCCGCGAGCACGGCATCGACGGCTGACGAAACCACGGCATCGACGGCTGGCGAATCCCCTGACAGGGCCGCTGACAAGGCCGCTCGCCCAGGCCGGCCACCGGGCGTTTGCCGGCTGTTTGGCTGCCTACCGCGTGTTTCCGCCGGAGCACTGGCTGTCGGTGGCTACCGTGGATAGGACTATGGGTGGAGCAAATTCGCGCCGGGTCCGCCGCCAGGGACCCGTGACGCTGCGCGACAAGCAGATTCCGGCGACAACGACAGACCAGCGGCTGCTCGACCGCCGCGGTCCGTCCGACTGGGTGCACACCGACCCGTGGCGGGTCATGCGCATCCAGGCCGAGTTCGTCGAGGGCTTCGGGCTGCTGGCGGAGCTCGGCGTGGCGGTGTCGATCTTCGGCTCGGCCAGGACGAAGCCGGGTACCGCGGGATACGACCTGGCCGGCAAGATCGCCTCCGGGCTCGTCAAGGCCGGCTACGCCATCATCACCGGCGGCGGCCCCGGCATCATGGAAGCGGCGAACAAGGGCGCCACCGAGGCGGGCGGCACCTCGGTCGGCCTCGGTATCGAGCTGCCGATGGAGTCCGGGCTCAACGACTACGTGAACATCGGCGTCGAGTTCCGCTACTTCTTCGTCAGGAAGACCGTCTTCATCAAGTACTCACAGGCCTTCGTGGTGCTGCCTGGCGGCTTCGGGACGCTTGACGAGCTGTTCGAGGCGCTCACCCTGGTCGCGACCGGCAAGATCACCAGGTTCCCGATCGTCCTGGTGGGCAGCGCGTACTGGTCAGGCCTGCTCGACTGGCTGAAGTCGACGATGCTGGCCGAGGGGAAGATCGGGCCTGATGAGCTGGCGCTGCTGCACATCGCCGACGAGCCGGACGAGGTAGTCAAGATCATCAAAGAAGCGCACACCAGCCTGACCACCGGCCGGTAACCCGCCGCGACCGAGGGCAGCGCCAGGCCGGGCCCGCGCACCGGGGAACACGGCGCCGTCCCGGGCCGTGATCGCGTACCAGGCAGCCGGCCGTTCGTGGCACGATGGGCATGTGCCTGTTGTCATGGTGATCGCCATTGTCGCGGTTTTCGCTGTCGTGGTTTTCCTGGCCAGGGGACGCGGCGGCGAGTTGTCGGTCGAGCGCGCCGATTACGCGCCGCTTGACCTGGGACCGGTATCGGCCACCGACGTCGCGCTGCTGCGCCCGCCGACCGGGCTGTGGGGCTACAGCATGCAGGCGACCGACGAGGCGATGGACCAGATCGCCGAGTCGATCAGGGAACGCGACGTGCGCATCGTCGCCCTCGAGCAGCTGGTCACGGACCTGAGCAGGGACCATGCCCCGGCGATGCCGCTCGCCAGCCCCTACCAGGGAGCGCGGCACCGCCGGCTGCCTGGCGAAACGGGCCCGATGTACCAGGCGCAGGACTTCTACGGCGCCGCCGACCCCGAGTCGCCCATGACGCAGCCCGCCGTGGCCCAGCCTCCGTGGGCCCCGCCCTCCGCCCGCCAGGACCCGGCAACCGAGGCTTCGGGACCGCAGTCCCCGGCCACGGAGCCGGACGAGCCAGCAGGCGATTACGCCGGGCCCGCGCCGGAAGGTTCCGCGCCGCCGCCGGAGCGGTCGCATGACTGAAACCGCTCCGGGGGCGGTGGCCGGGCCGGACGGCAGGCTGCGCTGCCCGTGGGGGACAAGCGCCGACTACCTCGACTACCACGACGCGGAGTGGGGCCGCCAGGTCCGCGGTGACCAGGCCATCTTCGAGCGGCTCTGCCTCGAGGCGTTTCAGTCAGGCCTGTCCTGGCTGACCATCTTGCGCAAGCGGGAGAACTTCAGGAAGGCCTTCGCGGGATTCGACATCCCGGCGGTCGCCGCGTTCACCGAGACGGACGTGGCCAGACTGCTCGCGGACGCCGGCATCGTACGCAACCGGGCCAAGATCAACGCCGCCATCGCGAACGCGGGCGCCGCGCTTGAACTGCCAGGCGGAATCAGCGACCTGGTCTGGGGCTACGCCGACACCGCGCGCCCGGCGCCGAGGACGCTGGCCGACGTGCCCGCGCAGACGCCCGCCTCGGCGGCGCTGGCCAAAGACCTGCGCAAGCGCGGCTTCGTGTTCACCGGCCCGGTCACCGTTTACGCCACCATGCAGGCCTGCGGCCTCGTCAACGATCACCTGGAAGCGTGCTTCGCCAGGAACACCGTCGGCTGACGCACCCGCGAGCGGTGCATCAACGCGAGCGGTGCATCAATTTGCGCCCAGCTGCGGACAACTACGGTCACCCCGGTAGCGATCATGTAACAATACGCCGCATGGCCAATTCCGAACCTGACATCACTGAGCTCTTCGCGCCGCTGCGGCCCGCGCAGGCCTCGGACGTCGTACTGAGCGAGGCACGACAGGTGCTCCCTTATCTTCGCGAGCCGGTCGACGCGGAGCTGTGGGGCTCGGACATGATCGGCGCGCTCGGCGGCCGCGCGGGCGACGGCGACGCCGCCGTGATGGCAGAGCTCGCCGGGTCACTGGTGCCGGCCGCGGAGAAGAACGCCACCCCTGAGGCACTCGCGCTGCTGCGGGTGCTCGGGGCGATCGGTACCCCGGCACTCAAGGAAGCGGCGGCCGGGGCGGCGGAGCGGGTCAGCGCGAGCGGCGTGCCCGACCCGGACTGGGCGGCCGCGATCGGCGCGCCGACGGTCGGCCGCTGCTGGCACTACAGCGATGTCGGCGGTCAGCAGGAGTCGGTCACGGTGAGCTTCGGCTACGGCGCCGCCGAGCACGCACTGTCGGTGCTTATCGACCACAACAAGGGCGGCAAGATCAAGGACGCCTGGGTGGACGACGCCGCGGGCATGCTCGACAAGACGTGGCTCGCCGCCGAGAACGACCCGCTGATCGTCTTCGAGCCGATCGAGCCCAAGGACGCCGGCCAGCGGCTGGCGAAGGCGGTCGCGGCCGGTGAGTGCCCCGTCAAGCCGGACGAGACCGACGACCTGACCGCCCACCGGGCCCTGCTGCACGCGAGGGTCGCCTACCTCGAGACGAGCTGAGCCGCCCGCTCAGGGCGTCAGCGCCGCTGTAGCGCCGGAGAGGCTGAGCAGCCGGTGGCAGCCCGCGGCCGCCGGCAGCCTGGCCAGGTCGCCGCTCACCCGGCAGACCGGTCCGTCAGGCCCGGCCAGCACCAGGCCGTCCGCCCCGAGCGCGAGCAGCGAATCGGGCTGCCGTAGCAGCACGGGGCCGTCGCGCGAGGCGGAGATCGCCGTCCGCCCGGCCCGCAGCCCGTCGAGCAGCGCGGCGGGGGAGGGATCCGCGCAGGCGACCCACGTCGTCGGCGTGCCCAGCGGCGCGTCGGAGCCCGGCCGGTGCCAGTCGCTGCCGCCGACCGGGATCGCCGCCGGATCCCACGCCTGCCACCAGGACAGCGGCGTCGTCCAGGACAGGTCGAGCCACGACCAGTGCCAGACCTCAAGCAGCGGCGGCCGCTTCGGCATCGGATGCAGCCACGAGGCAGGCCCCGCGAACGGGTGATTGACCGACATCAGGCCCCCGCCGGCTTCCGCCGCGGCCAGCCAGGACGCGGCCGGCGCGCGGAAGTCGACCCACCCGGTGTCGCCGAGCACCCCGGCATGACCCGCCTCCGTGGTCACCTCCTGTCCTGGCAGCAGCGTTACTCCGTACCGGCCGGACAGGCCGGCGAGGCTGGCGTGGTGGCTGACCGTGTTGTGGTCGGTGACCGCGACGAAATCCAGCCCGCGTTCCGCCGCGAGGACGGCGAGTTCGGCCACGCTCATTACCCCGTCGGAGTGCACGGTGTGCGCGTGCAGGTCGCCGGCCAGCCAGGTCAGCCCGTCCTCGGCAGGCAGCCGCCGTCGCGGCGGCCGCTGCGCAGGAACCGGAGGCAGCACCGCGCCCGCGAGCCCGCCGCCCGCGAGCCCCGCGCCCGACGCCGGCGCCACCGCGTCGTGGGCCGCCAGCAGCCGGATCAGCGCATCGCCGGTCACGTGCGACGGCTCCACGGTCAGCGAGTACGGCAGCCCCTGGGCGGGCAGCAGGTGCAGCCCGATCGCCACCTGCCACTGGCCGGCGGTCACCGGCCCGGCCAGGTAGCCGGGCGTCGCCCCCGGTTCCGCGACCGCGAACGACGCGCGCTCGCCTCCCGACCAGCCGCGAAACCCGGACGGCCCGAAGCACCCCAGGTCGATCACCGCTCCCGCCTCGCGCGGGTAAGTGAAGGTCACCCGCAGCGCCGACGTCCCCGCCGGCACCTCGACAGGAAGGTAATGCCAGGGCGCGGCGATCCTGTCGTCGACTGAGAACGTCCCCGTACGGGTGAGCGGTTCCATACCCGTGCGATACCCCCGCGCGGGCAGAAAACCCGGGCGTGAACCCGGGGAGAGGACCCAGCCGCCGGGGGAGCGAACCCGGGAAGAAAACCAGGTGCCGCCCCGCTAGACGAGTGCTAAGGTCTTGAGCTTCGCGCTCAGTCACGCGACCACCACACCGTGAGCTCAAGGGGGTCAGCCATGCCCGGCGACGCCGAGGACAGCGTTATCGCCGACGAGCGTTCCCATCTCACTCGCTCCCGCGAGTTCCTGCACCTGATGCGGGAGAACGTGCTGACGCTGGCGGACAACCCGATGGCGGCCGACCGGGTCAGCCTCGAGTACCTCAAGGCCGACCTGTACCGGCGCGCCGAGGCACTCAAGGACCTCCCGGACGCGCCGCTGTTCTTCGGCCGTCTCGACTACAGCGAGCTGGCCGCGGCCGACACCGACTTCGCCGGGGCTGACTTCCACATCGGGCGCAGGCACGTGCACGACCCGGACGGCACCCCGGTCGTCCTCGACTGGCGTGCTCCGGTGTCGCGGCCGTTCTACCGGGCCAGCCAGACCGACTCGATGGGCCTGACGCTGCGCAGGCGGTTCGGGTTCGCCGGCGGCGCGCTCACCGCCTACGAAGACGAGCGGTTCTCGGTGACCGGGGTAAGCCGCCCTCGTTCTGCGGAATCCTCTGCTCTTGATAACCCGAGCAGGCTGCTGATCAGCGAGATCGAGCGGCCGCGGTCCGGGCCGATGCGCGACATCGTGGCCACGATCCAGCCCGAGCAGGACGACATCGTCCGGGCGGACGCCGCCACCACGGTCTGCGTGCAGGGCGCGCCGGGGACCGGGAAGACCGCGGTCGGCCTGCACCGGATCGCCTACCTGCTCTACGCGCACAAAGAGCAGGTCACCAGGCGCGGCGTGATCGTCGTGGGCCCCAACCTGGCCTTTCTCTCCTATATCAGGAACGTGCTGCCAGCCCTCGGTGAGCTTGACGTCACGCAGACCACCGTGGCCGACCTGGTCGCATCGGTCCCGGTCCGCGGGGCTGACAGCGACGAGGCGGCGACCGTCAAGGGCGACGCCAGGATGGCCGGCGTGCTCAGGCAGGCGCTGTGGGCGCACGTCAAAGCGCCCAGGGAGGTGCTCGTCGTCAGCCGCGGTACCCGCAGGCTGCGGCTGCCCGCGCATGAGATCGAGGCCCTGGCAGCCGAGCTCCGCGACCGCGGCGTCCGCTACGGCACCGGCCGCGAGCTGCTGGCACACCGCATCGCGCATGTCTTCCTGACCCAGCTCGAAGCCGCCGGCGAGACCTGCGACGACCGCACCCACGACTCCGTCCGCCGTTCCGCGCCGGTGCGCCGCTGCGTGGACGAGGTCTGGCCCAAGGTCGATCCGAAGAAGCTCGTCTTCAGCCTGCTCGCGGATCAAGAGCAGCTCATACTGAACGGGAGCGGCGTACTCTCCGACCACGAGATTGACCTCATCGCCTGGCCGAAGCCGCCGCGCGGTCCCGGGTCGGCCCCGTGGAGCCGGGCCGACCAGGTGCTGATCGACGAGGCGGCCGACCTGATCGAGCGCACGCCGTCGATCGCGCACATCGTGGTGGACGAAGCGCAGGACCTGTCGCCGATGGAGATGCGGGCCATCGGCCGGCGCTGCGCGACGGGCGCGGCCACCGTGCTCGGCGACATCGCCCAGGGCACCACGCCCTGGGCCGCGACTTCCTGGCCGGACCTGCTCACCCACCTGGGCAAGCCGGCCGCCGCCGTCCGCGAGCTCGACGTCGGCTACCGGGTGCCCAGGCAGATACTCGACTTCGCCTCCCGTCTGCTGCCCTCGATCGCGCCAGGACTGGCGCCGGCCAGGTCGCTGCGAGCCGACGCGAGCGCGCTGCGGGTGGTGCCGGTGCCGGCGGGCGACCTGGACGGCGAGGTGGCGGCGGAGTGCGCGGCGGCGCTGGCCGGGCTCGGCTCCGTCGCCGTGATCGCGGCTGACCAGCAGATCGCCGACATCGGGGCGGCCCTGCGGACGGCGGGCCTGGCCTTCAGCGTGCTCGGCGACGCCGCGCCCGATGACACCGCGTCGGCTGGCGGCGCCGCGGCTGGTGACACCGCGCCTGGTAACACCGGCGCCGGCCGCCCGCCGCGGGACGCGCAGCGGCTCGTGCTCGTGCCGGTCACGCTGGCCAAGGGCCTGGAGTTCGACCACGTCATCCTGGCCGAGCCCAGCCGGATCGCGACCGGCGAGGCGTACGGGCTCCGGCGTCTTTACGTGGCGCTCACGCGGGCGGTTTCCCGTCTTACCGTCTTTCACGCCGAACCGCTGCCCGCCGAGCTCTCGTTACATACGATGAGAGCTCGGGCACATTTTTGGCCTGTCCCGGGTGAACCCTTTCATTGACACATTGGGCGTTGCGCGTCTCGCGCCGTAACGGCATCCTTAGACGATCCGTATGCGCCCGGTACCGGGAAACTACGATCAGTCACGACGGTGGTGTTCTGTGGAAGCCAAGGCAAGCCACGCAGCGGCAACTGTCTATCTTGACAAGCTGGCCGAAGAGCTGACCAACCGAGGCCTTGAGGCGTGGCTCATGGCCCCGCCGGGGCGGGTCCCGAGCGTTTACATCACGAACCCGGGCGCCCGCGCGCTCGAGGAGAACGTCTACGCCGACCGCGGCAAGGACGGGCTGTGGTGGTTCTGGTGGTCGTGGGCGGAACGCATCTCGATGGCCGACGACCTTGACGGCTCCGCGGGCGCGATCACCCGCGTTCTCAAGCTCTAGCTGTCAGCTCTGTGTGCCCGGCATTCCGGGGAAGGCTTT
>DASYAD010000315.1:0-2725 GCA_036501515.1 Trebonia sp. | reverse complement strand
CGGCGTGCTGGTGAACCCGCTGGTGTACGACGGGTACCCGTCGATCGGCTGCCGCACCTGCACGCTGCGGGTGGAGTCGGGCGCCGACCCGCGCAGCGGCCGGTGGGCGGGAACGGGCAAGACCGAATGCGGCATCCACGTTTGAACCCCGCCGCCAAGGACCGGGCCGCCCTGAACCGGGTCGCGGGTAATCGCACGCCGCTCGTCGCGGTCGCCCACGGGTCGCGAGATCCGCGGGCCGCGGCGACGGTGAGCGAGCTGCTCGCGGTGGTGCGGTACCGCGCTATGGCCTGGGGCCTGGGCGGTCTCGACGTCAAGGCGGCATTCCTCGACCACTGCGCGCCGTCGCTGCCGCAGGCGCTGTCCGCGGTCGGCGGCGACGGGGCGTGCGTGGTCGTCCCGCTGCTGCTCACCGCCGCCTACCACAGCAAGGCGGACATCCCGGCGAAGATCGCCGCCGCCAGCGCCGCTACCCCGCTGGAGGTGAGCTGCGCCGGCACGCTCGGACCGCACCCGCTGCTGCTCGCCGCCCTGGAGCGGCGGCTGGCCGAGGCCGGCGTGGCCGTGGGCGACCCCGCTGCCCGGTCACGCACCAGCGTCGTGCTCGCCGCCGCCGGCTCGTCCGACCCGGCGGCGAACGCCACGATCGCCGCCCTCGCTGCCCGGTGGCAGGCGACGCGCGGCTGGCACGCGGTCGTGCCCGCGTACGCGTCGGCGGCCGGCCCGCGGCCCGACGAAGCGGTGCGGGCGCTGCTCGCCGGCGGCGGCGCGCCCGGCCCGGTGGTGGTCGCCACCTACCTGCTGGCGCCTGGCTACTTCGCCGACAAGATCCGCGCGGCCGGGCTGGGGGCCGGGGCTGTCGCCGTCTCCCCCGCCCTCGGCGCTGCTCCTGACATCGCGGACGTGGTCCTGGAGCGCTACCTGGCCGCCGTCCCCGCGGAGCTGTGCGCCCCGCTGGCGGCCAGGGCCTAACTTTTATCCCGAACGGGCCCGTGGTGACTCCCGGGTGCAGCGCTATTTCGCGGGCCTCCGCCCGCTTCTTGCTGTTATCAGCCTAGTGGATTTATCGTGGGGAGTTTGACGCGAAAAACGGGGACAAACTTCCCACAATATCCGTCGGCCCAGTCGCATCTTGCTGTTATCAGGCGTTGGCGGGGGCTGCCTAGGTGGCGCCGGAGGTGTCGATGCGGGACATGATGCGGTCCGCGTCCCGGCCGAGGCGGCGCAGCTGTTCCGGCGACAGGACGTCGATGACGAGGGACCGGACGTGCGCCACATGCGCCGGCGCCGCCTCGGTCAGCGTCCGCAGGCCGTCGGCGGTCAGGATCGCGTTAGTGAACCGGCCGTCGGCCGGGTCGGGCTCGCGGCGCACAAGGCCTCGCCCCTCAAGCCGCTTGACCAGATGCGACAGCCGGGACAGCGACGCGTTGGTGACCTCGGCGAGCGAGCTCATCCGCATGGTCCGCTGCGGGCTCTCCGACAGCATGGCCAGCACCTGGTACTCCACCATGCTCAGGTCCGCGTCGCGCTGCAGCTGCTGATCGATCGACCAGGGCAGCCAGGTGAACAGCCGGACCAGAGACAGCCAGGCGTCGAGTTCCCCGGCGGTCAGCCACTTCACCGACTCGTCTCTGGCGACGACGCGAGCTCCTTCTGTCATGGCACAAGGCTAGCATTCACTGGACCGTTCAAGTGATATGACTTGACCATTCAAGTTAAAAAGGCATAGGTTGACTTGAACGGACAAGTCAATGGAGGCTGACCGACCATGAAGATCGCACTCACCGGCGCCACCGGGTTCGTCGGATCGCACGTCCTTAAGGAACTGCGCGAGCACAGCCACGAGGTGACGGCGTTCGTCCGCGACGACGCCCAGGCGGACCGGGTCGCGGCGCGCGGCGCCACTCCGGCCGTGGTTGACCTCTACGACCGGCCCGCGACCGCGGGCCTGCTCCGCGACGCGGACGGAGCCATCCACACCGCCAGCCCAGGCGACGCCACCAGCGCGGGCCTGGACTCCGCGGTGGTCGACGCGGCGCTCGACGCGTTCGCCGGCACCGGCAAGCCCTACCTGCAGATCAGCGGCCTGTGGGTCTACGGGCCGAACACCGCCATCACCGAGGACTCGCCCTTCAACGCGCCCCCGCTGGTGGCGTGGAAGACGCCGATCGAGCGCCGGGTGCTGGGCGCGACCGGCATGCGCGGCGCGGTGCTCGTCTCGGGCACCGCCTACGGGGACGGCGGCGGCGGGATCCCCGGGGTGCTGCTCGGGTCCCCGCGCGACGACACCGGGAACCTGATAATGATCGGCACGGGACGGCAGCACTGGGTGACGGTGCACGTCGCCGACCTGGCGGCCGCCTTCCGGCGCGTCCTCGAAGACGACTCGGCGCGCGGCTACTACGTCATCGGCAACGGGGAGCACCCGACCGTCGCCGAGCTGACCGAGGCGGCCGCCGTCGCGGTCGGCGCGCCAGGCGCGGTACCCGGCTCTGACGCCGAAGCCCGGGCCCGCCTTGGCGACTACTTCGCCGAGGTCCTGCTGGACGACCAGGGCACCGCCGCGGCGAAGGCCAGGGACGACCTCGGCTGGCACCCGGCCCGTCCGTCGCTGGTCAGCGAGTTCCGGCACGGAAGCTACCGGCGCTAGCCGCACAACCGCACCCGCGGCGCGAAACCGTACGAAAGTACCGATACGACACCGTTACGGCCAACCCGTTACGAA
>DASYAD010000314.1:0-14582 GCA_036501515.1 Trebonia sp. | reverse complement strand
CTGCCCCGTGCGCGCGGCGCGTCATTGCCGGAAAACGACACTTCGCGTATTACCTGGCCCGGGGGTCAGGAACCGCTGTCGCTCGCCGGCGGCTTGGTCCAGCCCGCCACCTTGGTGAACGCGTGGTTCCCGGCGTAGGAGAAGAACTGCGTCTGGTCGTTGCAGACCGCCGGGGCGGAGGTGAACTGGCCGCAGTCAAGGGACGGGGCGCCGAGCGCCTGCGGGCCCTTGAACGCCTTCGCCGCCGAGTACACCGCGTCCTTGGTGATGTTGTTGACGCCGAGCTGGTTGAGGATCTTGTCGACGGTCAGGATCTCACCGAAGTTGACGATCTCCCACGGGTCGGGGGCGTTGGCCGGAGTGGTGTACTTGGCCGTCACCGCCATGTAGGCCGGCATGCCCGGGTCGGTCGTGTCGCCGTACAGCGAGCTGGCGATCGAGTACGTCCACTTGGGGAAGTCGCCGAGGCCGGCCGCGACCGTGCCCGACAGGCACAGCGGCGCGGAGACGATCTTCTTGGCGTCGGTGATGCCCTGCTGCTGCAGCGCCTTGGCCAGGTTCACGCAGTCGGTGGCGTCCGCGTAGGGCACGACCATGTCCGCGGTCGACGCGTGCGCGGCGGCCAGCACCGAGGTCAGGTTGGTGTCACTGACCGGGTACGGGGCCATCGTCACGGTGACGCCCGCCGCCTTGAGGCCGGCCTCGATCGCCAGCGCTCCGGGCGAGATGCCCGGGGTCTGCGGGTAGATCACCGAGGCGGTCTTGGCGTGCAGCACCTGGGTGGCGTAGGTGCCGATCGGACCGAGCACATGGGTGGAGTCGCCGAACAGTACGACGGTGTTCTTCGCCACGGCGTCGAACGGAGTGACCGCCACGCCGCTGATCACCGGGATCTGCCCGTTGATGGTCTGGAAGAACGACTGCGCGCCGACCGCGACGCCGCCGGTCGCGACCAGCGGCAGCGACTTGTTCGCGAGGAACTGGTCGGCGCAGGTGGTGCCCTGCTCCTCAGTGGTGGTGAAGCAGGTGTCGAGCTTGAGCGGGTGGCCGTCGACGCCGCCGAGCTCCTTGTTGATGTAGGTGACCGCCATCTGGGCGCCGTTGCTGGCCAGCGCGCCGGGCGGGTTCGCGTCGCCCTGCTCGTTGATGTAGCCGATGGTGACCGGGGAGAGTGAGCTGTCCGCCGGCCCTGCCTTGCCGCCTACGTAAGTCAGGTAGTTGGTGACCGACTGGGCTCCCAGGCCCCCCGAGCCCGATGAGGTCGAGACGGGGGTGCTGGCGGAACTGGCCGGCGCGGACGAGCTGCCCGCTGCCGCCGGCGCCGAGCTCGAGCTTGAACTTGAGCTCGAGCTGCAGCCGGCCACGGCCAGCGCCGCCGCAGCGAGCGCGGCGACGGCGTAGCCGGTCCTTCTATAGGTACGCAACTTAATTTCCTCCATGCGCGGTTATTCTTCTTCGAAAAAACTCACGGAACTGGTCAAATGTCTGCGTGCTGACCCCACAGCGCGCGGGAGGCGATGCGTGCCCCCTCAACCAGGGAGGCGAGCTTCGCCCACTGGATCTCCTCGTGCACCCGGTGCATGAATGCCCCCTGGGCGAAGCCGCAGTCAGTTCCGCCCATCACCCGTTCCCGGCCGACCACGCCGGCCAGCCGGGTGAGCCGCTGGGCGACGAGCTCCGGGTGCTCGACGACGTTAGTGTGGTGCGTGACGACGCCGGGCACCAGGACCTTCCCGTCCGGCAGGGGCACGTCCTCCCAGATCTTCCACTCGTGCTCGTGCCGCGGGTTGGCCTGCTCCATCAGGTAGTACTTCGCGTTGACGGCGAGCACGAGGTCGATCGAGTCGCGCAACGGCGGGTCGTAGGCGTGCGGCCCGTGCCAGCTGCCGAAGCAGATGTGGTACCGGATGCGGTCCTCTGGCAGTCCGCGCAGCGCGTGGTTGAGCGCGTCCACCCGGAGCCGGGCCCAGGCGCGGTACTCCTCCCAGGACTGGCCGCGCGACAGCATGGTGTCCGCCTCGTGCATCAGCACCGCGTCATCGACCTGCAGGAACGCGCCCGAGTCGATGATCGCCGCGTACTCCTCGTGCAGCACGTCGGCCAGCGCGTAGACGAATTCCTCGTCGGTCTTGTAGTACTCGTTCGCCAGCCAGTAGGCCGAGGCGGGGGCGACGACAGGCAGGAACGTCTGCGCGATGTCCCGGCCGCTGCCCTCGAGGGCCACCTTGAAGTTGGCCAGGTCCCGGTCGATCGCGGCCCGGTCGTAGCCCATCGGGCCGGTGCACACCCAGGCGGCCGCGCCGCGGGACGCCGTGTCGTCGTCCTTGCTGCCCGCCTCCGCCCTGATCCTGATCGTCGCCTCGCGTTCGAGCAGGTCGATCTCACGGTAGGCGCCGCGGAAGTTCTGCCGGTCCCTGCTGGCAGGCAAGGTGGTCGCGAAGCCGCCGTCGAGGGCGCGGGCCTCGAGCCCGGTGGTCCGCTCGTACAGGTAGGTGATCCAGGTGGCCTTGCCCATCTCACCGTCGTCGATGATGTCGACCCCCGTCTCCACCTGCCTGCGCACCACGTAGGCGACCGCCCGGGCCAGCGCCGTCTGGTAGTCCGAGCCGTCCGCCGCCGCCCGGCCGTGCCCGGCCGCCGACAGGTGCGCGAGCAGTTCCTGCGGGCGGATCAGGCTTCCGGCATGGGTGACCGGGATTCGCTCCATACGCTGACTCCCAATTGGGGCAGAAGATACCTGGGTGGATAGTGTCATCCAAGAAAAGGCCTCAGCCCTACGCTGCGTCAACATAGATTGTTAACGATCGAGGTCACGATCGCATCAAGTGTCCGTTGAGCACACATCGCCGCCCGACAAGTTGGCGATGACCCCAATGTCCTGCCAACCATCCTTGGTGAAAGCTAACAAGAACTCGTTTTTGCAGCACATCGCAGTATGTTGAGGTCAACTAATACGTCCGGCTAACGACCGGTGAAGGTGGGTTCTGGATACCATGACGGGCTCCGGCGCGGTACTCGAACTGAATAAGCTCAGTGTCGGTTACGACCGCTCCCCGGTTGTGCGCGATCTTTCGCTCACTGTGAGTAGCGGCGAGGTGGTGGCGCTGCTCGGCGCCAACGGCGCCGGCAAGACGACGACCCTGCGGGCGATCTCCGGCCTGCTCAAGCACGGGGCAGGCACGGTCAGCCTCGGCGGCTCCGACCTGGCCGGGATGGCGCCGGCCGCGCGCGCCAGGCTCGGCATCGCCCACGTGCCGTCCGACCGCGGGCTGTTCTTCGGCCTGACGGTGGCCGAGCACCTGCGGCTCGACGGGCACGGTAGCACCGAGGACATGGACGCGGCGTTCGTCCACTTCCCCGCGCTGCGCCCGCTCAAGGACCGCAAGACTGGCCTGCTGTCGGGCGGCGAGCAGCAGATGCTCGCGATCTCGCGGGCGCTCGCCCGCAAGCCGAGGCTGCTGATGCTGGACGAGATGAGCCTGGGCCTGGCGCCGGTCATCGTCGGCCGGCTGCTGCCGGTGGTCCGCGAGTACGCTACCTCGACCGGGACCGGGGTGCTGCTGGTCGAGCAGCACGTGCACATGGCGCTGAAGATCGCCGACCGGGGCTACGTGCTATCCCACGGCGAGCTGGCCGCCAGCGGCACCGCCGCGGCGCTGAGCGACAGCGAGCTGCTCGCGGCGAGCTACCTGGGCGACCCGGCCGCTAGCGAAGGCTGAAGCCCCAGTTCAGCATGGCCTTCGCGTCCGCCGCGGCGGCGGCCAGCGTCGGCGAGTCGGCCGGTGATGAGTCGAGCACCACGCCGATCAGCGTCTTGCCGCCGCGGTGCGCCTCGAACAGGAAGCACTGGCCCGCCGCCCGGGTGTAGCCGGTCTTGATGCCTGCCGCGCCTGAGTAGCCGGCCAGCAGCGGGTTGAGGTTCTTCCAGACGTGCGCCAGGTGGCCGCCGCCCGCGGGCACCGTGACCTGCCTGGTGCCCACCACCGTCGCGAACACCGGCACCTTCATCGCGGCCCGGCCCAGGATGATCAGGTCGTGCGCGGTGGAGTAGGTGCTGTACTCGGTCGGATCCGGCAGCCCGCTGAAGTCGGTGAAGTGCGTCTTGGCCATTCCGAGCTTCTTCGCGGTGGCGTTCATCTTGGCGATGAACCCGCTCAGGCCGGGCCCGTAGGCGGCGGCCAGGGTGTAGGCGGCGTCGCAGCCCGACGGCAGCAGCAGCGCGTACAGCAGCTGCCGCGTGGTGAACTTCTCCCCCGGCCGCAGTCCCGCGGTCGACGCGTCGTAGGTGCGGTCGTAGGCCACGATGCCGGCCGGCACGGTGATCACCCGGTTGAGGTTGAGCCCCGGTGTCTGGAGCACCACGTAGGCGGTCATCACCTTGGCGACCGAGCCGATCGGCCGCTCCGTCACCGACGACCGGGACCAGAGGTCGGCGCCCGTCGCGGCGTTGGCGATCTCGGCCAGCCGGGAACTGACACCGGCGGGCGCGGGCGCGGTCTTCACCGCGGGCGCGGTCTTCACCGCGGGCATGGGCGTTTCCGCCGCCCGGGCGGCGGGGGCGGCGGCCCCGCCCGCCGCCAGTACGGCCGCGGCCGCGGCAGCAGCCGCTAGCCCGCTGGCGACCCGCATCAGCCCACCTCCAGCACCACCCAACGGATACCCACGCATTCTGTCAGTGCGGCCCTCCTGGAGGCGCGGATTGCGATTGAATTTTCTCCAGAACGGGCGCGGGCTCCGCCTTCGCACGCCGGTCGGGCCGTTCGGATGGCGAGTGCCCGCTCCTGGGACTAGCCTGCATGGGACACCCGAAAGGGACATGATGGTAGATATGGATGGTTGGTGCCCGAACTGCGGGTACTCAGTAGAACCGGGCACCCGGTTCTGCGGCGGCTGCGGGCACCAGTACGGCGCGCAGTCAGGCGCACCCGCTCCGCAGTCGTCGTCAACGGTTGCCATGCAGGCACCGCCGCCATTCACTGGTTACCCGTCCCCCGCGGGACCGCCGCTGTCCGCCCCCGTCGCGCACCAGGTGCCGCCGCCGCCGTCAGGCAGCCCGGCCCCCTACCCGCCGCCGCCGGCCTCCAGCCCGTACGCGGGCGGTCCTGGCCAGCCGGGCAGCGAGCCGTCGGTGTCCGACACCGTCGAGCGGATGATGCGGCCGCAAGGCCTGTTCCGCAACGTGCAGCTGACGCCGGGCGACTGGGAGCAGCCCCAGACCCCCGCCCCCGCGCCGTACCCGCAGGGCGGCCAGTACCCGCAGACCGGCGGGTTCCAGCAGCCAGGGCCCGGGCAGTACCCGGCGACCGGCGGGTTCCAGCCGGGCGGCCAGTACCCGCAGGGCGGCCAGTACCCAGCTCCGACGGGCGGGTTCCCGCAGGCCGGACCGCCTCCGGCCTGGCCCGGAGCGGCACTGGCGCCGGGAGCCGCCGTTCCGCCAGGCGCCACCCTGCCGCCGGGCGGTTACCCCGGCCCTTACGGCAACGGCCAGCAGCCGGGCCCGCCGCCGCCCGGGGTCCAGTACCCGGGCGGGCAGTACCAGAACGGGCCGTACGGGCCCGGTGTTCAGTACGCTCCTGACGGCACCCCGCATGGGACCCAGTACGGCCCCGACGGCATGCCGCTCAGCCCCCAGTACGGCCCCGACGGTTTGCCCGCCGGCGACGGCGGCCCTGGCGGTCCCGGGCTGGTCGGCAGGCTCAGGTCCAGGATGCCCAAGGGCCCGCTGATCCCGGTCGTCGTCGCCGCGGCGGTGGTGGTGATCGTCGTGGCGGCCCTGATGCTGGCCACCTCGGGCGGCTCACCTTCGCTCGCGCCCGGCGGCGGCGCCTCCACCGCCTCGCCGGGCGCGAGCTCGTCGGCGAGCGCGGCCCTCAACCAGCAGCAGGCGGCTTCGGCACTGGCCGGCCTGCTCTCGCAGAGCGGCACCGACCACTCTGATGTCAACGCGGCGGTCTCCAACGTCGAGGCGTGCAAGGGCCTGACAACAGACGCCAAGACGTTCAACAGGGCGGCCACTAACCGGCGGGCGCTGCTGACGAAGCTGGCCCGGCTGCCCGGCCGCACGGCGCTGCCGGCCGCGATGCTGTCCAACCTGACCGGGGCCTGGCAGGCCTCCGCCACCGTCGACGCCGACCTGGCCAAGTGGGCGGCGGACGGCGCTGGCAAGTGCAAGAAGAACAACCTCAAGGACCCGAACTACACCGCGACGCTCCCGTTCGACAGTAAGGCGACGAACGACAAGACCGCCTTCGTCAAGCAGTGGAACTCGCTCGCGCACAAGTACGGCTTCCCGAGCTACTCGCCCTCGCAGATCTAGGCTCGCGATTCACCACCGTGACCAGGGGTACGTTCTAGTCACAAACGGCTATTACTCGGTCACGGTAACGGGGGGTTCCGTCATGAGTGAGCTTGCGAGCGAATCGGTAAGCACTGCGTGTCCGCGAATGCGGCCGACGAGCGTCAGCGCGGAGGTCTCATGAGTGGCCTGCTTGCTTCTATTGTGCTGATCGCGTGCCTGCTTGGTTTCGTGGCCGTCATCACGGTTATCACCGGGCTGGCGATCGACTGGCTTGAGCGGCGGTACGAGGACCGCGAAGCGGGCACCCGGCGCCGGACGATGCCCCGGCGGCGGGTCGGTCCCGCGCCAACCTAGGCAGCGCCGCGCGGGCGGCGGCCGCGCAGGACCGCCGCCCGCACCGTCTCGTCAGGTTCAGGGCCTCGTCACGCGGTCGGCACGATGCCGAGCTGCTGCAGGACCTTGACTCCGTCGTCCAGCCCGACTTCCTCCACGATCAGCCCGTTCCGCACCTTGAGCACGGTCGTCCCCGTGAAGCGCAGCGTCTTGCCCGACGCGGGCGGGACCGATCCGACCGGCAGGTCGTCGAAGACGACCGGGCCGGTGTGGGTGCCGCCGCCCTCCCACTGGCCGACCACGTAGTCGCCCTCGCCGATGAGGTCCGCGGTCCCCCAGAAGTTAAGGTCGGGGAACGCGGCGCGGAACCTGGTCGCGAAGTCGCGCACTTCGTCGCGGCCGCGCATCGGCGTGTGCAGCGAGTACTCGAACCGGATATCGGGCGCCGCGAGCTCGTCGATGACGCCGGGGTTGAAGGGGTTTCCCCAGAACTCCGTGAACCAGCGCCCGACGACCGCCTTGTTCTCCTCGACCGACATGTGCTTGTCCTTTCCGCTCATAGATGGCACCGGCGTCTGCCTCGTGCCTGGTGACAGCTGGTAGACGCCGTGACGGCGCGCGACGTGAGGTGGCGCGGAAATGTTCTCCGTCCGATCGGAACAGAACGTTCCGGTCTGTTATAATGGAACAGAATCATCCGGTCCGTTCCATCGCAACCGCCCGCGCGCGGCCGCGCTCACCCAGCTGGAGAAGTGATTCCTATGTGGACAGTCATGACCGAGGCCCTCGATCTGCTCCGTTCGGCCGGAGCGGCCAGCCCGGGCAACCTGGACGCGCCCACCCCGTGCTCGCAGTGGACCGTGCTCCAGGTGCTGCAGCACGCGGCCGGCGATCAGCTGGCGTGGGCGGCGGCGCTTGGCACCGGCTCGGGTCCTGACCAGAACCCGTTCGAGCCGTCGGGGAAGTTCGACGGCACCACCGAAGACCTGCTCACGCCCGCCCTGGCCACCGCCCGGCAGGCCTGGGCGACGGTGGCGGCCGACGCCGGCCCGGTGCCGACGCCGCTGCCGCAGGGCGCCCTGCCGCCGGCGACCGCGGCCGCGGCCTGCGCGCTGGACGCGGCCGTGCACGCCTGGGACGTCACGGCGGCCCTGGGACAGCCGTCCGCGCTCACCCCTGAGCTGGCGCGTGAGCTGCTGCCCGCGGCCCGGGCGATCGTCGAACCGCTGCGGGCCTACGGCGCCTACGCCCCCGCCCTTATTCCGCAGCCCGGCGACGACGCCGCGGCCGAACTGCTGCGTTACCTGGGACGTGACCCGGGCTGGTCAGCGGACCAGGCGGTATAAGCGGACCAGGCGGTATAACGGCGCGGGCGGCCGCCATCGCCGCGCCAGCTCCCCGGCGTCCGGCGGCCGCCCGGGGAGCGGCCCGGTGGCCGCCTGCGTCCTGACGGCATCGAGCAGCAGGGCGAGATAGCGACGGCGCAAGGCGGCGGTGCGCTCGGCGCTGCCACCGCGGATGGCGGTGATCTGCTCGAACATCATCGCCAGGTCGCCCGCCTCCAGGTCCCCGCGCAGCACCCCCGCGTTCTGGGCCGCGGCGAAGATCCGCTCGCCCCGCGCGCTGGCGCGCACCGCCAGCTCCCGCAGCTCAGGCGTGGGCGTGAAGGTGCCGGCCAGATGCACGGTCAGCGAGTGGACATCGGAGTCGATGATGCCGCCCATGAAGCCGGCGAACGCCTCCCACGGGTCGGGCACGGTAGCCAGCACGGTCTCGGCGATCGCGATGAACTGGTTCAGCCCGTCGGCGCACAGTGTCCGCAGCAGCTCGTCTTTGCTGGCGTACCTGCGGTACAGCGCCCCGACGCCGACACCGGCCTCCTCCGCGACCGCCGCGACCGGCGCACCCGGATCCCGGGTGAACACGGCACGGGCCGCGTCCAGGATCATCCGGTCGTTGCGCGCCGCCTCAGCCTTCCGCCCGCTGAGGGCGCCTGAACCAGCCATCATGAAGCGAGCGTACCATCCAGAACGGAACGATCAGTTCCGCTGGTTTGAAATTGACGCACCACCGGACGGGGCAGAATGCCGCGCGTGCCCGCCGCGCCTGGCGCATCGCTCTGAGGAGACCGCTATGCAACTGATCGTCGGCACTTACACCGAGCCGCTCCCGCACGTGAACGGCAAGGCGGACGGCATTCTCGGCGCCAGCTTCGATCCCGCCAGCGGGCGCGTCGGCCCGGTTTCTTCGCTGGCCGCCGCGCGCAACCCCTCCTACCTGGCGGTGTCCGCCTCGGGCGAGCACGTCTACGCGGTGCACGAGACCGATATGTTCGGTGACCGTCCGGGCGGCGGCATCACCGCGTACGCCCGGGACCCGCGTAGCGGGCACCTGTCCCCGCTGAACGCGCGCGGCACAGACGGACAAGCACCGTGTCACGTCGCCCTCGACCGCACCGGCGGCTTCGTGCTCGTCGCCAACTACGGCGTGAGCGCGGGGTCGGTGACCGTCTACCGCGTCGAACCAGACGGTCGTCTCGGTGACCTGACCGACCATGTCACGCACACCGGACGAGGCCCGGACCCCGTCCGCCAGGGCGCTTCCCACGTCCACATGACCGCCAGCGACCCCGTGACCGGTGACATCCTGGTGGCCGACCTGGGTTCCGACACCGTCTTCAGCTACACACTGGATTCCGCTGGCCGCCTCACACCGCGGACCTGTGCGCACGTGCCCGCCGCCCCTGGCGCGGGACCACGGCACCTCGCCTTCCACCCGGACACCCGCCACCTGTTCCTGGTCAACGAGCTCGACAGCACGGTCTGCGTACTGCGCCGTGACGGAGACCGCTTCGCGGTCACGGACCGAGTGCCGACACTCCCCGCCGGAGCGGACGGGGTGAACCTGGCGGGCGCCATCAGGGTCAGCCCGTCCGGACGGCACGTGCTGGTATCCAACCGGGGACACGACAGCCTGGCCGTGCTGCGCTTCGATCCGGCCGCCGCGTCACTGTCCCCGGCCGGGATCACGCCCGCCGCGGTGCGGTGCCCGCGGGACTTCATCCTCAGCCCCGACGGACGCCACGTCATCGTGGCCGGGCAGGACAGCGACCAGATCGCCTGCTTCGGTTTCGACGACGACGCCGCCGCGCTGCGTCTGCTGCAAACGGCGGTCGCGCCTACCCCGGCGTGCCTGGTCCTCGCCTAAGCGGCGCCGCTCGGCGAGGCGGGCGCCAGGGGGAACTGCCATGCGATCAGCCATTTCCCCGCTGCGAAACTCACGCCACGAACATAGCGGGCATATCAGGGCGGTCAGCCGGGCACAGAACACGATAGCGGCGCACGAATTGGGGCGTTACCTATACGATCAGGCACTGATCTTTGAGGGACGGCGTAATGAACGGGATTGGCCGCTCGTGCCCAGGCTGCCAGGCGGAAATTGAGCCCGGCGCCCTGTTCTGCCAGGCATGCGGCCGGCCAGCCGCCAGCGCCGCGCCCGGCGCCGCGGGCCAGGCGCCCGGCGGCCCCGGGTCCACCGTCGCGGCCGCTCCCCCGCCTGCCCCGGCTGTCGGCCCGCCGCCCGCCGCGCCGACGCGGTCAGACTGGATCCTGCCCGCGGCTCCGCGGCCGGCCGCGGCCCCGCAACCAGCTCAGCCCAGGCCGGCACCGCCGCCCGGCCGGCCGCCGTACGCGGGCCAGCAGTACGAATGGCCGGGCGAGCAGCCGGCGGCCGGCCGGCCAGGGTTCGAGTCCTTCCGCCCCGCCCAGCCCGCGGCAGCCCCTAGTGGCCCGCCGCCGGGGAGCCCAGCGGGACCGCAGGGGTTCCCAGGCGGGCCGCCACCGGGGTTTCCCGGCGGGCCGCCCGCGGGCTTTCCCGGCGGTCCCCCGCCTGGGCAGCCGGGCGGGCCGCCGCGTCAGCCGCCCCGGCGGCACAACGCGAACGGCTCCGGCTCCTCGCGGGTGCTCTGGGTCGTGCTGAGCGTGCTGGTGATCGCCGTGGCGGTGGCGGTGCTGCTGACGCACCCGTTCAGCCAGTCGTCGGGCAGCCCGCCCGCGAGCGCGGGCACGAACTCAGCGCGCCCGGCCGGGACCGCGTCCGCCGCGGGAACCGCGTCCGCGCCGGCCCGCACCAGCTCCCCGCCGGCCGCCGCCGCGACCGAGAAGCAGGCCGCGACCAGCGTCGCGAGCCTGCTGGGAAAGAGCGTGTCCGACCGCGCGGCGATCAGCGGCGCCGCCGCCGACATTGACCGCTGCGGCCCGCGCCTGGCGGCCGACCCGCAGGTGTTCGACGACGCCGTGTCCTCGCGCAAGGCGCTGCTCGCCAGCCTGTCCGCCTTGCCTGGCCGCAGCACGCTGCCGGCGTCGCTGGTCACCGACCTGACCGCGGCGTGGCAGGCGTCGATCAGCGCCGACCAGGCGTACGCCACGTGGGCGAGAGACGAGATCGCCAAGGGCTGCGCACCAGGCGACACGAGCGACCCGGGCTACCAGGCCGCTCAGGCCCCCGATACCGCGGCGACGCAAGACAAGACGGCCTTCACGGCCGCCTGGAACCCGGTCGCCGCCCGCTACGCGCTCACCACGTACCAGCCGGGTCAGCTGTAACCCGGCCGGGCGTCACGATGCGGCCAAGTCGGCCGCATCTGGCTGGTCAGCCCAGGGCCGACCAGACGCGGGCGGACAGGTCGTTGATCGTGTCGATACCGTACTGCTCGGTCGGGCTGCCCGTGCTCAGCACCGCGATCAGGTAGTCGCGGCCGTCGCCCGAGACCCAGCCGACGCTGTTGACCTGCCAGTTGGTGTTCGCGGCGTTGAGAGGCAGCCAGCCGTTCTTCAGCGCCACCGTGACGCCCGCGGGGACGCCGCCCGACACGCCCCAGCGCTGGTCGGGGGCGACGTTCTCCATCAGGGACAGGGCGTACGACCGGGCGGTGTCCGACAGCAGCGGGCGCTGGCCGGGCACGATCAGCTGCTTCAGCAGTGTCAGCTGGTCGTAGGGCACCGTGGTGGTGAGGCCCCACCCGGGCCAGGCAAACCCGGCGCAGTCCACGCACGGCGACGGGGTAGTGCTTGTCAGCCCGGCCTGGTCGTCGTAGGCGGACAGTCCCGACGCTCCGCCCGCTTTGTCCCACAGGCTGGTGGCGGCGTCGTTGTCGCTGTCCTCGATCATCGCCTGGGCGAGCGTCTGGTCACCGCGACCCAGTGCGGCCCCGTCGCGGCGCGCGAGCAGCGTCTCCAGGATGTCCAGCTTGACCACGCTCGCCTCGGCCTGCGGCTGCCCGGTGCCGAGGCGCCAGGTCTGGCCGGTGCGCACGTCGTACACCGCGGCCAGCACGCTGCCCGCCCGGCCGGCCGCGTACGCGGCGCCGGCCGCCAGCGGGTCGGCCCGCTGAACCGGCGCCGCCTGAGCATTACCCGCCGGGTCCTGCCCGGCCCCGAAGGCCGCCGCCTGGCCCGCTGGCCGCGGCGTGCTTCCCGTGGACGCGGCGGCCGCCTGACCGCCTCCGCTGCCCCGTATCACCAGGAACAGGCCGAGGGTCAGCACGAGAACGGCGGCCGCCGCGACCGCGGCGCCGGCGCGTCCCGTCCGTGTCCTCATCGCCGCCCTCCTCGCCGGCCGCGGTAGAACCGCGTCCGAAGCTACCGGGGAGATGATATTCGGCGCCGCGCCCGCCGGGCGGATTAATCCTCTTTGTCACCTTCTCCGCGGACAATATCGGGTACGGTGCCATCCGCGCCGGTACCGGCCGGCGCGGAGTCGCCCGCGGGGACGTCGAGCGCCGCCGCGCCGAGTGCGTCGCCCGGCTTGATGTCGGAGCCGCGCAGCAGGTACGCGGACTGCAGCAGCTCGGGCCTGGCCTTGAGCTCGGCGGCGGTGCCCGAGTAGCGCAGGACGCCGCCCTCCATCATGTGCGCCCCGGTCGCCAGGGACAGTGCCACGGTGGCGAACTGCTCGATGAGCAGCACGCCGACGCCGCTGGCGGCGACCGCCCTGATGACCGGGATCAGCTGGTTCACGATCACCGGGGCCAGGCCGAGGGAGAGCTCGTCGATGAGGAGGTAGTTCGGCTGGGAGACCAGTGCCTGGGCCAGCACCACCATCTGCTGCTCCCCGCCGGACAGCAGCCGGGCGGGCACGGTGAGCCGCTCGCCGAGCCGCGGGAACAGCTCGAGCGCACGGGCCCGCCCCTCGGCGGCCGCCTGCTTGGTCAGCGCGTACGTGGCGACCTTGATGTTGTCGTCGACCGACAGGTCAGGCAGCAGCCTGCGGCCCTCGGGGACGATGGCGACGCCGGCCGCGCGGATCCGCTCAGGCCGCCGCCCCGCCAGCTCGGTGCCGTCGAGCAGCACCGAGCCTGGCTTCGGCTTCAGCACGCCGCCGACGGCGAGTACGAGCGAGGACTTGCCCGCGCCGTTGGGGCCGAGCAGGGCGGTGACCTCCGCGGCCGGAACCGTAATGGTGACGTCCTTGACGACCGGCCGGCCGCCGCGCTCAATGGTGATGTCGCGGAGCTCCAGTGCGGCCATCAGATCACCTCCGCCGTTCCGAGGTAGGCCCGCATCACGTGCTCGTCGCGGAGCACCTGGGCAGTGGGACCGGACGCGATCAGCTTGCCGAAGTCGAGTACCGCGGTCGTCTCGCAAACCGCGGAAACCAGCGACATGTCGTGGTCGACGAGAATCGTCAGCGCCCCCGTCTGGGCCGGGATGCCTCTGATCACGCTGGTCAGGTGGCTGGTCTCATCGTCGGGCAGCCCGGCCGCCGGCTCGTCGAGCAGGACCAGCCGCGGGTTGCCCGCGACCGTGCGGGCGACCTCGACCAGGCGGCGCTGCCCCGCGGTCAGCGAGCCCACCCGCACCCAGGGCGAAACCCCGCCGCCGACGAACTCGATCGCCGCCAGGACGTCGGCCCGGCGGGCCGAGCCGCGCAGCCTGGAGTGGATCATCGCCACGTTGTCGTAGACCGTCAGCGCGGAGATCGCCTGCTCAGTTTGGAAGGTGCGGCGGATCCCCCACCGGGCGCGGCGGAAGTGCGCCATGCGCAGCAGGTCGTCGCCGAACGCGCTGACCGATCCCGACGCCGGCCGGACGAAGCCGGACAGCACGTTGAAGAACGTGGTCTTGCCCGCGCCGTTCGGGCCGATGAGGCCGCAGACGCCTTTGTCGAACAGCAGGTTCATGCCGTCGAGCGACGTGACGCCGCCGTACCTGACGGTCAGTTCCTTGACCTCGATCACGGGGTGCCGCCTCCCTTGCGGGCCGGCGCGCCAGCCGGCACAGTGCTCGCTGAGTCCACGGGGACCGCCGCGGGCTTTCGCCAAAGGCGGCTGACTAGCCGGTACAGGCGCTTCATGTCCTTAGGGAACTGGTCGGCGATCCCGCCCGGCGCGGTGGCGAGCACCTGCATCACGCCGACGCCGAACAAGATGATGAGCCAGTCGTTCGGCACGCCCCAGATCTGCAGCAGCGCGGGGACGAACGCCTGCAGGAACGCGGCGATGACGGCGCCGGCCAGGCTGAACGCGCCGCCCATGAGCACGACGGCGAGCAGGTTGATCGAGTTCTGGATCGGGAAGTTGATCGAGAACAGCTCGCGGTCCGCGCCGGCCAGCAGCGCGCCCGCGACGCCGGTGACGAAGGCCGCCAGGGCCATCGCCCAGAGCTTGTAGAAGGTGGTGTTGATGCCGGCCGCGAGGGCCGAGGGCTCGCTCTGCCTGATCGCCGCCCAGGCCCGACCCGGCCGCATGCGCAGGTGAGCGAAGACAAGCAGGAACATCACGATCGCGACGATGACAGAGAACCGGTAGAATGCCGGGTCGGTGCCGGCGAAGGACGGCCGCCTGATCTGCGGGATGTGCACCTGGGAGCCGTTGTAGCCGGAGAAGCCCCCGCCGCCGTTGGGAAAGTTGAGCGTCGCCTCGATCACGGTGACGCCGCCGGCCAGCATCAGC
>DASYAD010000313.1:0-3462 GCA_036501515.1 Trebonia sp. | reverse complement strand
AAGATCCCGGCAGGAGCGGCGCCCGCGGTGGTCAGGCAGGCCGACCTGGCCAGCCGGCTCAACCCGGCGATGCTCATCGTGTGCCTCGCGGGCCTCGCCCTTGCCGCCGCGGCGATCGCCTGGATGCGGTTCGCACCGTCCGGTCCCGGCCGCGACTTTGCCACTGGCCAGCTCGCGGCGTCAGGGAATTCGACCGGTGTGCCACTAGGCTGCCAGCATGCAGACTGAGCGGCAGGTGGTCCGGCACGCGGACGGCCGGGACACCGAGTTCCAGACGGCGGGTCCAGCGGACGGGCTTGCCCTGGTGGTGCACGAGGGCACGCCCATGGGCCTGGTGCTCAACAACAGGCTCGGCAACGCGGCGAGCGAGCGGGACCTGCGGATCGTGCAGGCCGCGCGGCCCGGTTACGAGAGGTCGACGCCGCTGCCTGGCCGCACCGTGGCGGACGTCGTCCCTGATGTCATCGCGGTACTCGACGCGATCGGCGCCGGCGAGTTCGTGTCGATCGGCTTCTCCGGCGGGGGGCCGCACACCCTGGCGTGCGCCGCGCTCGCGCCCGGGCGCTGCCTCGGGACCGCGTCGGTCGCCGGCGTCGCCCCCTACCACGCCGGGGGCCTTGACTTCTTGGCAGGCATGGGGCCGGAGAACATCGAGGAGTTCGGCCTCGCCGCCCGCGGCGCTGACGCGCTCACCCCGTTCCTCGACAAGGAAGCGGAAGCCCTGCGCGGTATCACCGGCGAGCAGATCGCCGCCGCGCTCGGCGGCCTCATCTCGGGGGCCGACGCGGCGGTGCTGACCGGTGAGTTCGCCGCCGACCTGGCCAACGGCCTGTCCGGCGCCGTCCGCAACGGCATCGCGGGCTGGCGCGACGACGACCTCGCGTTCACCGCCGACTGGGGATTCGGCCTGGGCGCCCTCAGCGGACGTGCGGCGATCTGGCAGGGCGACCAGGACAACATGGTCCCGTTCGCGCACGGCCGGTGGCTCGCCGCGCACATTCCCGGTGCCCGCGCGCACCTGGAGCCGGGTGCCGGCCACGTGACGATGACCGTCACGGCCATCGACCGGATCCTGGACGACCTCCTCGACCTGGCCGGCCGCGGCTAGCCCGCCGGCGGCGCGTAGGCGGCGAGGAAGATGCGCACGGCTTCGCCGGCGAGCTTGTCCCGCTCGGCCGCCGACGGGCGTTCGCGGGGGTAGAACTGTGCCCTGTCCAGCGGTATGGCCAGCACGAGGTAGGCGAAGTGCGCGGCGGCGAGGCGGGGGTCGTCGGCGGCGAGCAGGCCGCGTTCGGTGTAGTCCCGCAGGACGTCCGCGACGACCTCGATGGCGCGGGCGGGTGCTTGTTCGAAGTAGGTCCGCGCGAGGTCCGGGAACCGCTCGGCCTCGGCGATGATCAGCCGCCGCAGCGCGAGGACATGCGGCTGGAGCACACCGTCGATGTACCGGCGGGCGAGGTCGGTGAGGATGGTCCTGAGCTCCTCGCGCGAGGCCACGTCGGTGCTGCGCAGGACTGCGGTCATGTCGGCGATGATCGCCTCGGAGTTGCCGGTTACGCCGAGCACGATGGCGCGGAACAACTGCTCCTTGTCAGCGAACTGCTTGTAGACGGTTTGCTTGGAGACCGCGGCATCGGCGGCGACCTGGTCCATGCTCGTGTTGCGGTAGCCGTCACGAAGGAACAGCGCCGTCGCCGCCCCCATGATCGCCTGGCGCTTGCGGGCGGACCGGCCAGTTTCAGCTCCGCCTGGCGTAAGTCGCGCACCGCCGCCAGGAGGTCCTGAGGGAGCACCGCTGGTATCGGAACGCGTGTGCTCCGCGGCTCGGCTCGACACTGGGAAGCCTCCTGGAATGAATCGTACTGGACAGTCTAGTACCATCATGATAGTACTGAACGGTCTAGTTCCGATCGCCGGGGAGGCGACAGCGATGGCAGCAAGCGTCGCATTCGACACGACGGTGACCGCGACCGGCAACAACACCGGCATCGTGGTCCCCGACGAGATCATCGAGCGGCTCGGCGCGGGCCGGCGGCCGGCCGTCGTCGTGAACGTGAACGGCTACGAGTACCGGAACTCCGTCGGGGTCATGGGCGGCAGGCACCTGATCAGCATCAGCGCCGCGGTCCGCAAGGACACCGGCCTGCGGGCCGGCGACCCGATCCACGTCGTACTCACCCTCGCGGACCGCCCCCGCGAGGTCGCCGTGCCTGACGACCTCGCCGCCGCCCTGTCGGCCGACCCGGCCGCCGAGGCGTTCTTTTCGAAGCTGTCCGCTAGCCTGCAGCGCTATCACGTCGACAACATCAACGCCGCCAAGACCACGGAGACACGGCAACGGCGCATCGACAAGGCGGTCACGCTATTCCGGGAAGGAAAGCAACGGTGATCTCCGGCCGCTTACGTGACCTGACGGCGGGGTCTATGCGGCCGTCAGGCGAGCGGGAGCAGAAGCTCACGGAGCAGCTGCAGCCAGCGCGGCCCGTCGCGCAGCCTCTGCGGGACAAGGTACCTGCCCGGCCTGCCCGGCCGGATCTGGTCGTCGCGGACCGGCCTCGTGCCACCGGGCAGCGACGATCCGCCGCAGGCCAGCATAGATAGCAGGCCAACTCGCTCGATCCTGATCTTGCGGCGAGAACTCGCCGGCGGTCCGATGGCAACAGGTTGCGTTCTCACAGTCCTCATTTGCCACCCTGATCACGATATTCGATGACTTCTTATACGGAATGTGATGATCTCCGTAACGTAAAGAAGTGCTGTCGAGGCGTGCGCAGCTGGTACCGAACGGCGATCCCGCGTGCCGAGCTGCTGTACGACGAGTATCTCGCCGAGCGCAGGAAGGAGATGACCGATGGGTAACGTATCGCGCTGGCGCGACTCAGGGCACCTGGAGCGCGCCGTCGAGACCGCCGGGGGCAAGCAGGCCTTCGAGGCTCCCTTGGAGGCACCCTCAAGCTGATCGCCGACTTCGGCGACGAGATGCTCAAGATCGCGTAGGCAGGCCAGGCCGTTACCACCCTGACCGCTTCCGGTGGACTGCAGACCAGGCCGGGAGCCGGGGTACACCGTCCGCGGCGCGCCACTAGCATCGGTAGGGTGAGTGCTCCCTCGTCGCCAGAACCCGCCGGCCCCGGCCAGGACCAGCCACCGGCGGCCGCCCCCGAATCCCCGCAGAGCCAGGTTTCCTCTGACGGCCCGGTTTCTCCGGAGACCCCGGTTTCGCCTGAGGCGAGGTTCCCCGATTCCGGTGTGCCCGACGGGTTCAGCCGGCTGTGGACGCCGCACCGGCTGGCCTACATCAAGGGCGAGGGCAAGCCGACAGGGCCAGGCGCGCACGAGGGCTGCCCGTTCTGCATCGCGCCGACGCTCAGCGACGAGGACGGGCTGATCGTCGCCCGCGGCGAGCTCGTCTACGCGATCATGAACCTGTACCCGTACAACAGCGGCCACGTGCTGATCTGC
>DASYAD010000312.1:0-19521 GCA_036501515.1 Trebonia sp. | reverse complement strand
ATCGAGCCGGCCACGCTCATCGCGAGCTCGAACTCGTCCTCCGTGCGGTAGCTGGCCCGCGCTCCGTCGACCACGACGGCGAGCTGCGAGCGCCTGGTGTCCTGGAACTGCCGGACGAGCAGCTTGCCGGCCTTGGCTGTCGACCGCCAGTGCACGTGGCGCCAGTTGTCGCCCGCGGTGTAGTCGCGCAGGGTGTGGAAGGCGAGGTCGCTGGTGGACAGGTCGCGGGTGGCCTGGCCCTCCAGGTCGCGCTGCAGGCCGGGGCTGAGCGCGTCCAGGCTGATGACCTTGGGGTGCACGAACAGCTCGACGGCGACGTGCTCGACCGCGTCCCGGCGCAGCAAGCCGAGCGGGTCGGTGCGCACCGCGGTGGCCGGCCCGACCGGGATGACCGCGCGCCGCTCGGCCGGCACCACGAACAGCTCGTCGTGGCTGGCGCCGGGTGCGAGCGAGGGAACCGGGAAAAGCGCGCGGGCGAGCCCGACCGGCACCTCGACGTTCAGCGCGCGCAGCCGCGACCTGGAGCGGTTAGTCGCCACCAGCCGCCCGGCCGCGGGGGTGCCGACGCTGACCCGGGCGGGCTCGAGCTCGATCGCGACGTCGAGTGACGGCCGGCCGATCACGAAGCCGCCCGCGATCAGCAGCGCGATCGCGCAGCAGGCGGCGACCAGGAACAGCTCCTGCCAGCCGAGCTGCACGCCGAGCAGCCAGGTGGCCACGGCGATGACGAGCGTGCCGCGGCCGGCCGGCGTCAGCAGCCCCCACGCAGGCCGCAGCCCGCGGGCGAGCGGCGCGAGCCGCGCGGCCGCCGCGGCCAGCTCGCCGCGGCTGGCCGCCCGACGGCAAAAATCTGAGATCCGACTCCCGAACGGAGCGTTGCTGCGCGCCACCGGGCTACTTTCCCCGGCTGGTCGGCGGGCGGACGCGGCTCAGCAGCTGAGCCACGGTGTCATCGACGGTGACACCGGAGAACTCGGCCTCGGCGTCAAGCAGCAGCCGGTGGCTGAGCACGGGGATGGCGAGTTCCTTGACGTCGTCCGGCACGACGTACCCCCGGCCGTCCGCCAGTGCCCAGGTCTTGGCGGCGCGCACGTAGGCCAGGCAGCCGCGCACCGACAGGCCCAGCCTGACGTTCCTGAGCTGCCGCGACTCTTCGGCCAGCTGGGCGACGTAGCCGAGAATGGCCGGGTCCACGTGCACCGTGTCGGCCAGCTGGGACATCTGGGTGATCGCGGCCGTGGTGATCACGTTCTGCACGCTGGCCGACCGGTCCCTGGTCGCGGCGGACGCCAGCAGCGCGACCGTGGCGGCGTGGTCGGGGTAGCCGAGACTGGTTTTCATCAGGAACCGGTCGAGCTGCGCTTCCGGCAGCCGGTAGGTGCCGGCCTGCTCGATGGGGTTCTGGGTGGCGATCACCATGAACGGGCGCCCGACCTCGTGCGGGGTGCCGTCCACGGTGACCCGGTTCTCCTCCATGACTTCGAGAAGCGCCGACTGGGTCTTGGGCGAGGCCCGGTTGATCTCGTCGGCGAGCACGATGGTGGCGAAGATCGGCCCGCCGTGGAAGGTGAACTGGCTGGTCCGCTGGTCGTAGATGCTCACGCCGGTCACGTCGCTCGGCAGCAGGTCGGGGGTGAACTGGATCCGGCTGTGCGTGCCCTGCACCGAGTTGGCGATCGCCTTCGCCAGCGACGTCTTGCCGGTGCCAGGGAAGTCTTCGATGAGCAGGTGCCCTTCGGAGACCATGCAGGTCAGCGCCAGCCGGACGATGTGCTGCTTGCCGAGCACGGCCAGCTCTACGTTGGTCACCAGCGCCCCGAAGGCCCGCGCGAACCAGTTGGCCTGCTCGGACGTCACGACCGAGGGCCCGGTGATTGCTGTGGTCATGGGTTTCTCCGCATCTCTCGATCGCTGGTACCGACGCTGCCGGACGCGCTCGCCGAGCCGGTCACGACGCGGCCGCCGTGGTCGCGGAGGCGCTGACCGTGGCGCTGGACTGGCCCGCCGTGTCGGTGAGGTGGCCGGTGATGGTCTCCGTCTGGCCGGTGGCGTAGGTGACGGAGGACGAGCCGCCGTAGCGGCCGCCGGGGGTCGCGGGGATAGCGGAATTGGTGCACACGCCGGCGATGCAGACCTGCAACGTCTCGGACAGGCCGTCGCTCAACGCACTCCACGAGTAGGCGATCGTCGTCCCGGTCGCGGTCGCGGTGACCGTCGGGGTGTCGATCTGGGCGTAGGGGATGACCGGAGCGGACGGGCCGGAGAAGGAGCTGCACAGGCCGGCGTTGTTGCACTCGGCGACGTAGACGGTCGCCGCGTAGCCGTCATCGAGAGGACTGCCGACGACGCCGGTGCCCTCGTTCCCTGGCGAGATGGTCTCGGTGTAGCTGGTACCGGCCGTGAACGGGCCGGTGATCGTGCCGGACTCTCCCGCCGCGGAGAGGCCGAACTCGATAGAGCTGACCTGCTCTGCGTTTGCCGGGCCCGGGGTGAAGGTGAACTGGATGGTCTGGCTCTGGCCGGTCGCCTTCGCCGATATGCCAGACGGCGGATCCGGCCGGGCGACGGCCTGGACGGCCGAGGACGACTGCGGAGGCTGATTTCCGGTGCTCGCTGTGGGCGCTTTCCCGGTGCCCGCCGTGGGCACTCCAGTCGACTGGTGGGTGACCACCGTCGCTCCAGCGGTGCCCGCCGCAGACGGCGCGGCCGCCGTGGGCGCTCCCCGCGTCTGGCTGGCGACGGCCGACGCTCCGGCGGTGCCCGCCGCAGACGGCGCGGCCGCCCCGGCCGGCCCGGTCGACTGGACATTTGCCGCCGATCCGGCGGACGGGCCGCCGTGGCCGGTGCTCAACCTGAGTGCCGCCACAACCACCACGACCGCGAGCAGCGCGACGCCGCCGGCAAGCGCCAGCACGCGGCGGGAGCTGGCCTTGGCCCGGCGCCCCGCGTGGCCAGGAGCGCCGGAGTACCCCGGAACATCCGCGTAATCAGGGTCGGCCGGGTATCCCCGACCGTCCAGGTACCCGGGACTGGTCTCGTGCGGGGGACCGGGACGCGGTCCGGTCGCGCCTCGGGCCGGTTCGTAGCCGGCGGCCGGCGCCGGCCGCGCGCTGCCCGCTCCCGGGTCCCGCGTCATGGTCGCGTCGAAGCCGCCGCCCCACAACGGCTGGCCCGGCTGTCCCCCGAGCGCTCTCCGCTGGGTCGTCTCATCGCCAAGCACGTTCTGGCGGGACAGCGCACCGCTGCCGGGGCTGTCCGGCGGCAGCTGGCCAGCTGACAGGACGGGCTGGGTCAGCGGCAGGCGCAGCTCCTGCTCCACCGATTGCAGCCCGTGAATCAGCTCCATCGCCGTCTGCGGGCGTGCCGCCGGGTCCTTCGCCAAGGTCTGCCACAAGAGCCGTTCCAGGCTCTCGGGGACATCGCTGCGCTGCGTGCGCGGTAGCGGGTCCCGTTTGATCCGCTCCATCAGCGCGGGCGTCGCGTTACTGTCGCCCGGGTACTCGAACGGCGACCGGCCGGCCAGCAGGTGCCACAGCGTGGCCCCGAGCGAGTAGACGTCAGAACGCAGGTCACCAGGCCCGCTCCCGAACAGGATCTCCGGCGGCGACCACGGCACCGAAATGCCTTCTGGCCCGTCGCCCTTGGTCGTCGCGATCCCGAAGTCGGTTAGCACCGGCTCGCCGTAGGAGTCGGTGAGGATGTTCTGCGGCTTGATGTCCCGGTGCAGCACCCCGGCCCGGTGACTGGTCTCCACCGCGCTGCCGATCTGGATACCGACCCGCAGCACCTCCGCCACCGTGAAATGCGAACGGCGCGCCCGGACCGACAAGTTCGGCTGCGGGTAATACGGCATCACCAGGTACGGCTGGCCGTCGTCGGTGACCTTCGCGTCGAAGACCTGGACAATGTGCCGGTGCTGAAGACGCGCCGTGACGTTCGCCTCGGCGGTGAACCGGCGCCGGGCCGCCTCCGGCAGCGCCGACTCGTTCAGCACCTTCACCGCGACCTCGCGTCGCGGCAGGTCCTGCTCGTACAGGTAGACCTGGGCGCTGCCGCCCGCGCCCAGGTCCCTGATAAACCGGTAACCGGGGATGACCGGCGGCGCGGTATCGCGGACGGCGCTGCTGCTCACCGCGCCACCCCGTAACGGGGATGGGCGCCTGCACGACACGACCGCGGCCAGTGACCGGCGAAGCGGGGCGGTGAGGTCGTCATGACGGCACCGCGGCTCCTTGCGGGTGCATGAACCGAAGGCACCGGCGAGGCGGCCCGCGCGAACCAGGTGGCCTGCTCAGACGTCACCGCCGACGCGCCTGCGGTTGCTGTGGTCATGGGTTTCTCCGCATTCCTGTCGTGCTAGGTGGTCCAAGTGCCGGAAGCGCTTTGGCCGCCGCCGGTGACGTTGATCGTGACCGTCTCTCCATCGAGAGCGTGCAGGCATTCGGTCTGGAATGTCGCACCGCCGCTGGCGTTACTGGTCGTGCTGCCGCTATGCACCGCGCTGCTGGGTCCGTACCACTGCCCGTTGTCAGCGGCCGGACCGTTCCCGCTGACGCAGGCGTACTGCAGGACTGTGTTGGCGGGGAAGCTGGTCGCGGTAACGCTGGTGAAGTAGCAGGTCTTGCCGGCGCAGCTACCGGTTCCGTTCGTATAGGACGAACCCTCGCTGACCGAAACGGACGGGCTGGCCGGCGGCGCGGCGGGAGCCGGGCCCGTGGTCGCGGAGGCAGTGACTGAGGCGGTCTGGCCCGCCGTATCGGTGAGGCGTGCCGTTATGGTCCCTGTCGTGCTGTAGCCCACGTCCACCGTCTGCGTTCCGCTTGGCACGTTGTTATCCAGGCCGGCCGGAGTGATGAATATGTCGTTGCATGAACCGTTGATGCAGACATTCAGCGTCTCTGAGAGCCCGTCAGTCTGTGTAATCCCGTAGCCGAACGTGATCGACTCGCCGCTCGCGGTCGCCGATGCCGTCGGAGGAGTAAGCGGTTCGTACGGGGTGACCTGGGCCGAAGGCCCGGTGAAGGAGCTGCAGAGGCCGGTCGTGCTGCAGTCAGCAACGTAGACGGTCACCGGGGTGCCGTCGACGATGACGCTGTTCGTTGAGCTGGTGAGGGTCTCGGTGTAACTGCTGCCAGCGGTGAACGGGCCGGCGATGGTGCCGGCTTCTGTTGCCCCGTTGATCCCGTACTCGACGGAACCGATCGTTGCGCCGTTTGCGGCACCAGCGGTGAAGCTGAACTGGATCGTGCTGGCCTGCCCGCTGGCCGTGGCGGTCACGGCGGCCGGCGCGTCCGGTGCCGCCTGGCTGGCCTGAATCGCCGGGCTCGACAAGGCGGACGGGGCCGACGTGCCGGCCGAGTTGGTCGCGGTGACGTCGTACTCGTACCAGGAGCCGTCGTTCGGCACCGTGAAGGTGGCCGGGCACTGTCCGCCGTTGCCCAGCGCCGTGCAGTCGCCGAGAGGGACGGTCTCGTTCGCGACCGCCGTCCCGCCGAACGGCCCGGCGCTCGAGCTCGCCTTGTACTCGTACACGGTCCAGGACGTCACCAGTGCGCCGTTGTTGCTGCCGGGGACGGAAGTGAAGGTCACGCTGATGGCACGGGTAGCCCCTGGGTCGGCCACGGCCGCGCTGGTCGCCGTGGGCGCGCCGGTCAGCACGGGCTTGCCGACGGCGGTGCCGGCGACTCCGGCCGACCAGGCCCCGTCGCCCTGCGGGTTGACCGCCCGCACGGTGAACGTATATGGAGTCCCGTCGGTGAGCCCGCTGAACGTGTGCGACGTGGTGAGGCCGACGGAGGTGATCTGCTGCTGCCCGGCCGGGACCGGGCTGATCTCGACGTCGTAGCCGGTCACGGCGGAGCCGCCGCCCGCCGTGACCCACGACAACACGACGGCGCTGTCGCTTGACGTGGTGGAAAGCCCCGTCACCTGGCCGGGCACCGCGAAGGGCTCGGCAGTGACCCGGGCACTGGCCGGGCCTGTGCCCGCGCTGCTGGTCGCGGTCACGTACACGGTGTAGCTGGTGCCGTTGGCCAAGCCGACGATGTCGCACGGCGAGGCCGGGCACTGGTGGCCGGCGCCGTTGGTGTAGACGGTGTAGTACTCGACCGGCGTGCCGTGCGCGGCGGCGGCCGCGAAGGACACCGCCAGGGCGCCGTTCGATCCGGTGGCGGCCGGCGTCCCTGGCGCGCCCGGGACGCCGACGACGGTGACCGTGATCGCCACGCTGATCGCCCGGTCCGCCTGTCCCGCCTGGTCGGTCACCATCGCGGCGAGGGTGACGGTACCGCTGGCAGTGGCGCCGGGGGTGACGGTGACCTTCGAGCCGCTGCGGGTCACGGTCGCGGCCGGCCCCGACTGGGTGGTGACGCCGAGTACGGCGATGTCCGGCTGCGGAAGCGGGCTGGTGACGTACTGGCGCAGGTCGACCGTGACGCTCTGGCCGCCCTTGACCGACACACTGGCGGGGCGCCCGGCGGGCAGCGGCGCCTTGATGACCGCGACGCTGAGCGTGCCGCCGGTGCTCGCGCCGGACGGCGTGATCTTGAGCGTGCCGGCCGCGCCCGGCACGGCGCCGCTCGCGGCGGACAGCCGCAGTGACGTGCCGCCGGCGACGGTGGCGCTGACGCCGCCCGCCGCCTTGACCCAGGACACGCTGTAGTGCGGCGCGGCCTGGGCGGCGTCCACCGAGACATGGCACAGCTGGCCGATGTCGTAGCTGACCGCGGCGCCGCCCTGGACCACCGCCAGCGGGGCGGCGGGGCAGCGCAGCACGGGCGCGTCTGAGCCGACCTGCACAGGGACGGTGAGGGTGGCGACCGTTCCGTCCTTGTCCTGGATGGTCGCGCCGTCGTAAACCTGCACCGTGACCGCGCCCGGCCCGGTGTAGCCGCCAAGTGCGTGCAGGGTGACCGCGCCCGTCTGGTTCGCGCTGACGGCGAGACCGCGGGACGGGGAGGCGGTCAGGCTGCTCGTCGTGGTGATCTTGAGCTGCCGGCCCCGCGAGTCGGACAAGACCGCGGACAGCGGCACGGTAACGGTGCCGTTCTCCCGCACGCTGATCCGGGCGCCCGACTTGACCGCGATGACGGATGAGCCCGCGCACGACAGCGTGCCCTGGACGTAGACGACCGCGGTGGCGGTCAGCCCGTCCGGGGCGGCCACCTGGTAAGGCACTGCACGGGGGTAGCAGCTGAGCTTGACCGTCAGGTTGGCGCCGTCCGCGCTGGCGCCTGCCCCCGCCCAGCTGATCTTGAGGTCGGACGACGTCCCGACTGGGTCGTCGTCGTTCTTCAGCACGTTCACGGTCACGGTGGACGCGCCCCCGCTGGGAGCGGGCGCGATGTCGTCGTTGGCCACCGGGGAGATCTCGGCACCCTTGACGGCGTGCACGACGACCTGGGCCAGCGACGGCGGGCCGCCGTCGGTGTCGGCGTAGCCGAACTGCACCGGCGGGTCGGCAGGCGAAGACGGCACCCGCAGGTAGACATAGGACTTGTCAAGCCGCACGCCGTCCGACAGGGTCGCGTTCGTCTTGGCCAGCGGCTCGACGGTCACGGTGTCGCCGGGGGCGATGTAGTCGTTGGCGAGCACGTTCCAGTGCAGCGCCGCCCCCGGCGGCGCGCTGATCACGTCGTCGACCGCGACCGGCGGCGGCGGCGTGCCCCCGGTCAGCACGGCGATCCGCACCTGCGCGGTCCCGGTCAGCCCGTAGGGGTCGGTGACCTGGTAGGTGAACGTGTCGGTGCCGGCCGAGCCGGGATAGGACAGGTAGGAGACGGAATCGGGGCCGACGGACACTATCCGGCCCAGCGTCGGCGGCACGGTGACGCCGGTGACGGTGACCGAGTCGCCGTCCGGGTCGACCCCGGACACGGGGATCTGGATGACCGCGGTGTCGCCCGCCGCTTCCCTGGTGTCGACCTCCTGCGGGGCCGGCGCCTGGTCCGGGTGGGCCCTGGACGGGGCCGGCACGATCGTGACGTCGAGCTGGCCGGCCGCGCTAGTCCCGTCGGCGTCGGTCACCACGTAGCTGACCTGCGTCTCCTCCTCGGCGGTGACCGAGGAGGGGGCGTCGACCCTGATGCTGCCGTTTTCCTGGCCGGAGACGATCAGCCCGTTCAGAGCCGGAGTGGCAGCGGGCGGCTCTCCAGCCAGGTAGACCGTCAGGCCGGTGGAGCTGGCGTCCCCCGCGAGGACGGGCGCGGTGGCACTGTCCCCGGCCCGGACGGTGACCGCGGCGGGGGTGGTGGTGATCTGGTCGGCGCTCGGGTTGGCGGCGACCGCGGAGACCGCCACGGTGCCGGCCGCACTCCCCTTGCCGTCGCTTACCGTGTAGCTGACCGTCGCCGCCATGCCCGCCACCGGATCGTCGGCGCTAATCCGCAGCCACTCCTGGCCGATGACGGCGACGTGCACCCCCGGTGTGGCGGAGCTCGCGCCGGTGACGCCGAGCAGCCAGCCCTGCGGGTCGGAGTCGTCAGCGAGCACGTCGACCAGCGCAGGCTGCTGGCCCTGCAGAACCGCGACGTCCGGGGTGGTGACCGGCGGCTGCGGTGTGCCGGAGGCAGGGACGGCCTGCACCCGGATGGTGCCCTTCGCGGTCGGCGCCGAGCCGTAGGCGTCGGTGTAGCTCAGGAAGAAGTCACCGGCCCGCTGCGCGGTGAACGTCACCGTTCCGCTGGCGGGGTCGGTGGACACGGCAGCGCCCGTCACTGGGGCGAGTGCCGCTGCGAGCCTGAGCGTCGCCAGGGGGCTGGTCGGGTCTACCCCTGGCAGGTCGTTGGCCAGCGGGTGCAAGGTGACCGGGGTACCGACCACGACCTGGGCCGCGTCCGGCTCAGCGGTCGGGGGGACCAGTTTGGCCGAGGACGAGCCGAGCACGGAAACCTTCAGCGTGGCCATGGACGGCCGGGCGACCCGCCCGTCGCTCACGCCGTAGCTGAGCGTCACCGTCTGGTCCACGGTGGCGTGCGGCGCGGTCAGGGACAGCGCACCGCCGCTGGTCACCGCCGCTGAGCTGCCGCTGGCACTGGAGGTCACCGAGCCGCTGTCGATGTAGAGCGGGTCGCCGTCGGGATCGCGCCAGTCGCCGGCCACCGGGATGACCAGCGTGCCGCCGGCGGCCACCGACAGCGGCGGCTGCTGGTAACCCGGCTTCAGGGACGGCGCGCTGTTCTCGCCGGCGGTCCGCGGCACCAGCGTCACCTCGCCGGTGACGCTGTGCCCGTGCCCGTCGTCCACCGTGTACTGGAAGTGAGCGTCGTCCGTCAGCGTGGTCACCTCGGCCAGCACGGTCTGCGCGTCGGGCGAGACCGAGAGAGTGACACCCGGCTGGTCGGGCTGGCCGACCGCGCTTACCGCGTAGGTCAGCGCGGGGTTGCCCTTGACCGCGTCCAGCACGTGCACTTCGGTCGTCACGCCCGGCCGGACGCCTTGGGTGAGCGGGGTCGCGCGGAGCTGGTCTTGCTGCTTGCCCTGCGTCTGAACGGCGCTCTGGGACTCGCTGGTGCCGTGCTGCCACGTCGGGGTGACGTTGTTGACCTGCGCGTCAACCAGGAAGACACCGCCGTCGGCGGTGTAGTTCAGCACCACCGCACCGTTGTTGACGCGGAAGACAAACTGGGCATCAGGGTCACCCGTCTTGAACGTCACCGAGGCTCCCGCAGCTGGCGGGGTGCCGCAGGTTCGCACGTAGCTCCCGGTCCCGCCGTCGGCCCAGGCTGCCTGCACGCATCCGCTGAGCTGCACCGGGGCGGCCGCGGTGCCCGATTCCCCGCTGCTGAGCTGGTCGAGCGTGCCGTCCGCAAGGTTCACGGTGTACAGCGCCGTGCTGGTCGCCAGGACCACCATGCCGCTGGCCGCCGACGCCTGCTGCAGCTGGAACCCCGTCAGCGCGAACCTGAGCGGAACCGTCTGGCCGCTGGCCGGCAGGTACAGCTGCCTCGCGGTCAGGTCGGCCACCACGGGGACGTTCCCGACGGTGGTGACCTCGAGCGAGTCGGCCGCCTGGATCACCGGCGGCAGGCTGGTAACCGTCGGCGCGGCGGCCCCCGCGGTGAACTGCCGCAGCTCGCCGCCGCCGGCCACCCAGATCGTGTTGTCAGTACCGACCGCGACGACGGAGTCGGCCGGCAGATGCTTGGCGAGCGCCGGGGCGCCCGGCGAGAGGGAATCCAGGCTGCTGCCGGTGCCCGCCAGGGTGGCCGACCGCAGCGAGCGGTCGGTGCCGATGACCGCGATCGTCGCGGTCGCGGCCTGCGGCGCGACGCTGAGCGCGACCCCGCTGGTGTCCGGGGTGACCGGGGAGACCGCGGTTCCCGCCGGGTCGGCGAAGTCCGGCTGGTCCACGTTCACCGCGTACATCCGCCCGCCGCCGGCGCCGTTGGCGTAGACAGCGACTATCGGGCCGTTCTGCCAGACGTCGACGCTGGTCGCGGACTTGGGCGTGAGCTGGCCGTCGAGCTCGCCGACCGGCTTGGCGAACCGGCCGACCTGGGCGCCCGCGCCGTCGGCGGACCCGTTGTCAGTGACCCAGATGCCCCCGTCGTTCAGGCTGACGTGCTGTACCGGGTACCCGTGGGCCGAAGCGGCCAGCGCTGTCATGGTCACCACGGCGATGCCGACCACAGCCGGCGTTGCCAGACGACGCAGCTGCATGCGGTGAACGGTCCTCCCCCTGCACGAGGCACCCACCCCAGGTCCCCGACCCGATCACATGCCGCGCGCGCATTTCGGCAGCGTGCGGCATGCCAGCGAACCCCAGCCGTTCACGTGCGGCAGAAGGTACGAAGAGGATCGTAAGGGACAACTGCCCGGCGCGCTTCAATTGCACGAAAAATGCCAACCGATGGAAGAACAAAGGAAATGAACAAGAGGAAATACATTCACACATGCAGGCCCAGCTGCCCCCGGCTGGTCCCGGCAGAGTGCAGTTAGGTCCGGTCCGCGACCAAATTCCCTCACAGGCGGGGTTTCTTTCCGGCGCTAGGGTGCGGCCAGGGAAGCGTTGACCGTATTGGCGATCGCGCCCGCGAAAGACTCCTCGTCACTGGTTTCGTGGTCGCCGTGGCGACAGCGGTGGCCGCCGTCAATAGCCTGATGACCAGCGACAAGGTGGTCGTCTCGGTCGCAGCGGCGGCCTTCAGACTGGCACTGGCAGCGAAACGGCCTTCCTCGGGACGCACGAAGCAACGGTGCGCGCAATTGCTTGTGGTCCGCCGGGTTCTGGGCGCACGCCATGGCACGCAAGGTCGGCTTAATACCGTTCGAAGGTAAGCTCGCCGCTGCCATTGGCGAGCGCCCCGCCGCCCAATAGCCAGGTGCTGGGCCCGTCGCACGCACCGCTACCGTCGGCACCGCCGTCGATGAGATTTGCGTTTTTGGGGAAGTTCCCGCATTCAACGCCGCGAGGAAATCATAACAATTTGTGCAAGCACAACTGCTCTCGTTACCGGCCTCGGGGACCGCGTGGGGGCTGCGCGCGGTGTTGACGCAGTCGTTGGGAGCGGCGAGACAGCCGACGACGGCTGATCACGGGCAGCGTCACTGAGGCCAGCACGCGGGCAACGACGGACTGGTCTCCTCGCCGTCGCGGTTGACCTGGACCATCAGGCACTCGGTGGTCCCGGCGGGCACGTCAACGACCAGCTTGGCCGTGCCGGCGACGCCCTTTGACAGCACACGCGTCCCGCGGACCAGCTCCCAGGCGAAGGAGTCGCCGGCCGCGGCATTGCCGTACTTCCAGCTGAACTCCACCCGCGAACCGCTGAGCGCGACCGCCGGATCCATCACCGGTATCCCAGGGGCGCTCACGCCGCCGGCGATCGCGTTCTGCCCGCCGCCCGCCTGCGTGGGCTGCACCGCCGGGTCCGCGGGACCGCCCGGCTGACCGCCGTGGGCGAGGGTTAGCACCGCCACCGCGGCCAGTACCGCGAGCGCCGCGCCGCCGCCAGCGAGGGCGAGCACCGGGGCCCGCCCGCGCTTATCCCGCCCCGGCCGCACCGCGCCGGGGGCGGCGGACGTGTCCGCGCGCCCGCCGCCGGGGCGGCCGGGGGAGCCGGGGGAGCCGGCCCTGGCCGCACCCGGGGTGACCGTCACGCCGGGTGCGATGCCGTCCGGTGCCAGCCGTCGCGGGCGCGCCTGGGTGGCGGGCTCGGGGGCTTCCGGCGGGAACTGCCTGGCCCGGTTGCCGCTCCCGGAATACCGGCCGGCCGTGTCGCCCGTCGCGCCCCGCTGCTCCGGCTGCGCCACGTTCCCGATGCGCCCCTCCCGCGGCCAGGCGCCCGGCGCCGGAGCCCACGGATCGATGCGGCGCGGACCGCTCCTCCTGGTCGGGTCATCGTCGCCGCCGGGTGCACCCGGTGAAGGCACGCGGGGCTCGGTCCGAGCCGGAGTGCCGTAGTCCGCCCAGGCAGGCGCGCGGACGGGCGCGCCCGGTGAGCCGCCTGCCGGCCCCCAGGCAGAACTGCTACCGCCCGGGGTCCCGGGCGATGCCGTCCCGGTCGGCCCGGGTCCACCGCGGCCCAGGCCCTCTGTCACTGAGCCGGGCCGCGCGGGTTGTGAGCCGCGGCCCTGGTCGCTACCCCGGCTGTGGGTCGTCTCCCCGGTCCGCACGGCAGGCAGGCCCGTCGTTTCGCCGCCGGGCGCGGGGGCGGCCCCGCCCGACGGCAAGACGGGCTGGGTGACAGGCAGCCGCAGTTCCTGCTCGGCCGACTGGAGCCCTCGGATCAGCTCCATCGCCGTCTGCGGGCGGGCCGCCGGATCTTTCGCCATGGTTTGGCGCAGCAGCCGCTCCAGGCTGGCGGGCACGTCGGCGCGGCCGGTACCAGGCACCGGATCGGACTTGATCCGGTTCACCAGGGCGAGCGCCTTGTTATCCCCTTCGACCAGCTCGAACGGCGAGTGCCCGGCCAGCAGGTGCCACAGCGTCGCGCCCAGGGAGTAAACGTCCGACCGCTCGTCCCCGGGACCTGTACCGAACAAGATCTCCGGCGGCGACCAGGGCACGGACAGGCCCTCGGGGCCGTCGACGCCCTTCGTGGTCGCGATGCCGAAGTCGGTCAGCGCGGGCTCGCCGTAGGAGTCGGTGAGAATGTTCTGCGGCTTGATGTCCCGGTGCAGTACCCCGCCGCGGTGGCTGGTCTCGACCGCGCTGCCGATCTGGATGCCGATGCGCAGCACCTGCGGGACCGAGAAGTGCTCGCGGCGCGCCCGGACCGACAGGTTGGGCTGCGGGTAGTACGGCATGACGAGGTACGGCCGGCCGTCGCGGGTCACCTTGGCGTCGAAGACTTGAACGATGTGCCGATGGGACAGCGAAGCGGTCACGTCCGCTTCAGCCGTGAACCGGCTGCGGGCCGCCTCGGACAGCGCCGACTCGTTGAGCACCTTCACCGCGACCTCGCGGCGGGGCAGCTCCTGCTGGTAGAGGTAGACCTGGGCGTTGCCGCCGGCCCCGAGGTTCTTGATGTACCGGTACCCGGCGATATCGGGCGGCGCGGCGGCGCGCACTGCGGGGCGGCTCACTGACTTACCTCATAGCGGAAGTCGAGACCTTCTGCCAGCGCGACCACGGTGCCCGGCCGGATGGGGACCGGCTCTCCCGGGCGAAGCTGCTCGGGGTCGCGGCCAGGCAGGGTGACCAGAGTTCCGTTGGTGGAGTTCAGGTCGGTGACCAGGACGTGCCACCCGTCGAGGGTAACTCGCAGGTGGGTACGGGAGATGTCACCGTCGGTGCTCGGCAACTTGACAATGTGCGGCCGTTCTTCGCCGTCGGCGCCGCCCAGGTCGGTACGCGGGCTGCGGCCCATGACCACGTCGCGGTCGAGGGTGATCACGTCACCGAGCGACAGGCGGAGCACCCCGAGTACCGGCCGCGGCACCAGCACCGGATCAACCGGCAAGGTGGCGCCGCACCGGCGGCAGACCGCCTCGCTCGGCGGGTTCAGGTGGCCAGCCGGGCAGATCAGCGCGGGGACCGTGGGGCCGATGCGGTCCGGTGGCGCCGCCGCCGCCAGCGCGGACAAGTCGGCGCGGCTGACCGTATACCCGAGGTCGCCAGGCGGCGGCGGAGGCGCGAACAGCGACTTTTCCGGCCGGGAGCCAGCCGGGCCTGTCCCGCCTGCGCGCGCGGCCCGACCGTGAGCGGACAGCCACGCAGGGGCGTCAATCAGGCCGCCGGGCGGCCCAGGCGCGGGCACGGGCGACGGGGGTACCGTTGCCCCTCCCGGCGGAACCGGCATCATCCCCGAACCTGGCGCGGCCAGCGGCGGCAGCGGCGGGCCGGGCGGGGTCGGTCCTGGCGGTGGAGGACCGGGAAGCGGGCCACCGGGCGGTATCCCGTGCGGGCCGGTGCCGCTGCCGGTGTACGCGGCGGCCGGCACCGGCGGGAAGCCCCGGTACCGGGCATGCGGTCGCGTCCCCGTGCCGGGCGGCGGGCCAGGCAGCGGCATGCCGCCGGGGAGGGGCGGACCCGGCGGAACCGGACCGCCGCCAGCCGGATCGATCGCCGCGTCCGCCACCGACCGCGCCATCGTCGCGCCCCATAGGAAGTCGTACTGATCATCGTCTCCAGCGCCGTCCGCGTGCCCGCCGCCGTTGAGGTTGCCTGTCCCTGCCCGGCTCCCGGCTCCGCCGAAGCTGGCGGCAGCGTCGGCGCCAGGCCTGTCCGCGATGCCAGGCCTGTCCGCGATGCCAGGGATGCCAGGACCGGCCGCTGGCTTCAGGGCCGCCTGGCCCTGGATGCTGCCGGGGCCGGTGATCGTAATGGTGTCGGGAATGAAGACGACAGTCCTATTCGGCTGCCCCGCCGGGTAGTCAACGGCTTCCCTGGCCGCGACGCCGGCGAGTTCGACGATGACGCAGCTAGCTAGCAGCACGCCGGACGCCGCGGGCAGCCGCAACGCGGTGTCCGGCGGCGGCACGCCGAGGAAGATCCGCGCAGCGTTCCCCACCAGTTCCTCGCGCCAGGTCAGCAGGGCGGCCCCGTCGATCCGCTGCAGCGCGGCCAGCTGCCTGCTTGCTGCCTGCTCGCCGGCTGCCGTCTCCACGGCCGTCTGGCGCCCCGGCTGCGGCCCGGTGGCGACAGTGGCGCCCACCGTTCCGCGGCAGAACAGCCGGCGCTGGCCGGCCGCGTCGGCAGTCAGCAGGGCAAAGCCGGGAATGCGGTCGAGTTCCTCGTCGACCAGGCTGGCTAGCAGCGCGTGCGCGGCAACCGCGGTGCCGAACAGCTGCCAGATCCTGGAGACCGCCGCGGAGCCCGGCGGCGCGTCGATGAGAGCCAGGCAGCGGTCGCCCGCCACGGCGGTCAGCTCGCCGGGCACGTAACTGACGTCGGCCCGCCATGGCTTGTCCGGCGGCGATCCGGCGAGGTCAGCGACGGCCACCGCTACCGGCTCCTGCCTGGCTGAGTGACCCGCGGCAGCTTCTCGCGGGGCAAAGTCACCTCATCCGCGTCGTCATCATCGGAGTCGACGTCCACCACGATCGCCGTGACGTTGTCACGCCCGCCTGCGTCGTTGGCTGCCCCCACCAAGGCCTCCGCGGCCTGTTGCGGGGTACCCGCGGCCAGCAGCGGCAGGATGACCTCATCAGGCAGTTCGCCGAACAACCCGTCCGAGCAGATCAGGTACCGATCGCCGCTGACGGCAGGCAGCAGCCAGTGATCAGGCAGCGAGCCCGCGTCGCTGCCAAGGGCACGGGTGACGACGTTCCGGCGCGGGTGGGTCCGCGCTTGCTCCCGGGTGATCACGCCGGCCAGCACCAGCTCCTGTACTTCCGAGTGATCCACTGTTATCTGTTCCAGGCGGTGACCCGCCAACCGGTAGACACGCGAGTCGCCGATGTTAAACACCATCAGGTGGTCAGCGCCCGCGGTCTCGAGCGCGGCGAGCCCGGTCAGCGTGGTCCCCATCCGGTTGGCCTCGTCCCGCTCGATGATGTGCCGGTTGGCATGCTCAAGCGCGGTGAGCACAGCCTCCGTGAACAGCGGCCGCAGCGCCACGCAGGCGGTCATCTCCTCGATCGCGATCCGGCTTGCCACGTCGCCCGAGCCGTGGCCGCCCATACCGTCGGCAACCGCGAAGAGCGGGGGGACAGCGAGATAGCTGTCCTCGTTGACCTGACGCACGCGGCCTACGGAGGTCGCTGCGCCATGGCTGAAGCGGATCATGTCACCTGCCGGAGAGCGCTGGCGCAAGCGGTTCGGGGATTACCACTGCACGCCCTCCCATCGTGACGGTTATCCGCCGCAGTATGCCAGAGGATTTAGGTATTTGGGCGGTACTGCTCTCGAAGCGACAGCCGAGCGCAATCGCGCCGTTACCAGTGCCTATACAGACGCCGTAACCGGGCGCCGGGGCGCGGCTGTTACCTTTATCCCGCCGCTCCTATTGCGAAGGGAAAGCCGATGCCTGAGCCGGGGACCGCGCTGGACAAGCTCGGGTTCCTGACCATCGGACTGTTCGACGGACAGGACCCTGGGCCGGGGCACCAGACGACGCTAGAGATGATCGAGCTCGGCGAGCGGCTCGGGTTCGATGCGGCGTGGGTGCGCCACCGGCATCTGCAGTACGGCATCTCCTCCCCCGTCGCGGTGCTCGCCGCCGCGTCGCAGCGCACGTCGCGGATCGAGCTCGGCACCGCGGTGATCCCGCTGGGGTGGGAGAACCCGCTACGGCTGGCCGAGGACCTGGCGACCGTCGACATCCTGTCCGGCGGGCGGCTCAACCCGGGGTTCAGCGTGGGGCCGCCGAATCACTGGCAGGACGTGCGCGACGCGCTCTACCCGGGTACCGCCGACCAGCAGGACTTCTCCTACGAGCGGGTCGGGCAGCTGCTGCGGTTCGTGGCCGGCGAGCCAGCCGCGTCGCTGCCGTCCACCGTGGGGTTCGAGCAGTTCTCCTCACGGGTCGAGCCGTACTCGCCAGGGCTGCGGTCACGGATGTGGTACGGCGGCGCGTCGCTCGCGTCGGCCCGCTGGGCGGGGGACAACGCGGTCAACTTCCTGACGTCGTCGGTGGTGAAGGCGGAGGAGTCGGAGGACTTCTCAGCGGTCCAGCTCTCCCACATCCGGGCGTTCCGCGCCGCCCATCCCGCCGGGGCGAAGGCCCGGGTGTCGCAGGGGCTGGTGGTGATACCGACGGACTCGGCCTCCGCCGCGCAGCGGGCGAAGTACGAGGCCTACGTGGCGGCGCGGACACCCCGCACGGCCGGGCCGAACGGGCCCGCCCGGATGATGTTCGCCAGGGACATCATCGGCACCTCGGCCGAGGTCGCACGGGCGCTGTACGCGGACCCGGCCTTCCGCGAGGTCACCGAGGTCGCGTTCGCGCTGCCGTTCACGTTCGAGCACGAGGACTACGTGCAGATCCTCACCGACATGGCGACCCGTCTCGGCCCGGCGCTCGGCTGGGCACCGCAGGGCTAGGGGACGCCGCCGTGCCCCGGTTGCTCGTGGTCCACCACACGCCGTCGCCGTCCCTGCAGGCGATGCTCGAGGCGGTGATGGCCGGCGCGCGCGACCCCGAGCTCACGGGCATCGAGGTCACGGTGCTGCCCGCGCTCGCGGCGGGCGTTCCCGACGTGCTCGCCGCCGACGGCTTCGTCCTCGGCACGCCCGCCAACATCGGCTACATGTCCGGCGCCCTCAAGCACTTCTTCGACCAGGTCTACTATCCGTGCCTGCTGGCCAAGCAGGGCGCGCCCTACGGTCTTTACGTGCACGGCGGCAGCGACACGACGGGCGCGGTCCGCGCCGTGCAGTCGATCGCGACCGGGCTCAGCTGGCGCGAGGCCAGCCGTCCGGTGACGGTCACCGGCACGGTCGGCAAGGACGCCGAGGACGCCTGCTACGAGCTGGGCGCGACGATCGCGGCGAACCTCGGCTGATCGCCGGCCAGCCGCCCGCGGCCTTCCGGCGGTAGCCTGCGACGTGACACTGACCGGCGCGGAAGCGAAGGCGTTCTCATGAAGCTAGCCGTCATCGGCGGCGGGTCCACCTACACGCCGGAGCTCGCCGACGGCCTCGGGCGGCTGGCGCCGCAGGTCACCGAGCTGGTGCTGGTCGACCCTGACGAGGCCCGGCTTTCGGCGGTCGGCCCGGTCTCGGCCCGCATCATGCGCGCGCACGGGCACCGGGCGTCCGTCCGCTGGACCACCGACCAGGACGACGGCCTCGACGGCGCGTCCGCCGTGCTTATCCAGCTGCGGGTCGGCGGGCAGGCCGCCCGGAACCGTGACGAGACCTGGCCGCTTGACTTCTGCTGCGTGGGACAGGAGACAACGGGGGCGGGCGGCCTGGCCAAGGCGCTGCGCACGGTGCCGCTGGTCCTTGAGATCGCCGAACTCGCCCGGCGGCGGGCCGCGCCCGGTGCGTGGCTCATCGACTTCACCAATCCCGTCGGCATCGTCACCAGGGCGCTGCTTGACGCCGGGCACCGCGCGGTCGGCCTGTGCAACGTGGCCATCGGCCTGCAGCGCTATTTCGCCTCGCTGCTCGGCGTCGCACCGGACTCGGTCGCGCTTGACCACGTCGGCCTCAACCACCTGACCTGGGAGCGCGCCGTCCGGGTGAACGGGGCCGACCGGCTCGCGGAACTGCTGGCCGCCCACGGCGCGGAGATCGCCGCCCGGGTGGGCCTGCCCGTCGCCGTGCTCGAGGCCGGCCCCTGCGTTCCTTCGTATTACCTGCGCTACTACTACCTGCACGACTCCGTCGTGGCCGAGCAGCGGACGGCAGGCACGCGGGCCGCCGCGGTCGCGGCGATCGAGGCCGAGCTGCTGCGGCTGTACGCCGACCCGGACCTGGACACCAAGCCGGCGCTGCTCGGCCAGCGGGGCGGCGCCTTCTACTCGGAGGCGGCCGTCGCGCTGCTCGCCTCGCTGCTCGGTGACGCCGGTGACGTGCAAGTGGTGAACCTGCGCAACGGCGGCACGTTCGGGTTCCTGCCGGACGAGGCGGTCATCGAGGTGCCCGCGGTGATCGGGTCCGCGGGCCCGATGCCCGGGCCGGCCGCGCCGCTGCCGCCGCTGGAGCGCGGGCTGGTCGGGCACATGTCAGCCTACGAAGAGCTCGCGGTCGACGCGGCGCTGCGGGGCGGACGGCCGCGGGTGGTGTCCGCGCTGCTCGCCCACCCGCTGATCGGGCAGTACGACCTGGCCGAGAAGATGGCCGACCGGCTCATCGCGGAGAATGAGCGGTTCCTCGCCTGGGTCTGACGGCCGGACGGCGAGACTACAGGGCGGCGGGACTGCAGGACGGCTGAACCGCAGTACGGCAAGACAGCACGAGGGAGGCAGGCTTGACTGACCAGGCCGGCGAGCCCGCCGCCGTGCTCGCGATCGACGGCGGCAACAGCAAGACGGACATGGCGCTGGTCGGCTGGGACGGTCAGGTGCTCGCCGCGCGGCGCGGCCCGGGCGCGTCGCAGGAGTACTACGGCGTCGACGGGGCCCTGCGCCGGCTCGCGGACCAGGTCAGCGCGCTGGCGGCGGAGGCGGGCCTGGACGGGGCGGTACGGG
>DASYAD010000311.1:0-8566 GCA_036501515.1 Trebonia sp. | reverse complement strand
CGGCGACGGTCGCCGGGAACTCCTCCGTCCGCGACCGGCGCCGCCCGTCAGGGCGGCCCGGCGGCAGCCGGGTGCACACGTCCGCCTTCGCCTTCGCCACGTCAATTCCCGCGACCCGCTCGTGACGGAGCTGGTAGTCCTCGTCCTCCACCAGCTGCGCCGGGATCTTCCGTCCCCTCGCGTGACCCACCCGGGGCCTCCTATCCTAGAAACCGGGTAACACCAGGCGGGCTGCCCGGGGACCCGGCCACCGGCTCGGAAGCCGCGAATACTGACCGTCGTGCTCAAGGCAACAAGAAGCGACCCTCAGGTCAAAGCCCCGCGCCAGGCTGTTATACGGGCTCGCACACCCAGCAAGAAACCGGCGACGCGGGCAGCCCGCCACCGATCATCACCGACCCGCCGCGCAACCGGGGGCCAGACAGGCGAAAACAAGGCCGGCCCCGGCTCCGCCGGGACCCGCCCCTAACCGCAAACCCCCGCCACCAAGCAGCCGCCGCCCGCGCCACCACCAGCCCGCAGCCCCACGCCAAATTCTCACGCCACCGCGACCACAACCCGGCGTGAGATGGGCTGTTATCGCAAGCGCGGAGCGTAGGGTGCGCACGGCTCGCGCAGGCGCAGCCGGACTAGCGCATCTTGCTGTTATCTCACCCACGGTTGAGGCGCAATGGGCGGGAACGCCCCGCCCGTCCCATCTGACTCAGCAAGTAGACATAACAGCTGCTCACCGACAGATATTGGAAACTTTTACGGGTATAGCACATATAAGTTTCCATCCGGATAAATATTTCCACTTTAATGTTCCTCCGGGCTGGTAAGCGACTTCACTGCAGCCTCACTGGGCGAGAGCACGCACCGCGGTCGCCTCAGTCCCGGGCCAGGAGCGGGTCACGTGGGCCCGGCGAGGAGCGGCTCACGTGTCCCCGGCGAGGAGCGTCTCGCGGTGGGTGAGCGCCAGCGTCAGCAGTGCCGCGGCGGCCGCCTGCAGCGGGGCGTACCGCAGGAGCGCCGTCACTGAGTCCGGGTTGAAGGGCCGGGGGCTGATCACCCGGCCCTCGGCGTTTACGTCCACCAGCTCGCCGAACAGGTGGTCGTAGAGCGGCGCGTCGAACACCACGACCGCGAGCAGGTCGACCGCGAACGTGAGCGGGTCGGCGCCGAGGCCCAGGCACCAGGCGCGGACCTTGCCGTCGGCGAGGCCGTCACGCATCGCCTTCGCCAGCGGCCAGGCGGCGTAGTCGACCGGCGCCTGCTCGCTGCCGTAGTCCTCTTCGGCGCCCAGGAACTCCTCGGCGTACTCGCGGAGCAGGCCGCGCCACAGGCTGAAGTCGTTGGCCTCGTTCCACGGCGCCTCGCCGGATGGCTGGAACACGCCGACGGGGATCACCTGGTACAGGCCGCCGGCGTGGCTGACCTGACCCGGGTGACGGTAGTGAAGGGGAAACGACGCGGTGCCCGCGGCCCGGTCGTGGCGCAGCGTCAGCGCGCTCACCGCCAGCGTCGCCGTGCGCCGCGTCAGCCCGGCCGGGCCGCCGAGCGCGGTCCGGTACGCGCCGTCGGCAGCGCCGGCCCGGAACTGGCCGTCTAGCCGGGCGGCGGCGTACTCGAAGCCGGCCGCCCCGCCGGCGTCGACGCTTTCGAAGAAGCGGCCGCGGCCGAACGCCAGCCGCGGGCCCGCCGGGCCGGCCAGGTCCGCCTCGAGAAGCCGGTAGACGGGGCGGCTCTCGAACACCGCGGGCGGGGCCAGCGCGGCGACCGCGTCGCTGTAGCGGTGGTAATGGGTGCCGTCGGCGCGCCGCGGCAGCGCGGCCGGGGCCAGGACGGCCAAGTCGGGAACGTCAGGCGACGGTGCGTCCGGGCGGAAGTCCAGCCTGATCCGCTCAAGCGGCACGGGGGCGGGGAGCCGCCAGGCCGGCGGGGCGAGCAGCGGGGTGCCAGCCAGCTGGAGCTCAGCCGGGTAGTCACGGGCCGCACGGACCGACAAGACGTGACGCTCACGCCCGAGCGCGCCGGTAACGCGGAGCCATGATTCTTCTGACGGGGTGCGGACGGTTGCCATGACCTTCCCGGGCGTGCGGGCCCGCCTCCGCCTGAGGCTGGCTGGCTGGCTGGCTGGCTGGCTAAGGACTTTCTGAAGATCAGTTATAAATCGGCTGAACGTATCGCTTTTCGGTCACGACCTTATCCGCGGCGGACGGCCGCGTGATAGTTCATCCCCTCATGAGCACACGCGTACGAGCCTGGTCGAACGCAATCACGCTCGGGATCTCCGGCCTGCTCGGGGCCGCCTTGCTGGCGGGCTGCGGCGCGGCCGGCAGCCACACGCCGGCCGCGAGCACGGCGGCCGCGAGCACGGCGGCCGGCGGCCAGCCCGTCGCCACGGCCGTGGCCGAGTCCGCGCCCGGCCTGCTGCGGACCGCGCTGGCCGCGCCGCGGGCCGGCGGCTCGGTGCACATCAACGTCGACCTCAGCGACAAGAGCGCCGCTCATACCTACTCCGACCAGTACTCCGACGACGCCACCGCCAGCGGCGGACGGCAGGTCATCACGGTCGGCGAAACCGAGCACGCGACCATCCTGTTTCTCGACAAGGTCGGCTACGTCCAGGCCAACCTCCAGAGCCTTGAAGGCTTTTTCGGCGTGCCCCGGCTTCGGGCGGAGCAGTACGCGGGCCGGTGGATCGCCCTGCGCCCCGGCCAGCACCTCGGCCAGGCCAGCTACGCCGACGTGACCGCCGGAATCACGCTGCAGTCAGTCGCCTCCACCGCCTTCGCCTTCGGCGGCCGCCCCGTCCTCGTCAAGTCGTCCGTCATCGCCGGCCAGCCGGTAGACGGCCTCCAGGCGCCCGCGCCGGCGGGGGGCGGGCTGCCCGCCACGGCCAAGAACGTGCTGTACGTCTCCAGCGGCCCGGTGCGGCGGCCGGTGCTGCTTGAGACGACCGGCGCTGGCAGCGGCTACCAGTACCGGATGTCGTTCAGCGACTGGCACGAAGCACTCCACCTCACCGCGCCCGCGAACCCGGTGTCAGCCCTGCTTGTCACGCCCGCCTCAACCACCACCTGATAGGCTAAATCGGTTAATTTCTATGTGCTGGTGGCCGAGGAAAGGTGTCGCTGATGACCGCTGACGGGCAGCTCCGGTTCCCCGAGGGGTTCCTGTGGGGGGCGGCCACCGCCGCCTACCAGATCGAAGGGGCGCCGGACGCCGACGGCAAGGGGCCGTCGATCTGGGACACGTTCTCCCATACCCCAGGCGCGACCAATCACGGCGACACCGGTGATGTCGCGTGCGACAGCTACAACCGCTATCCCGAGGACATCGCGCTGCTGAAGCGGCTCGGAGCCGGCGGCTACCGGCTGAGCCTGTCCTGGCCGCGAATCCAGCCGGCCGGGCGCGGCACCGCCAACGCCAAGGGTCTCGACTACTACAACCGGGTGATCGACGGGCTGCTCGAGGCCGGCATCACCCCGGCCGTGACGCTGTACCACTGGGACCTGCCGCAGGCGCTGCAGGACGCCGGGGGCTGGGCCAACCGGGACATCGCGGGCTGGTTCTCGGACTTCGCCGCGATCGCGGGCGACGCGTTCGGCGACCGGGTCGGCAAGTGGATCACGCTCAACGAGCCGTGGGTCGTCGCGCACGTCGGTTACCGCGACGGCCGGCACGCGCCCGGCATCCGCGACGCCGCGCAGGCGGTCGCGGCCAACCACCACCTGCTGCTGGCGCACGGGCAGGCGGTGACCGCGCTGCGCGCGGGGAAGGCGACGGGCGACATCGGGATCACGCTCAACCTGACGGTGGAGCGGCCGGTCACCCCGGAGGCGGCCGCCCACGCGGCCACGCTCGAGGCACGGCAGAACGGGGTCTACCTGGAGCCGGTCTTCCACGGCCGCTACCCGGAGCTGCTCGACGGCGACGCGTCCTACTCCCCCGCCGCGGTGCCCGGCCTGGTCCATGACGGCGACTTCGCGGTCATCGGCCAGCCGCTCGACTTCCTCGGCGTCAACTTCTACTCGCCGCACTACGTCGGCCTGCTCCGCCCGGACGGCGAACCGCGCCGCGGCGAGACGGTGACCGGCCCCGGCACGGTGTCGATCCAGCCGGACGGACTGCCGATCACCACGATGAACTGGCTCGTCGAGCCCACGTCCATCCGCGAGCTGCTCACCCGGGTGGTCGCGCCGGTGACCGGCGAGCTGCCGGTCTACATCACCGAGAACGGGTCGGCCTGGTACGACTACGTCACCGCGGACGGGAAGGTGCACGACCCCGACAGGATCGCCTACCTGCGGGGCCACCTGACCGCCATCCACCAGGCGATCGCCGACGGCGTGCCGGTCAAGGGCTACTTCGCCTGGTCACTGGTGGACAACTTCGAGTGGGGCGAGGGGTACGCGAAGCGCTTCGGGCTTGCCTTTGTCGACTTCGGCACCCAGCAGCGGATCCTCAAGGACAGCGGCGAGTTCTACGCGTCGGTGATCGCCGCGAACGCGGTCTAGGTTCGCTCGCGCCGCGCGGGCCGGGCCTCCGTCTGGAGCCGGCCCGCGCGCGTCAGGCCCCGCGCAGCGCGAGGAAGAAGTCGACCCGGTCGGGCAGGGCGGACAAGTCACGTCCGGTCAAGGCCTCGATCCGGCTGATCCGGTACCGCACGGTGTTCACGTGCACGTACATCAGCGACGCGCACGCCGACCACGACCCGTCGCAGGCCAGGAACGACGTCAGGGTGGGCAGCAGCTCGGCGTGGTGCCGCGCGTCGTACTCCCTGAGGGGACCGAGCAGCCGCTCCCTCGACGAGTTCAGGACCGGGCCGGGCACGCTGGCGAGCAGCAGCTCGTGCAGCGCGGGTTCCGGTCCCGCGACGCATGTGTCCCCGGCCACTGGCACCGCTGGCCGTTCAAGAACTTTCCCCACCCGCACGCGCACCTCCAGTAAGCGACCGCGTTACGGTAACCCGCGCGTGTTTAGCGGAAGCTACAAGAGGAATAGCCCCACGTTACGCGGGCCCGGTGCGACCGACGTCACACCGGCACGTCGCCGTACGCTGGAGGCCAGGAAATGGAGGTTCCGTGACTCTGGCCTGGTTCAACGCCGCGCCGGCGCAGGAGGCCCGCACGGCCATGCTGGCCTGCTGCGCCTCGCGCCGGTTCGCCGACGCGATGACAGACGCCAGGCCGCTCGCGTCGGCTGCCTCCGCCGAGCGGGCCGTGGAGACCGCTTTCTCGGCGATGACCTGGGCCGACGTGCTTGAGGCGATGGACCGCCACCCGCGCATCGGCGCCCGCGTGTCCGGGCAGTCCGCCCGCGAGCAGTCGGGCGTGGCTGACGACTCGCGAGCGGCCCTGACGGCCGGCAACCTCGAGTACGAGGACCGTTTCGGCCACGTGTTCCTCATCTGCGCGACCGGGCTCAGCGGGGCGCAGATGCTGGCCGCGCTGCGGCAGCGGCTGAAAAACGATGCGGAGTCGGAACGGAGCGCGGCTACCACGGAGCTGGCCAAGATTACCGTCCTGCGCGTGCGGAAGGAGCTGGCGGAATGACCGTTTCCACCCACGTGCTCGACGCGGGCCGCGGCGGCCCGGGTCAGGGCATCACCGTCGCGCTGTCCCGTCGCGCGGCGGAGGGCACGCCGGGACTGGCCGGAGACTGGCGGGCGGTCGAGTCGGGCGTGACCGACGCGGACGGCCGGCTCCGGTTCGCCTCGGACACCCCGGCGGGAACCTACCGGCTGGCGTTCGCGACCGGACCGTACTTCACGGCCTGGGCTGTCGTGGCGTTCTACCCCGAGGTCACCATCGCCTTCACGGTCACCGAGGGCCACTTCCACGTCCCGCTGCTGCTGTCGCCTTACGCCTACTCCACCTACCGGGGCAGCTAAAACGCGCGCTCCGCGCTTCTTGCTGTTATCAATGAGCGAGCGGGCGGGTGGCTGGTTCGCGCTCCGCGCTTCTTGCTGTTATCAGAAAAGCGGCGGCTAGCAGCCGGGGAACAGCGGGCGGAGTGCCGTCAGCGTGGCCCGCAGGCGGCTCATCAGCTCGCCGAGCTCCTCCTCGGTCGCGTTCAGCGGCGGGCCGATGAGCACGGCGTCGCCGCGAGTGCCGTCCACGCAGAACCGCGCGGGATACACGATCAGCCGGCTGGCCGCGGCCGCGGCGACCACCTTGGCGGTGACGTCCAGGGCGGGGTCCGGCGGCTCCGCCGTCTCGGGATCGCCGACGAACTCAACGCCCCAGAGGTACCCGAGGCCGCGGACATCGCCGACGAACGGGAACTGCGCCCGCAGCCCGGTCAGCTCCTCGCCCAGCCGGACGCCGCGGACCGCGACGCGGTCCACCAGCCGCTCGTCCCCGATCGCGCCGATCGTCGCCAGCCCGGCCGCGCAGGCCAGCGGGGCGTTGGTGAACGTGTGCCCGGCCGTCATCGCCGGGTAGACGGCGCGAACCTGGTCCCAGACCCGGCCGGACAGGGCGGCGCCGCCGAGCGGGAGCGTCCCGCCGCCCGCCCCCTTCGCGAACGTTACGATGTCGGGGGCGACCCCCGCGTGCTGGAAGGCGAACCACGCGCCGGTGCGGCCGAAGCCGGACATCACCTCGTCGCAGATCCACAGCACGTCGCTGGCGTCGCACAGCGCGCGCAGCTCCCGGAGAAAGCCGTCAGGCGGCACCAGCACACCGCTGCCTGAGCCGCCGACGCCCTCGAGCAGCACCGCGGCGGTCTGCCGCAGGTCGAGGCCGGCGAACTCGGCCCTGAGCCTGGCGGCGCACGTCTCCGCGGCGGTGCTGTCCGCCGGGACCTTCAGCCGGAACACCTGCGGGGCGGTGATGGTCTCGCCCGCGTGCACCAGCGGCCGGTAGGGCGCGGCGTACCGGGGCTGCCCGGACGCGCCGAGCGCGCCAGCCGTGTTGCCGTGATAGCTGACCGAGCTCGACACGAACCGGTGCTTGTCCGGCCGTCCCGCGGCGGCCCAGTACAGGTGGGCGAACTTCATCGCGATCTCGTTCGCCTCCGAGCCGCTGCTGACGAACATGACGTGATCGAGTCCGCCCCCCAGCCGCTCCGTCACCTGGACGGCCAGCCGCTCGGCGGCGCCGTTCCTGAACTGGGTGCGGTGCACGTAGTCGACGGCGCCGAACTGCTCGGTGACGGCCGCGATCACCCGCGGATGGCCGTGGCCGAGTGTGACCGCGAGCGGGCCGGACGACGCGTCGATGTAGTCGAGGCCGGCCTCGTCGAAGATCCGCGCGCCCTTCGCCGCCACGGCCAGCGGCAGCGACCGGGTAGATGACGGGATCAGCGCGGGCGTGCGCTTGGCCTCCCTGAGCAGGGCGGCGAGGTCGTGCTCGCCGTCGACGAGGCGGAACTCGACCGCCACCGCCTGCGTGTCGTCGCCGACGGTGAAAGCGGGGTCGCCGACGTACGCGCGCATCACGGCGGAGTGCCAGAATTCCTCGTGCCCCGCTCGCCAGTCGGCGACGCTGGCGTAGCCCTCGCCCTCGCCGAGCGCGTGCGCGAGGCCGACGTCGGCCACCCGCAGCACCCGCACGGCGACGACCTCGATCAAGGCGACGGGCTCGCCCGCGGAGTCGATCACCACCTGGCGGTCGCCGGGCCGCGGCAGCGGCTCGCGGTCCCGCGCGTAGTCGTCGAGCAGCCCCGTCGTGGTGGTTTTGGTGCCGTCCAGAACGGCCGCCACCAGCTGGTCCCTGAGCGGCCCGGGGAACGCGAACTCCCCCACGCTAAGCTGTCCGGCTGCCATGCGGCCTCCTTGCCGTCCGGTCGATATCCGGGCCAAGCGTAGCGCCGGGCCGGCCCCTGGCCGACACCAGCGAGCCGCCCATCACCCTGGACCGCAGCCTGCTGTGCCAGTACCGGGCTGAGCATCCCCTGGCGCAGATTTTCCCGCTGCTCTCCGACGTGCTCGGCCAGGCGCCGGAAGAGTGCGAGGCGGTCATGGCGGTCGCCGACGAGCAGGGGCAGCTGCTGTGGGTCTGCGGGCCGGCGGGCGCGCTGCGGCGGGCGGAGGCGATCTCGTAGCGGTCCACCGAGGCTGACATCAGCCTCGCGCTTGACGCTGCGCACGGCGCCAAGCAGAGCTGGGGAAGAACCTCCGCGGCCGAGCGCGCGAACATCCTCAACAAGATCGCGGACACCATCGAGGCCAACCTCGAGATGCTCGCGGTCGCCGAGACCTGGGAGAACGGCAAGCCGATCCGGGAAAGCCTGGCGGCCGACCTGCCGCTGGCCGTCGACCACTTCCGCTATTTCGCGGGCGCGATCCGGGCCCAGGAAGGCACCCTGTCCGAGATCGACGGCGACACGATCGCCTATCACTTCCAGGAGCCGCTGGGCGTGGTCGGGCAGATCATCCCGTGGAACTTCCCGATCCTGATGGCGACCTGGAAGCTGGCCCCGGCGCTCGCGGCCGGCAACTGCGTCATCATCAAGCCGGCCGAGCAGACGCCGTGGTCGCTGCTCAAGGTCATCGAGCTCATCGCCGGCCTGCTGCCCGCCGGCGTGGTCAACGTCGTGAACGGCTTCGGCGTCGAGGCGGGCAAGCCACTGGCGT